>JBILJV010000003.1:0-100553 GCA_044377005.1 Bacteroidia bacterium
GTAAATCTAACTTACTTAAGCATAATTGGTATTTGTTCGCCCATCTGTACAATTGGTCTTGCGCTTTTTTCTGACTGTCGGCTGTAATGATGGGTTCCTCATCTTCGTTGTAAGGCTTTATCTTGAAGGTTAAATATCCATCTTCATCCCTTATCAAATAAATGCCATAAACAGGAATTGCCCTACTCCTTTTCTGACTGATATTATAAAAGGGTTTATGCGTTTTTATTTCATTCGACTCCAACAGCAATGCGACTAACTCATTACCTGTAGCCTCGTATGTAATATCGGCAATTTCCTCTTTCATGGCAAGCGCTCGACGGTTTCCATTTGAGGATAAATTCAAATGCTGTAATACCCTTTTTTTAATGTCTATACTTTTCCCGATATACAACAAACTTCCTTGAGAATTATGAAAATAATAAACCCCTGTTAATTCATCGGGTATTCGGTCAATGACCGACATTGAAAGTTGTGGAGGCAAAAAACTGGTTTTTATTTCATGTCCCAAATCGAACAACTCATTACCTAAGGATTGATGTTTTATTTTTTCAAACAACAAAACAGTTGCCTTCGCATCACCATAAGCACGGTGTCGGTCATAAATAGGAATTGACAAAGATTCGCACAATTTCCCTAAACTGTAAGAGGGCAAACCCTTAAAAGTTTCACGACTTAAACGCACTGTACATAGTGTTTTTCGATGGTATTGATACCCTAAAGACTTGTATTCTGCTTTAATAAAACTATAATCAAAACGGACATTATGAGCAACAAAAACAGCCCCTTCTGTAATCTCTATAAACGCTTTAGCAATTTCATAAAACTGTGGTGCATTCTGCACCATTTCATTTGTAATTCCGGTTATTTGAGAAATTTTGGGTGGAATTTTTTGTTGTGGATTTATCAAACTCTTGAATTCTTTGATAACCTGATTACCATCATGCAATAGAACCGCTATTTCAGTAATCTTATCCTTATCGGGATTTCCTCCTGTCGTTTCTATGTCAACAATTGCGTACAAAATAAAGATGCAAATATCACCATTCAATTGATTAAAAAATAAAAACTAATTGTTATTCTCTTTTTCTTATCAACATTAGAAAAATGAAACTAATTTTTTTAAATAATAAATCACAGTTAAGTGTATCTAAAATAGATAGATAATAGAGAATTAAAAACATGTTCACAATTTCAAACAATTGATGTTAAAAAAATATTTGATTATATTTACATAAGTTATATAAACATGAATTAAATTTGAAAACACTAGAAATCTGAATAAATTAGCCCAACAGATGTCTGTAAAATTGTCAATACAAGATGAACCAAGATTACCCTCCATACTTAGATAAACTAAACCCTACACAAAGAGAAGCAGCAATGCACATCAAAGGACCTGTTATGATTATTGCAGGTGCAGGTAGTGGAAAAACAAGGGTATTAACTTATCGTATTGCCCATATTATAAAACAAGGAAACGATCCCTTTAATATTTTATCATTAACCTTTACCAACAAAGCGGCTAAGGAAATGAAGAACAGAATTGCAACTGTGGTAGGTTCTGAAGCAAAAAATTTATGGATGGGAACTTTTCACAGCGTATTTGCCAAAATTTTGAGAGTGGAAGCGGAACACATTGGCTACCCAAAAGATTTTACGATTTATGACACAGACGATTCAAAAAGCTTAATAAAAACACTGCTAAAAGAATTTCAATTAGACGAAAAATTATATAAACCTGGAATTGTTTACAACAGAATCAGTAACGCTAAAAACAGCCTTATCACCTCAGACAAATATAAAAATATTCCTGAATTATTAGAGGCAGATAACTCTTCAGGAAGACCAATGATATCGAAACTGTTTGAAGCGTATCAAGCACGATGTTTCAAAGCAGGCGCTATGGATTTTGACGATTTATTAGTCAATACTTTTCGACTGTTTAATGAAAAATCCGATATTCTTTACAAGTACCAACACAAATTTAAATACATAATGGTAGATGAGTATCAAGATACCAATTTGTGCCAATACATGATTGTAAAAAAACTAGCTAGCATGTATGAAAACATCTGTGTGGTGGGCGACGATTCGCAGAGTATTTATAGTTTTAGGGGAGCGAATATTCAAAATATTTTAAACTTTGAGAAAGATTATCCTGATTTAGCTGTCTTTAAATTGGAACACAACTACAGAAGCACCTCTAATATTGTCAATGCCAGCAGCAGTATTATTTCCAATAACAAAGAAAAACTCGACAAGAAAATTTTTACAGAAAACCAAGAAGGTGATAAAATCAAAATACTTCGCGCATTGAGTGACAATGAAGAAGGGCGATTAATTTCACAATTGATTTTCGAAGAAAAAAACAATACACATGGTCTCAACTCTGACTTTGCAATACTTTACAGAACGAATGCACAGAGTAGATCTTTTGAGGAGGCTCTGAGAAAAAATAACATTCCATACAGAATTTATGGAGGCACTAGTTTTTACCAAAGAAAGGAAATTAAGGACTTATTAGCTTACTTAAAATTGGTTGTTAATCCCAATGATGAAGAGGCATTAAAAAGAATAATCAATTACCCAGCAAGAAAAATTGGCAATACCACGATAGAAAAACTTGTTTATACAGCTAATCAAAACGATTTGTCAGTGTGGGAAGTGATACAAAAAATCAATTTATTTCCTGATTTTGGGGCAGCAACTGCTCATCTCAAAAACTTTTACATGTTAATGAGCAACTTTCAAACAATGCAAGCCACAAAAAATGCATATGAAGTTGCTGAATATGTAGCCAAAAACTCAGGATTAGTATCACATTTAAGAGAAGATAAAACCGTTGAAGGCATTTCTAAATACGAAAATTTGGTTGAATTATTGAATGCAATCAAAGAATTTACGGAAGATGATACCAATGAAAACGACAAAACGTTATCATTTTTCCTTCAGGACATCGCCCTCCTTACCGATGCCGACAAGGACAATGACGATACTGATAAGGTCACTTTAATGACAATACATAGCAGTAAAGGATTGGAGTTTAAAAATGTGTTTGTTGTGGGCTTAGAAGAAAATTTATTCCCTAGTCAATTGAGCTTGAACAGCAGGCACGAACTTGAAGAAGAAAGACGCTTGTTTTATGTGGCGGTAACAAGAGCGGAGCATAAACTAACCTTATCATTTGCAACCTCAAGATTTAAATACGGCAATTTAATCCCATGTGAACCCAGTCGATTTATTGATGAAATTGACAAAAAATATGTAGAATTTGAGTTCCCTCAAAACAAACGTGAAATAGATGCCCCTAGAAGTTTGAATCCTAAAACAAATACTGTTAGCACTTATGGGAAAGGGTATGGGATGCAAGTGGGCAAGCAGCTGTTTTCCAGCAATTCAGTTTCGATTCAAACATCAGCAAACTTTGTAGCGGGAGATAATGATTTATTAATAGAGGGAGACGAAGTTGAACATCAAAGATTTGGCAAAGGACAAGTTCTTAAATTGGAAGACAGTGGGGAAAATAAAAAAGCAATTATCAATTTTACACAAGCAGGACAAAAAACATTGGTATTGAAATTTGCTAAATTAATGAAAATATAATCCAAAAGAAGTAAATTCGCACGATGAAAAAAATACTAATTACAACATTAATCTTGATAAGTTATAACGCTTATTCACAATTAAATCCAGTATTAAAAAACAAAAGAGGTTTGGCTATTTTACCCGAAAAAGGTGATTATAGTATAGGTATTGGTGCAGATCCATTTCTGAAATATATGGGTTCATTTTTTTCAAATTCGGGTAATGTATCACCCAATGCTAATTTTATAAACAACTACAGCTTTTCTGGAAAATATTTTATCAAAGAAAATCAAGCATATCGTTTATCTTTTCTACTAAACACAAATAGTAGAAGTACAGAAATCTCTGTTTTAGATGTGAGTCCAGGGGCAACTCAATATTCTAGAGTCATTAACAAAGGGCAATTAAACACGAATCAATTTCAATTAAATTTTGGAAAAGAGTTCAGAAAAGGCAAAACTAGACTTCAAGGTTTTGCAGGGGTTGATGGTTTTATAAGATTTAACAACATAAACGAAAAAACTACTTTTGGGAATAAATTAGAATTATATGATACAGGCTATACCCGAATAATAGAAAGAAAAAACAGTGGATTTACTTTTGGGATAAGAGGTTTTGTAGGTGCAGAATATTTTTTCGCGCCAAAAATGTCCATAGGATTTGAAATAGGTTTTGGACCATCATACAACATTTCGAAAGACAATACCTTTACAATAGAAAGTTATGATTTTACATTGAATGAAGTAAAAAAGACAGAATTTAAAGATGGAATTTCCACAAAAACCTTTGCAATAAATAGAGATATTTTCAATAGTACGCTTAATTTAAACTTGTTTTTTTAAAAAATAATTGCATAGTTTTAAACAATCACATATATTTGCACAAAAAATTAATCAATGAAAAAATTTAATTTAGTCCTAACAGTATTATTTTTAACTAGTATAGCATTAACTTCATGTAAGTATGAGGAAGGTCCTGGAATTTCTTTAATTTCAAAAACTGACCGTATTGCAAATGAGTGGTCAATTGTTAACTACAAAATTAATAATGAAGATAATGCTGCTGCTTTAAATTCTTTTAAAAGTGGAGATTCTGTTGAACACATCTTTACCATTACACGTAATGGTCATTTCACTTTTGGCCCACAATTCACTAAAGCTTTTTCAAAAGCAAATAATAATAAAGTAATGGTTCATAACGACAGCCACTATAAATTATTTATTAAATTGAACGAAAATGAATTTATCAAAAACTTAGCGAAACATGGCCGTTGGTCTTTCACTGAAAGACATGATAAAGTTGTTTTTGGTAACAGTGGCAACGGAGACCTTTCAAAAGCTGTTGATTCTGACGTTTTAATTTGTGAAATTATCAAATTAAAAAACAAAGAACTTAAAATTAGTTTTACTGCTAAAGATAGTAGCAAACATTTAATGACCATGGAACCAAGAAACTCTGAATCGCCTGCGCAAAGAGTTAAAAACGGTTACTAATCAACCTATAACCTTACAAAAAACCTACAATTTTTCAATTGTAGGTTTTTTTTTATATTTTTTGTTACCTTTGACCTACTAATTGAACTTCAATGGAAGAACTTTTTAAATACAATACTCAATCTGAAAACCTTATTATCTCTGAATATGGCCGATCTTTTCAAAACTATGTCAACTATGTTTGCTCAGTTGAACCTAAAGAGAAAAGAACCAAATTGGCAGATACGCTCATTAGTGTCATGGAAATCCTAAACCCTACTGTTAAAAATCAATCCGATTACAAACAAAAACTTTGGGACCACCTTCACATCATCGCAAACTTTAACTTAAATGTAGATTCCCCTTTTCCTGTACCTGAAAAAACTAAAATCTATCAGAAACCTGAAAAAATAGAATACCCTAACCAACCCATTAAGTTCCGTTTTTATGGTCGCAATCTGCAAATGATGGTCAATAAAGCCACAGCATTAGGTGATGAAGACTTACAAAAAGAATTCCTCAACTTACTGGCCTCTTTCATGACTAACTCTTCCAAAAATTGGAATAATGAAAATTTAAGCAACTCTCAACTAGCTGACCATCTAGAAGTTCTGTCGAATAAAAAACTAAAAGTTACACCTGAACAACTAGAAATAACTTTAGAACAACAACAAGCTAAAAAGAAATTTTTTAAACCAAACAATAAGTTTAAAAACAAAAAATTTGTAAAAAGAAAATAACATCTATAATGGGAACTTTCAAAGTAACTGGTGGCAAAAAACTTAAAGGAGAAATCATTCCTCAAGGTGCCAAAAATGAAGCATTACAAATTATCTCTGCGGTGCTTCTTACACCCGAAGAGGTTATCATACATAATATACCCCAAATAAGAGATGTTCTCAAACTGATTGACTTACTCAGAGACCTTGGCGTTAAAGTAAATCAATTAAGTCAAGAATCATACTCTTTTAAAGCTGATGTAATCAATCTTGAATTTCTGAATTCTGCAGAGTTCAAACAAAAAGGTGCAGCACTTAGAGGTTCTATTATGATCATTGGTCCGCTCTTAGCAAGATTTGGAAAAGGATATATACCTAGTCCAGGTGGGGACAAAATTGGACGAAGACGATTAGATACCCACTTTATTGGATTCATGAAATTAGGAGCCCGTTTTGAATACCTTGCTAGTGAACAATTCTATAAAGTTACTACAGAAAATAACCGTCTAAAAGGTTGCTATATGTTACTCGACGAAGCCTCTGTTACAGGAACGGCTAACATAGTAATGGCTGCAAGTTTGGCTGAGGGAATTACAACCATATACAATGCGGCATGTGAACCCTATTTACAACAACTTTGTAAAATGCTGAATAGAATGGGTGCCAAAATCACAGGAATTGGCAGTAATTTAATTCACATCGAAGGGGTAAAATATTTGGCAGGCACTGAACATACAATGTTACCTGATATGATTGAAATTGGTAGTTTTATCGGTTTGGCCGCTATGACTGGCAGTGAAATCCGTATCAAAAATTGCCAAATTAAAGAGTTGGGATTAATTCCTGATACATTCAAAAGATTAGGTATACAAATGGAATTTATTGGAGATGATATTTTTATCCCACAGCAAGACCATTATGAAATAGAGTCTTTCATCGATGGAAGCATTCTTACCGTTGCAGACGCTCCTTGGCCTGGATTTACCCCCGATTTAATAAGTATTATTCTTGTCACAGCAACGCAAGCCCGTGGAAATGTACTCATTCATCAAAAAATGTTTGAAAGCAGATTGTTTTTTGTCGATAATTTAATTGACATGGGTGCTAAAATAATTTTGTGCGACCCACACCGTGCCAATGTGATGGGATTGGACAAAAAAATACCCCTTAAAGGCATTACAATGAGTTCCCCTGACATTAGAGCAGGTGTTGCTATGCTTATTGCTGCAATGAGTGCAAATGGCACTAGCACCATCAAAAACATTGAGCAAATTGACCGTGGTTACCAATACATTGACAAACGCTTAAATGAAATTGGTGCAGAAATTGTAAGAATAGATTAAGCAATCTTAACTTATCATGAAAATATCCATTACATTTCTTATCATTTTTGTCAGTTTGATCATGAGTGGCTTTAAAACAAAGCAAAACTCAGTAGCCAATATCCAACGATTTAGCGATTCTATCAACTGGAGTTTGTATAAAAACAAAGTGGTAGTCATTAACTTTTGGGCTTCTTGGAGTAAAGCAAGTCGTGCTGAAAATAAAAATTTGGCTAGAATCTACCAAAAATACAAAAACAATTCAAAAATCGTCTTTATCAGCGTTTCCTTGGATACTGAAGAAAACAACTGGAAAAGCGCCATAACCGAAGATGAAATGGTATGGGAAAATCATATTTGTGATTTTAAAAAATATAATTCTCCGATGGTCAAAAAATACAATATTAGCTCTATTCCTAAAATAATTGTTTTTGATAAAGAATGGACTTTGATAAGTTCCGCAATCACTGTTAAAGAGATAGAAAACTCACTGACTGAACTTGCCAAATAATCAGTCATTTTTTGTCACTTTTATTGACAAATACCTCCTTCTAACAAGCCATATTGTCATATTTAAACAATGGCAAACAATTTGAAACGTAGATACATCATGACAGAAGAAGAAAAAATCGAATTATCAAATGAGCAAGTCAGTAATGATGCAAAAACATCAAACACTGAAACTGAATTAGATGAATTGAGCAAATTAAAAGCAGATTTACAAGAAGCTAATGATAAATTTCTAAGATTATACGCTGAGTTCGACAATTACAAAAGAAGAACCACTAAAGAAAGAGCCGAACTACTTCAAACTGCTGGCAAAGAAGTTATTTTATCTTTCCTACCTGTCATAGATGATTTTGAAAGAGCCATGAAAGTGAATGCTGATAAACAAAATCTTGAATCTTTTGCTGAGGGTGTTACCTTGATTCACCAAAAATTTGTAAATACCCTTCAAAACAAAGGATTAAAACCATTGGAAAGTATCGGTAAAGAGTTCAATGTTGACTTACACGAAGCGATTACAAAAATTCCTGCACCTAACGAAGAATTAAAAGGTAAAATCATAGACGAAACCGAAAAAGGATATACCCTCAACGGACATGTGGTAAGGTTTGCAAAAGTGATAGTAGGTGAATAACAATTAATATAAAACATTTTGGCAAAAAGAGATTATTACGAAATATTAGAGGTTAGCAAATCGGCTACTGAGGAGGAAATAAAAAAAGCCTATAGAAAAATGGCTATCAAATTCCATCCTGACAAAAATCCGGGTGACAAAGCTGCTGAGGAGAAATTTAAAGAAGCCGCAGAAGCATACGAAATACTTAGCAATGCTGAAAAAAAACAGCGTTATGACCAATATGGACATGCTGGCGTTGGTGGTGCTTCAGGTGGAGGATACGGAGGCGGTGGCATGAATATGGATGACATATTTAGTCAATTTGGTGACATATTTGGCGGTGGTGGCGGTGGTGGTTTTGGCGACTTTTTTGGTGGAGGTTCGGGCAGAAATGGAAGAACAAGAGCCAATGTGGGTAGCAATATCAGAATAAAACTTAAACTAAATTATGCCGATATTAAAAACGGTGTTGAAAAGAAAATAAAATACAAAAAACTGGTTCAAGCCAAAGGCACTACTTTTAAAGAATGTAGCACTTGTAAAGGCAGAGGACAGGTGAATAGAGTAACCCAAACGTTCTTAGGGCAAATGCAAACTGTAAGTGCTTGTCCAACTTGTCAAGGAAGTGGAAAATCAATCTCTAACAGACCCGCAGGTTCTAATGAACACGGTCTTATTCACGAAGAAATAGAAACAACAATTAAAATACCTGCAGGGGTTCAAGAAGGTATGCAATTGTCTATCAATGGCAAAGGCAATGCTGCTCCAGGTGGTGGTATCGATGGCGACTTATTAATTTATATTGAAGAAGAAGGACATGCTGAATTGGAACGTCAAGACCAACATGTTATATACCAATTAGCCATCAGTGTGGTTGATGCCATATTAGGTTGTCAAGTGGAAGTTCCTACAATAGATGGTAAAGCTAAAATAACCATTGAAGCTGGCACACAAAGTGGAAAAGTACTGAGATTAAGAGGCAAAGGATTCCCTGAAGTTAACGGCTACCAAACAGGTGACCAATTAATCAAAGTTCATGTATGGATTCCTAAAAAAGTAAATTCCGAAGAAACTGATTTATTAAAGAAACTGAAGGATTCAGAGAATTTCTCTCCTAAAAACGCCAAAAAAGAAAAAGGATTCTTCGATAAAATGAAGGATTGGTTTTAAAACAGTGGGTGGTCGCCAGCGTAATATGCTATGCTAAAAGCCTTCCACAGGGAAACAACCACTAACGTTTTCGAGCTTGGCGAAGGTGGGGCTTTTCACCATCCAGATAGCTATCGGAATTGATGCGGGGAACAAAACTTTGATTAATCACAAATGTGTCTGCGGAGCACTGAACGGCCACTTTTGCCAATTGAAATTCAGCGAAGCTAAATCCGTGTTAGGCGTCTGGCCTTCTTGTCCTAATTGGTTAAAAGTCGTTGCGTAATACATTGTCAAGTTTGATTATTAAATTTGTTTCAATTTCTGAATGGTCTACCGAAGACCAAAATGGGACATCAATAATTTTGATTTTTATTTCCTCATTTTGATTTGATTTCTGAATTTTGAAAACATAATCTTCTGCTAATTTTTCAGAAGTGTTTGGATAAATTAGAATTACTTTGTCTGTTCCTCTTCGATATGCATAACTAATCATTTGATAAATATCTGTCTGAGAAACGCCTTTTTTATTGTCAGTTGATTTTAAATCCCATCTTGGCTTATACTTTGTGTCGATAATTATTTTCTCTTTAGTCTTTTTATTTGTCAATAAAATGTCGTGTTGTAAGTTAAATGTTTTCGGATTTTGATGAAGATATAGTTCCGATTTTTGAGATTCTATTTCAAAGTCCTTGCTAAAATGGTCTTTAAGAAAACCTGAAATGAAATCTTCAAAAACATATTCCATAGGAAATAGCAAACTCCAATTTTTCATTTCATATTCAGCATGAGAATAAATCTGATTTTCAAGAATCATTTTACAGCATTGCATCACGTCATCATACTCGTCAAATAAAGTTGGTACTCTTATTTGATTCAGTTGATTTATTGTACAGGTTTGGTCTTCAACTTCGTCAAGTATATGAATGATCTCATGAAGAATTCTTTGTGTTTCAGTTATTGTCGTTTGTGTTAATAACAGACGAACGCAATGTTTAATTATTCTATTGACTTTATTGTCGTAAACGAAAGGCTCATAATCACAATCAATAAATTGTTGTCTGCCATATGTTAAGCTTGTTGTGTATCTATTAAAATTAATTTTTCCTCTTGGTGTCAATAATGCCTCTTCTACTTCCTCATAGGCAGAATAAGGTTTTGCGGTTACAGTTTCGTTGATTTGTTTTCCGATTAAATAAATAATCAATTCAGGGAATCGGTCGATTTCAAAGTTGTCTAGGAAAGATTGGTTAAAGGGAAATTTTATTTGGATATAGCATATTTTGAAAAACCTTTGGGTAAATTTCTAAAGAATCATCATTGCAATTTATGAAGCCAACAAAATTATTTGCTTTAGCCTTTTCGCCATCAAAAGAAATAAAGGGTTGATAATTTGAGTTGTTTAAATTTTTTGTTTCTTGATTTTCATCAACCCAAAGGTTTTTATAATCTTGCCATAGGAAATGCAAGTATTCCTCAAGACCTTTTCTGTCTTTTACGGATATCTGTTCACCATATTCAAATAGTGTAAACATTAACTTATTGGTTGAATAATCCAATCATATTTCTCAATGTCATATTTGATGCTCCACGAACTATTTTTAAATATTTCTTCGACAACTTCAGTTT
This sequence comes from Bacteroidia bacterium, assembly GCA_044377005.1. Taxonomy (GTDB): domain Bacteria; phylum Bacteroidota; class Bacteroidia; order NS11-12g; family UBA955; genus JABMMZ01. The sequence goes on from JBILJV010000003.1 coordinate 11,003, forward strand.
TACCTGAAAAATATTCCATAAGAAGCGGTATAATTTTGTTTTTGATAATTTTGAATGTGTCAAGACCTGTCATAAAGTAGGCATGCCCAATTAGATAATCAGCCGATTTTTTACGAGAATATATTTCCTTGTTGATTTGTTTTAGCAATACGCCATCACTCTCTTTCAACTTACTATAATCAGGGAAATATCCAACAAACTCAAAACGTCTCCTAAGAGCAATGTCGATAAGAGCAATTGATTTATCAGCGGTATTCATCGTACCAACAAGATAAAGATTTGGCGGAACGCCAAATTCTTTATCTCCGTTTGGCAATGTAAGTCGCAATTCGTTTTTTGCATCAATCCTTTTGTCTTCCTCCAAAAGTGTAATTAATTCTCCAAAAACTTTTGAAATATTCGCACGATTAATTTCATCTATGATTAAGACAAAATTTTTAAGTTTCTCTTTTAGTCCGTTTCCAACTGGCTTTCTTTTTTCTTGTATAAGTTTTACTAAAGGATAATAATAAGCGGCAAGACCAGAAGTAACCTCTTTAATTCCTTCAACGACATCTTGAAGTGTTTGAATACTTAAAGTGTGCTGAGTACCTCCTGATGGTTTCATAAAATGAATTGTAGTGTCACTTACATCAGTGATTTTATATTTAAGCCCTGAAACCATTGTAATTTCTATGCTTTCGTTTTTTTCTTCAATTGGTTTAATGATTTCATTGAAAACTTGGTTAAAAGATTTAGCCAATGTAGTTTGTTCTTTTGAAGCAAAATAATTCTCTCTAGCTTTTTTTGCTAACTCATAAAAAATTCCTTTGTAAGGTTTGAATCGTAAATGCTCAAACTCAATATCAGGTCTTATTCCAACCATAAAATCTTCGTAAGAATAGTTTTGATGAAAAGTAACGAATTCGATTTGTCCTTCTTTTTTTAACTTATCAAATAACACTTTGCTCTCCTCATGATTACTTTTAATACCAGTAACAATTTCAACTGCTTTGTCAATGCTATTATAGGTTTTACCTGTGCCTGGAGGGCCGTAAAGAATTGCATTAAGAGGATAATTCATTTCTGTATAACTTTTGTCTTCAATAATTGAGAATACAAAGTTTTCGAAATCTACATCATTGTATTTTCTGTAACCTGATTTTGATGTTCGGCTTAGCTCCTCATTAATAGATTCTATTATGGTTTCCCATTCTTTTGTATTTGGAATAAACTCTTTGAAATACGAGTAGTAAGGTTGTGGTGGATTTCCTTCATAGGGTTCACTATTTTCTGTCAATTTTGCTTTTGAAATAACACCATAAACACCTCTCGTATCATTAGCATATAAATTAAAACAATAACGCTGTCCTACAATGAAGTTTAAACTATTATCTCTGATAGAATAGACAATACGTTGGTCTTTGTTTTTTATTTTTAAATCTGAAATTGTCTTACGAAGAAAATTAATATAATTATTAAAAACAGAAGTTTGAAATTTACTTTTTACAGATTCAAAATTATTTACATCATTAGGGTTGCTATTGAAAATGGAATTAATGTGGTCTTTATTTGTAACTTCTTTAATCGTTGCCCAATATCCGCCTGAAAAATTAACTTCAAATGGATTAAAATTATCGTCCCATTCTACGATTAATTTTTGACCGTCTTTTAAATTTTCCTTAACGGTACCAATGGCTTTTATTGCCATTACAGATTTAGTTTTTTCTCTTGTGAAAGCTGCTTTTATTGCAATTTTACTTCCGACCGGAACTCCATTTACTTCCTCATTAAATTTATCGTCATAACCATTTTCCCAAATACCGTTCTCTACAAATCTAGTTGTTTGGTCTGTCGGATTACTACCATCCCAGTATGCTCCAACTAGATAGTAATTAATATTGTCTTTTCTACTACCTTTTTTATTTTCTCCATCAAAATAATTCCAAACAAAAGTTCCTGTTTTTTCATATGACCAATTTTTAAATTCAGGTATTGCATCTATTGCTTTTTTACATTCGTAATTTATTTCAATTAGATTATTTGAATTTATTTCGATGTTTTCGAGATTAATATATTTTGCAAGGTCAATCAAAACATTCGATGAACCAATGGTAATAAATTTATCTGGGTAATAGATGGAAATAATTTTTTGTAATATCATATTCCCAAATAGAATATTCATTTTTTTAATTTCTGAAATTCTGTTTTCAGAAACATACTTTAGCGCTAATATGATTGTGTTTTTTATAGAAGTAAAATAATCCTCTAATTCCTTTCCATTTAAGGTTTTCTTTTTTTCACCAAACCCAATTTGATATGAACCATCCTTTGACTTATACAAGCCAAATTTTGAAGCATTACCACCTCCAACACCAAATAAAATTACTTTGTCATCAATTTTTTTAAACTCTAGCCAGTAACAGAAACTTTCTTTATCAGTACCTAAAACATATTGATCTAAACTTAATTCAGAGATTTTGTCTATTGGAAATTTAGTTACAAACTCAATTCTTCCTTTTTCTTTTGAATCAAGATATTCCTGAGGTATACTGTAGGTCTTAGCTTTTTCTTTTAGTGTTTCTATACTCATAATTTTAATGTCATTATTAATATTGTTATTGTCTTTTTAGCCTGATCTCTAACTCCCTTATAGGTCTTATAAAATCAGTCTTATCACTCCTATTTTGGATGGACAGTTTTGATTCGTGCAGGGTTTGTTTGATTGCTAGTTTGTGTTTGTTTTCTCACAAATTAAATCCATTAACTCTAAACAACCAAAAAAACCTATGATCCAAATTGGTTTTTTAGTGTAAAAATTGATGTAAAATCAAAACCGAAAAATCAAAAATGGCTCTCTTCCCAAACCTGTACCAAGTGATGTAAAACCTCCACGGCTTTTTGCATGTCTTGTAAGCTGACATACTCTTTTCGGGAGTGTATCGCCATTTCACCTGTAAAGATATTGGGACAAGGCAAACCCATAAACGACAGTCTTGAGCCATCTGTGCCGCCTCTGATACTCTCAATGCGGGTTTGAAGTCCTGCCCTTTTGTATGCCTCCATGGCATTTCCCATTACTTGAGGATATTGGTCTAACATTTCGCGCATGTTTCGGTATTGTTCCTTCACTTCAATTTTATAGGTGGAACCCGGAAATGCTGCTATTGCTTCCTTGGCCAATTGTTCAATTCTCTGTTCATATTCTGCTAATTTTGAGGTCTCAAAATCTCTGATAATAAACTGAACAAACGTGGTTTCTATTCCTCCTTCAATATGCAATGGATGAACAAATCCCTCTTTTCCTGAAGTCGTTTCTGGACTCCAAGTATTTTGGGGGAATAACTCCACGAAATGTGAGGCTACTTTGATGGCTGAAACCATTTTATTTTTGGCATATCCCGGATGAGCACTTATTCCTTCAAAAATCACTTTCATGCCATCTGCTGAGAAAGATTCGCCTTCCAAAACACCTCGCTCTCCTCCATCTAAGGTATAGCCAAAGTCTGCCCCTAATTTTTTCATGTCTATAGCATCTACTCCCCTTCCAATTTCTTCATCTGGTGTAAATAATATTTTTATGGCACCATGTTTTACTTCAGGATGCTGCATTAAATAATTCGCAAAATCCATAATAATAGCAACCCCTGCTTTGTCATCTGCACCCAATAAAGTTAGTCCTGAAGCAGTAATAATGGTGTCACCTATTCTTTCTTTTAAGTAAGTATGTTCTTCTGCACTTAAAACCAAACTTTTGTCATCTTCAAAATGTATCAAACCGCCATCATAATTGTGATGCACCACAGGTTTTACTCCCTTACCTGTTACATCGGGCGAAGTGTCCACATGTGAGCAAAAACACAATACCGGCACCTGCTTGTCTGTATTGGATGGAATGGTGGCATATACATACCCGAATTCATCCAATTCTGCATCTACAATACCCATAGCATGTAATTCCTCCACTAATATTTTACTTAAATTCTTCTGTTTTTCAGACGAGGGTTGTGTTAGTGAGTTGGGGTCTGCTTCGGTATCAATTTGTACATATTTACAAAAACGGTCTAAAAGGGTATAATTCGATAAATTCATTCTTTCTAATTTTTACACTGCAAACCTAAAAGAAAAGCCCAAATAAATCACATCAAAATTGAAACTTTCTTAATTTTACTACATATTAACATTAACTTTGTGGCTTGTATGAATTTACTTTCTGTTGATCAATTATCAAAAGCATATACTGAAAAATGGCTCTTTAAAAACATCAGTTTTGGTATAGCAAAAGGCGAAAAACTGGCATTAGTTGGGGCCAATGGCACAGGCAAATCGACCCTACTAAAAACCATTGCAGGCCTTATAAAGCAAGACAGCGGTGAATTACAATTGGCAAATGGTTGTAGTGTGGGCTACTTGCCGCAAGAACCTGAATTAGACGAAAACAAAACCATTCAACAAACCATTTTTTCTTCGGATAATCCAACGGTTAAAATCATCAACGAATACGAAGCTGCCATTCTTGATATTGAAGCTTCAGGTGATAGAATGCAATTTTTATTGGATGAAATGAGCCGATTGGATGCTTGGGAGTTTGAAAAACGATCCAAACAAATCCTTTCAAAACTAGGGATAAGCGATGTGGAAGTATTAAATAAATCATTGAGTGGTGGACAAAGAAAGAGAGTGGCATTAGCACAACTTTTGTTGTTAAATCCTGATTTAATCATCATGGATGAGCCTACGAATCACTTGGACTTAGAAGCCATTGAGTGGTTAGAAAATTTATTAACTGCGCATCAAATTTCATTGTTAATGGTAACGCACGACAGGTATTTCCTTGACAATGTAAGCAATCAAATACTTGAACTTGACCGTGGTAACTTGTATATACACAAAGGAAATTATGCCTATTTCCTAGAAAAAAAATCAATGCGAGAAACCATTCATGCCGCAGAAGTAAGCAAAGCACGCAACCTGATGGTGAAAGAACTAGAATGGATGCGCAGAATGCCGAAAGCACGTGGAACGAAAAGCAAAAGCAGAATTGAAGCCTTTTACGATTTAAAAGAAGTAGCCACTCAAAATTTGAATCAAAATGAATTAGAAATTTCGGTTCAGACTACAAGATTAGGAAACAAAATCATTGAATTACACAATATTTCAAAGCAATTTGATGACTTAAATATCATTGAAAACTTTTCATACATTTTTAAGAAAAAAGACAGAATTGGTGTGGTTGGAAAAAATGGAATTGGCAAAAGCACTTTCTTGGATTTACTTACCCAGACTCAAGCACCTAACAGCGGTGAAGTAATACATGGTAGTACTTTAAAAATTGGATATTACACTCAACACACCAATAACTTAAACAACGAAAACAGGATTATTGATGAGGTTAAAGAAATTGCTGAATACGTAACCTTGGGCACCGGAGAACAGGTAGTGGTAAGTAAGCTTTTAGACATGTTTTTGTTTCCTCCTAGCGTTCAACACACACCTATCAGCAAGTTAAGTGGTGGCGAAAGAAGACGTTTACAATTACTGAAAGTATTGGTAAGTAACCCTAATTTCCTAATCCTGGATGAACCTACCAATGATTTAGATATAGACACATTGAATGTTTTAGAAGATTTTTTGAGTGAATTTGCAGGTTGTCTTTTATTAGTTTCTCACGACCGCTATTTTATGGACAACTTGGTGGAACATCTTTTTGTTTTTGAAGGAGAAGGTAAAATTAAAGATTTTTATGGCAATTACACCGATTACAAAGACCAAAAAACAGAACTAATTTCTGAATCCAAAAAAACAGAAACCAAATCGAGTAATGTTGCTGCAACAATTGCAGTGGAGAGTAAAAAGAAAAAAGCCAGTTTTAAAGAACAACAAGAATACAAAAATTTAGAAACAGAAATTGCACAACTGGAGCGTTTAAAACAAGAATTAACCGACAAATTAAATAAAGGCAGTAGCAGCCATTCCGAATTAGCAGAATGGGCATTGGCAATTGAAAAAACCAACTTGCAAATTGATGAGAAAAGCTTGAGATGGTTGGAACTGAGCGATCTATCTCAGTAAATAAAATACTTGTTTTTCGTATTCCGCAACTTTTTTAAATTCGGTTCTAAATGTATAATTTACCTTGACAACGAAATAAGCATCCTGAATTAATTCACCTTGGTAGGTGCCATCCCATCCGAGACTATTTATATCACCTTCAAATATTTTCTCACCCCAACGATTAAAAATCTCAAAAAACATTTCTTCTACCCCAAAAGTAATAGGCTTATAAAAATCATTTACACCATTAGAATTTGGTGTAAATGCACTAGGCAGATATAATCTACAATTATTAGTTCTAAAACTCAAATGAATACTATCAGAAGCAACACCACAGATATTTTTTGCGGTAACAAAATATAAACCTGGTTTAAAGGCCAAATATTCTGCACTTCTCTTACCATCTTGCCAATAATACTCACTGTTCCAATTAGTTGCTTTAAGCAATAAAGCCTCATGTTTACAAAGCAAAGTATCATTTCCCAACTCAATTTCTGGAAAAGGGTAAATCTGTGTAATTTGACTAGAAGAACTTGTGCATTTTTCCACAGTAACAGTATATGAAACAGTATCTTGCCACAAAATTTCAGGTGAAAACAAATCACCATTAACATTATTACCCTCAAACAAACCACCTGAAGTTTTAGGTAGTAATTGAAAAGCTGGTTCATCATTACAATAAAATGGTTTTAATGAATTAAAACTAGGATCAGGCATAGGTTTAACCCTAATTGTCTTCTGAATTGTATCTTTACAATTATAAATTGACACAGGCACCATTGTAACTTGGTATGTTTTAGCAATATTATAAGTTTTTGTAAAAGGGTTGACACTTGTTTGATATTGTTTATCGACGTACCAATTTACATTATTAACTCCAAAAGAATCTATAGAATTATCTTTAAAAATATAAAAATTACCCTCAATACACTGAACACTGTCATTCACTGTAAAATCTGCAATTGGTTTAGGATAAACTCTTAAAAATTTATTTATTGTATCAATACAATTGCTATCTGACACCACCCTTAAAAATGTATTTTTTATCCCTGAACTGTAATTTTTGATGTTTACAGTGTTTTGCTGATTAAAAAACAAGTTATTAATCCACCATCTTGTTGAATCTATTTTCCCATACTTAATTCTAGAAGTATTATTAAATACAAAAAACTGTTCATTTATACATTGGTTTGTATCATTGATATTAAAATTTGCAATAGGCATTGGATTTACAAAAGCCATTTTTGAAATTGAATCTTTGCAATTATATTGGCTATTAACATAAAGCATAACTTGAAACTGACCATCCGATTGATAAGAATGATTAATATTTTTAACTGAACTGGTAAAACCATCTCCCATTTTCCAAAAAAAAGAGATTTGACTACTATCAATACTAGATAAATTCTGAAATTGAAAAGAATTATTCCTTAAACATTGGCTATTATTTACAATATTATAATCTGCTTTTGGGTCGGGGAAAACAATTACTTTGATTGAATGCGTATCTCTGCAACCGTAATTTGACAAGGCACTTAAACTTACAAAATAATTTTGATGTTGTTTGTATGTATGTTCTGCATTTATAGAATTAGTATCGTTACCATCTCCAAAATCCCAAATATAATCTATCATTCCATGGCCAATTACACTTTTGTTTTCGAATATAAAAGAATTAAATCTTTGGCATTGATTAGTATCATTAATTATGAAAGAGGCAAATGGCTGTGGTTGATTAAATATGGTTTTATAAGCTGTATCTCTACACAAATATTCAGATTCAGAAATAAGTTGAACCTCAATGGTATCTGAATAATTATATTGCCTTTTAAGAATAACTCCTGTATCAGAATCACCATCAGAAAATTGCCACTTTTCCGCAGTAGAACCATATGGAATTGATGAGGTGGACGTAATTTCAAAAAGATTATTATTTTCACACTGCACACTGTCATTAATAGCAAAAGAAGCAATTGGCATTGGATGAACTATTAAGGTTTTTACGATGGTATCAAGACACTTAAAATCACTTTCCACAATATACGTCATAGTGTAAGTTCCCTCCGATTGATAATTTATATTAGTATCTTTATTGCTTGAATAGAGTTTAGAATCTTTATACCAAAAATAATTTATTAATTGACCTTCATCAATAGAACTTGAACCTATTAAATTGAATTTATTGTTCAACAAACATTGTGCACTATCTGTTAAAATACTAACATTAGGTTTATAATAAACCCTATTACTTTTTCGTAAACTATCTTTGCACAAATTTTCTGAAATAGCCAATAACTCTATATCATAAATACCTGGTTTAGAATATTTATGTATAGGATTAGGAATTATTGATTGATTAGAGTCGCCAAATTTCCATACATAGCTTAAATTACCTTTATTTATCGTAGACAAATTTGTCATTTGATATTGCTGAACATTCACACATTGGTCAGAATCATTAATAGAAAATTTAACATTTGGTACTGAGTGTATTATTACGGAAAACAACGTTGTATCTTTACAATTTTGATTACTAATGGAAACCAATTTATGACTCAATGTACTATCTTTAACAAATGTTCTGTTAACAACCTTTGTGGAATCTATTTTTGAATCGAACCAAATCCATTTGGATTTCAATGACCCTTTTTTAATGTTACTTGAATCTAGAAATACAAAATTTTGAGCATTGAGACATTGACTAGGATTATTTATTCTAACCAAAGCATTTGGCATTGGAAAAACATTAACATCTATACTCATCGTATCTCTACATTCATTGATTGAACTTGACACTAATTTTACATTAAATAATCCATCGTTGTTATAATGATGTTGCGGATCTTTAATATTTGAGGAATCAGAATCACCAAAAAACCAATTATATTTTAAATTCCCATCTTTTGAAGTCGAAAGATTAAAAAAACTATACAAATTATTTCTAAAACATTGATTTGCGGTATCTACCCTAAAAACGGTTATCGGCATAGGCCAAATTATAGCTTTTTTAGAAATCGAATCTTTACAACCATACTCAGAAATAGCCTTCAATTTCACCCAATAGCTACTATCTTTGATATATTTAATTTTAAAAGTATCTGAATTATCAAGTTTATAAATATCACTCGACCAATAAAATTGAAAATTATTATATGGAATTGTACTGATATTATGTGCTTCAATTTGATGACCTAAAAAACAAAGGGCACTGTCTTTAAATTTAAAATCTGCTTTGGGCATTGGATGTACAACTACATATTTATATATAGTGTCAGTACAATTGAAATTAGACTTAGCAATTAACTTAACAGAATAATTTCCATGCTTCAGAAATATCTGTGTTGGATTAATATTTAAACTACTATTGGAATTTCCAAAATCCCAATTGAAGGATAAAGGAGTTTGATATTTGATATTTGATTGATTGATAAACTCAAACAAATTATTTTTCAAACATTGACTATCTTTTAAAATTTTAAAATCCGCAATTGGCATTGGGTGAATTACAACAGAACTGTATGTGGTATCTTTGCAGAACCAAGCACTTTGGCTAATTAATCTTACATTAAATGTATCTGCTTGTGCAAAAACGTAGCTTTGACTTTTAAAAATAGAACTGTCCCCATTTCCAAAATTCCATTTTCTTGTTAATGAGGAATTATCTGAAACTGTGCTACTATCATTTAATAATATTTGATGATTCAAATAACATTGCTCTTTAATACTTTTTCCTATTTTAGCAATTGGTTTTGGATGAATAACAACTGTATCAATAGTTGAATCTTTACATGAAAAAAGATTGCTAACTTCTAGTATTACTTGGTGTTTATTTACATTATTAAATTTATAGTTAAATTTCTTTTTTGAACTAATTACATTATTAAGATAAATCCAATTTCTAGATATATTCAATGAATCAAAAATGGAAACATCTTCAAAACTGACTGAATCTCCATTGATACATTCATTTCTCACAGAAATTAACCTATTTGCAAATGGAGAAGGGAAAACTTGTATATTTTTAATGACAGTGTCCTTACAATTGCGATTGGTTGTGCTAATTAATCTAATTGGATATTTTTTTACTGAATCAAAATGATGTATAAAATTCTTTAAGTTAGATGAAATATTATCTATACTTTGCCATTGATGAGATAGAAAAGTATCGCTATTAATGGAGCTTTTATTTATAAAATCAAAACGATTTTGATTTAAACAATATGAAACAGTTGAAATATCAAAGTCTGCTTTTGGGTTAGGAAACACTCTTACTTTTTTGATTATAGAATCTTGACATCCTTTGATACTAGAAACAATTAATTTAACATTAAAATCACCAGAATCTTTAAATAAAAACTGAGTATTTAAATTTGAATCGGTGCCTTGGTTATCAAACTTCCAAGTGTTAAAAAAAGGGCTTTGTTTAGATTTAGTTGTATTATTAAATTGATGTGGAGTTTTAAAACATACATTTTGAAAATCAAATTGAGGAATGGGCCTTGCCCATACATTAACTTGCTTAGTAATGGAATTGGTACAACCAGCTCTATTTCTGACCGTTAACGATACGTTATACAAAGAGTCTTTTAAATAGGTGATACTAGGATTTTTTAAATTACTCGTTTTTGTATTACCAAAATTCCAAACCCAAAGATTGATTCTGTCATTATATGAATTTGTCAAATCAGAAAATTGAGTTTTATTACCATGACATACTTCATTGAAATTAAAATCAGCTGTAGGATAGGGTGAAATATAAATTATTCTTGTTACGGAATCTATACATCCAAATGGGGAATATGTCTTTAATACAATTCTATAAGCACCTGTATCTGAGAATTGATGTATAGGATTTCTTGAATGACTTGAATCTCCGTCTCCAAAAAACCATTCAAACTTGGCTACTTTTCCAGTTGCAAATACTGTTGTATTTGTAAAAGCAGTTGTATTGGTAGCACAATTTGTAGAATGAGTGAAGTTTGGAATAGGCTTTTCTTTAACATCCACTACTAAACGATAAATTGTATCATTAGTAGCAGGAAATGTATCAGCACAAGTGACATTAATCCCATTATTATTAAATGTATTTCTAGCAATTAAATCAGGATAAAATAAGCCATAGTTTGTGTATGTAAATGAAATATTGGAAAGGTTATTGGTATTAGTAATTGAGTTGCCTGAATTTTTGTATCTGTATGTGAAGCTATTTGCATTAATACTTTCATTTTTAAAAGTAACACTTAAGGGTTGACAGCCTATTGAATCTGAAATAATTTTCAAAACTGCAGTTGGACCAATAATAGTAAACACATCAGAAATTGAATCTATACAACCAATTGTGTTTTGAACTACCAATTTCACATCATGAATACCAGCTTTAAAAAACTTAAATGGATTTTTGAGAAAACTATTACTTGCCCCATTATTAAAATACCAAGAAAACTTTACGATTTTATCATCATTGTGCCCAAAATTATTTATGCTATCATACACAGTTGCTGAAGAAAAAAATTGAACAACTTGAGCACAAGTATATGTTTTTTGAGGAATTTTAATCTTTGAAAAAACATCAAAAAATCTAATTGGATTGGGTATACTTATTGTATCAATACATCCTGCACTATCTACATATCTCATTTTAACATAGTAATCCCCAATCTTTGAATATTTTAATACAACATTTGACGATGGAATTACAAAACCATTACCATCTCCTATATCCCAAAGAGTAGTTTCAATTTGAGCCCTGTTAGGAAAAATCCAATTAGAAGTTCCATTAAAGTATTTTGAGGTATTAGATATTACTACGGAATCTCCTACACAAACTGAATATTTATTTAAAGAGAATGACCCATTTACACCTACCCGAACAATCATTGTATCTGTACCTTCGCACCCATTGACATGACGCATAAAAACAGATACTTTATATACACCATTTTTTAAATACCTATGTGTTCTTTGAGAGAGAGAGAGGTTGGTTTCAAATGTTCCGTCTCCAAAATCCCATCGAATAAACACAATTGAATCAAGAGTAGTATCTCTTAAATTGAATTTAAAATTAGAACCCTTACAGTAATGATTACTTGGATTATAATCTGATGTAAAACGTGGTTCTAACAAACCAAATTTAATTACTTTATGATAAAAAAAGGTGTCTCTACATATATTATTTTGAGTATCTAAACCATTTTGTATAATAATCCCAACAGAGACCGTTCCATCCGGATTACAAGGCATATAATTATAATTATAAACAGACTGGTTGGATAACCAATAACTATTAAAATTTCCTGACTGAGCTGCACAAGTAGAATCCCACATGACCCACCATTGTTCTCTTCCACAACTTGGAGTCGTTTGTCCTAAATTTAATGTCACTCTTTTTGACAATTCAGGACCTAAGCACAAACCTCGGGAATAACTAAAACTAATACCTGTTGAAGCATCTGGTGGCATCAATGGCAATGTCAAATCTGCAAAATCAACACAACCAATAATAGAATCTTCAACTGTAATTCGAGCACTGTAACAATTTTCAAAACCTTTTTTATATAAATGTTTAAATGTCAATGAATCTTTACTAAAATTACAATTACTATCTTTATTAATATTGCTTTTAGAATCAATTATACAATTAGAAGCATTTAAATCGTTAGCGTTCCATGTAACTTTTAATTGATGGTTTTTAAATGTTTGAGATGTGTTATTAAAATAAACCGTATCCTTAATTTGACATTGAAATCTATTAACTATATTGGCATTTGCAAGTGGACCATAAACAATTGCTGTATCTAATATTAAAGTTGTATCGCATCCATTTTTACTAATCTTTACACTTGGAATATATTGACCTATAACATTTCCCCTTGAATAACGGTGATTGGGATTCCATTGAGAAGACGAATCTGAGTCGTTGAAAAACCATTTAATCTTAGCTCCAAGAATAGGTGTTTGTTTAAAGCCAAAAAGATTTGTCCTTTTACAAAAATCATATACCGTATCTAACCTTGCATCTACAATAAAACTGGTGTTTACAATGCTATTTTGGGAGATAAAAGTATCTGCACAACCAAAACTATCAATAATAGTTAGCTTAATATTAAACGTTCCATCATCTGAATAAATATGTTGATTATTGTTCCAATTTATACTATCAATAGCAATATCTCCCCAATCAAAATAAAAACATTTAATCATTGGAGGTTTCATATTACTGATATTGTTTAATGAAATTACAGATTTAAAACAACCTCCTGTCTTGTTTATTAAAAAATTTGCTTTAGGTTCTTTGTAAATTATAATAGAATCCTCACTGGTATACCTTGATGAACACCCATTAGAATCAATAACATCTTGTGTGATTTTATATGAACCTCCATTGGGATTAGTATATTTATAGCAAATAGAATTAGAAGAAGCTGGGATTAATTCCGAAAAGCCATCATCCCATAAAATATTTCTAAAATTTATACCTGTAGTATCAGCGCCTAATGACAAACAGACTTTATTTCCTTTATAACACTGTTTTAACAGGGAATTTATAGAAAACCAAGCGTTGGGCTGTTTAAATACATACACAAACAAACTATCAATCAAACAGGCTCCACCGGCATTATATTCAATATTAAGAGAAATTTTTTTAAACCCAGAAAGGCTATATTGATGAGAAAAATTTTGAGCATTTTGAGTTGAATTATCCCCTAAACGCCATTGATAACGAGATACAGAAAACCCACCTGTATTAACGCTAAAATTCACATCATCTGATTGACAAATAGAATCATCTGATAAAGATATATTGGGTTTACTATAAATGTTTATTGTTCGAGTGATTGAATCAGCACACCCTTCTTTAGTTTTAATTATTAATTTTACATTTTTTGCACCAAAGCCAACGTATGTATGTTGAGCATTATAACTGTTGGTTGAAGTGCTATCGCCAAAAGACCAGTTTACCCATTTTATAGAATCATAAACATCAATAACAGTTGTATTTGAGAAACTAGTTATTAAATTTTGACATGTATTATCAACTACAAAACTAGCTGAAGGTATTTTAAAAATCCTTATAGATTTTATTAGAGTGTCAACACAAGAATTATTTGAATCTCTTACAATTAATCGAACTAAAAATAAGCCTGTATCTGTGAAAGAGTGTTTTACAAAAGAATCATTACTATTATTTTGACTACCTGAATTTATGTCACCAAAATCCCAATCTAATAACTGTCCTTGACCATTAAAATTAAACAAAATTGTATCCCCCAAACATTTTATACCATTTGACACAAAACTAGCATTACATTGTGAAAATGATTTAACAGGTAAGGAAAAAAAGATTACTAAAAGTATGTAAAAAAAGGTTTTCAATACTTTACAAAAATAGCATTTTTTTTAAATTTAATTCAAATTGTAATATAAATTTAATTTAAAAGCAAGCAGCTTTCAATGATACTACAGATTACTTTTATTAAAAACATAAATGCACCTTTATTATATAAATATTCCATATTTTTAATTAATGTAAAATACTATAAAAAATTAGTTAAATTACATTTAAATCAAATATCAAAATCTAATATTTATATATAAATTTGTCAAATGCTTATTTCAGCAGTCATTATCACCAAAAATGAAGAACAAAATCTTGTTAAATCTCTGCCCAAGTTATTTTGGTGTGATGAAATAATTATTGTTGATGACCACAGTACCGATAATACAGTTGAACTTGCAAAGCAATACAATTGTAAAGTTTACAACTACATTTTTGAAAATTTTGGCAAACAAAAACGATTGGCAGTTTCTTTGGCACAAAACAACTGGGTTTTGAGTTTGGATGCAGATGAAGTTTTGTCTGATGAATTGATTTTTGAACTAAAATCACTGAAAGAAGATAAAAACATTGACGGCTATTTAATTCCTCGTCAACATGTGTTTTTAAATACGACTTTTAAATATGGCAAAGAAAGTAAAGATTACATATTGCGTTTGTTTAACAAAGAAAAAGGAAATTTCAATGAGGCCAATGTTCATGAACAAGTTATATTGAATGGAAACACAAGCTCCTTAAAAGGAAGTATTTTACATTATAGTTATAAAAACCTTGACCATTATTTTAGTAAGTTTAATCAATATACCACAAAAGGGGCAATTCAATTGAGAGAAAAAGGCAAAAAAAGAGCCTTAATATTTTGTATCCTAAGTTTTCCCATTTATTTTTTCAAACATTACTTCCTTTACTTAAACATTTTAAATGGAAAAGCGGGCTTTGTATGGAGCTACTTAAGCGCTTGGTATCACACCGTAAAATACTTAAAACTATTCGAATTGAATAAAAAAGAGAACCTTTAAACAGGCTCAAAATCTTATAAGATCAAAATCTTAGTTTTTATTGCAGCAAATATTCTTTTAAATTTGTCTAACACATATCAGTGGTAGTAATGTTTTCAGAAAAGCAAATTATTGAAGGATGCCTTAAAGGTGACAGATTGTCGCAGAAGGCTCTTTATAATCGCTTTGCCGGAAAAATGCTAGCAATAAGCAAACGATATCTTCCCGATTTGGAGCATGCTGAAGATGCTTTCCAAGACGCTTTTGTCAAAGTTTTTCAACATCTTAAAAGCTTTAATTTTCAAAGTAGTTTGGAAACTTGGATGACCCGAATATTTATCAATGAAGCTATTAATAAACTAAGGTCATTAAAACGTTTAACACTCAATGTTAACATTGATGATTTAAGCTACCAATTACCCGAAAACAAATCTGAACTACCTGATAATTTCGATTATGACCTTGTGATAATGTTGTTAGATAAAATTCCAGAAAACTACCGAATTGTACTAATGTTATATGCCGTTGATGGTTTTAATCACAAAGAAATTGCTGAAAAACTAAACATGCCTGAAAGCACTTCACGTAGCTCACTTACAAGAGCTAGATATATGTTATGGCAACTATATAATAAAGAATTAATTAAACATGAATCCAGAGGAATTTGATAATAAATTAAAAAAAACATTCGAAAGTGAAAATTTGCCACCCAAAGAAGAAATGTGGCAAAACATTTCAAGTCAACTTGACCAAAAAGCAAAATTAAACTTTTGGTGGGTCTTTACTGTTTCTGCTATTTTGATTGGAATGATCATTGTTGGTCAACAATTTTCTGTATCTTTAAAAAAGGAAACTACAATTTCTAATATTGAGCAAAAAGTTGTAAATTCTCCAAACGAAACCATACTTTCGAGTAAGGACGAGCAAATACGCAAATCACAAATCGTCGAAATCAATCAAGAAAATGGGAACTCAGTATCAAAAAATCAAAACTCAACTGATGATAATAATTCAATAAAATATCAAAGAGAAACTGCTCAATCAACAACCCAATTAAGCACTGCATTGCAATCTAATAAAGCATCAAAAGCATCTCCTAAATTACATACCAAAGATAATTCTCATTTGATAAAAACATCAACTCCATTAGAGGTAAATATTCCTAATTCAACCTTAACACCAATTTTAACAACCTTTGAAAATAAAAATTCTTTGGAAAAAGAAATGGCATCTATTGAAAATTTCCAACAAATCAACTTTTTGAGATTAAAAAACTTTCAAACTAAACCCAATCTTTTTTCGCTTAGTTTCTTTAATCCAATTGAGACTTTGACAACAAACAAAAAATTCAAAACTAACAAAAAAAACAACCCTAAAGAATTTTACGAAAAATGGTTCCTTACATTTGGCATAGGACCGCAGTTCAATATCAACAAAGCTAATGTTCCCAATGCATTGGAATCATATGTTCACAAAGATTTATGGAAAAACAAGGATAATACTACTCACAATGGAATTGGATTTAACACCTTTGCTTTATTAAATTACAAGTTTGGAAAAGACTTAATTTTTGAAACTGGTTTGGATTACCGTTTAAGAACCGAAGATATTAAACTAGACATTACAAGCATTGATATTGCGGCTAGAAATAATACCAAACAAATCATACAATATGCCAATATCAAATTATTATATATTGTAGGCAACGACACTACTTTTTATGATGCAATAGCAAGTTTTAATTTAGCTGTGAAAAATAAATACCATGTCATTAATATCCCATTCAATTTCAAAAAAGAAATTTCAATAAGAGACCAATCCTATCTATCATTAGGTTTAGGTGGCGGTATTTCTTACATTCATAGTAATACCTCAAAACACATCGACATGGTTAATGAAATAGTAAAAACCGAGAATAAAAGATCGGCTTTCAACACTTCAATTAACACACAAATAGCGTTTTATACAAACTTTAATGATGTTGGTCAAATTGGTGTTTACACTGGCTATACTCTGTTTACTAACCCTTGGCAAATCAATCATAAACAGTATTCTATCAGTATGAGAGACGTTCAGTTTGGAATCACCTACCGTAAACCATTGCAATGGTAATCTCAAAAGTGCGTCTTTTATATTTACTATTTTTTAATGAACTTTGTAGCTAATGATAAACTACAATCCTAAAGACTGGTGGAAGTTAATATTTGCATTTCACAAAAGTGATACATTTCGTAAATTACTTCCAGCAATTATTGCAATGGCAGTTTTTACTGGGTTAATTACCTATCTGGAAAAGGAAATATTAAAAATAGATTTTAAAAATACAACAACCATTCATTCATTAGTAGGATTTGTATTATCTTTATTACTAGTTTTTAGAACCAACTCCGCTTACGAAAGATGGTGGGAAGGTCGGAAAATATGGGGTAATTTTGTAAATAACTCAAGAAATTTAGCACTTAAAATCAGCGAACTTATTGAAGACAAAGAGTCCAAAAATAGATTTAATATCCTTATTAGCAACTACATTTTTGCCGTTAAACAACATTTAAGAGATGGTGTAACAAAAGATGATTTAATGGCATGTGATAAATATTCAGTTGAGGAACAATTGAATTCACAACATGTACCTAATCGAATTATGAAATTTATTTACCGAGAAGTTTATTTACTCGTGAATACCAAACAAATTTCACAAGAACAATTACTTACCTTAAATCCAGAACTTCAGTTATTTACCGATAATTTAGGAGGATGTGAACGCATTAAAAAAACACCCATACCATATTCATATAACATCTTTCTTAAAAAAATCATATTTATATACATTGCAAGTATGCCTTTTGGTTTTGCTATGGAATTTGGCTATTGGTCTATCGGGATTGTTAGCTTATTATTCTATATATTTGCAAGTATAGAATTGATTGCAGAAGAAATTGAAGACCCTTTTGGAACAGATCACAATGACTTACCTACAGATTCTATCGCACAAACCATACAACAAAACATAGAAGAAATTCTCATTTAACTTATATTGAACCATTGAAACTATTAAAAAATTATCTTTTATTGTGTTTATTTTTTTTAGTCACCTTCTTAATAAGTAGATTGTATTTCATTACTTACCTTCATACACAATATACTGATTCATTAATAACAACTTTCTTCAAAAGTTCATTCCATGGGTTTGCGCTCGACTTGTCTGCAATAGCATACATTATGAGCTTAATTTTACTTCTTTATGGTCTTTTATTTATAGTTAATAAACCAAATAATAAACGTGCAATTAAAATCTCAATTTCAATTGTTTTAGGATTTGTTTTTTTATCTACAATCAGTGATACAGAACTTTACAAGCAATGGGGAAGTAAATTCAACAATCAAGTACTTGTTTACATTACACATCCCAAGGAAATGGCTCTTTCTGCAGGCTCCACTAATTGGTTAAAAACAATTTCTTGGGGCCTTGTTCTGGCCATAATATTAATATTTCTATACAGAAAAGTAACACAATTATTATCCCCTCTAGAACGAAACCTCAAAACACTTTTGGTCTTAATTTCCCTTTTTGCTATAAACTTCATTTTTATGAGAGGTGGCATTGGTGTCACAACTATTAGTCAATCAAGAAGTGTTTTTTCAACCCATAAAATCGAGAATGCATCGGCAGTTAATGGTTTGTGGAACGCCATTTATTATATAGTTAATAATACTGAGAGAATTTATGGGAATAAATTCAATTTACTGTCAGAAAAGGATGCTAAAACCCTATTCTACAGACAACTCGACTCAGAAATAGACAGCACTCTTTATTACAAAATAGAAAAGCCTAATATCGTTGTAATTATGCTAGAAAGTTTTACCGCAGGGGCTAGTCATTTACTTTTGAAAAAAAACAATTGCACCCCTAAATTGGACCAACTTGCTCAAGAAAATTACTTTTTCTCGGAATGTTATGCCACAGGAGATAGAACTGAAAAAGGATTGCTTTCAATATTAAGCGGCTATCCTGCACAACCAATGTCATCCATTATTGTTTTTCCTGATAAAATGACAAAACTACCTTCTATTTCTAAAGATTTAAAAAAAATAGGGTATAAAAATAGTTTTATTTACGGAGGCGACATTGAATTTGCCTCAATGAAATCCTATTTAATTGTTAATGATTTTGACTTCATAATTGATAAAAAAAACTTCCCTTCCGAACAGTTAAACAGCAAATGGGGAGTGCATGACGGCAACTTATTTCAAAAATCATTAAGCCATATTAACACACTTAAACCTCCTTTTTTTACGACTATTCTTACACTAAGTAGTCATGAACCCTATGATGTTCCTTATCAATCAGGATTAAGCAAAAACGACCCTTGGCATGCTTTCAAAAACTCGATTATGTATTCAGATTCTTGTTTATTCGAATTCATCAATCAGTGTAAAAAAGAATCTTGGTATAACAACACTCTGTTTATTTTGGTGGCAGACCACGGTCACGACATTGGATTAACAGACATCCATTACTTTGGCAAACAAAAGTTCCAAATCCCTTTGGTATTATTGGGTGGTGCATTAGATCCAATTTACTTAAAAAAACAAAACAATACCATTGTTTCTCAATCAATAATCCCTCAGTTAATTACACCCCTTTCACAAAGATTTCAATATAATTGGCAAACAAATAGCAATGACAGCAATGGGTTTGCACAATATCACTTTTACAATGGTTTTGGAAGAGTGACAAAAAACCAAGAAATCATCTTTGATAACGACTCCAAGTTTGCTTATAATTATATTGATAAATCGCAAAAAGGCAAAACATTAAAAGATAGCTTAACCCTTATAAATCAATCAAAAGCGTTTCAACAAATCCTTATAAAAGACTTTCTAACAAAATAAAGGTTTAGGATAACAAAAAACTAATTTTTCAAATTGGTTTCAAATGTATATTTTTGCGAAACAATTAAAAGAAACGATGAGAGAAATTCAATTCAGAGAAGCCTTAAGAGAAGCAATGAGTGAAGAAATGCGTAAAGATGAACGTGTTTTTTTGTTAGGAGAAGAAGTTGCTGAATACAATGGCGCATACAAAGTAAGTCAGGGAATGCTTGCCGAATTTGGCGCAAAAAGAGTCATAGACACTCCAATTGCTGAACTAGGTTTTGCAGGTATTGCGGTAGGTGCTGCTATGAATGGCTTAGTTCCTATTGTTGAATTCATGACTTTTAACTTTTCATTAGTTGCTATTGACCAAATTATAAACAGTGCTGCTAAAATGAATAGCATGACAGCTGGACAATACAAATGCCACATGGTTTTTAGAGGACCAACAGGAAGTGCAGGCCAATTGGGGGCTCAACACTCCCAAAACTTCGAAAATTGGTATGCAAATACACCAGGCTTAAAAGTGGTTGTTCCGTCAAATCCTTATGATGCTAAAGGTTTATTAAAATCTGCAATCAGAGATGGTAATCCAATTATCTTTATGGAAAGTGAACAAATGTATGGACTAAAAGGTGAGGTTCCTGAAGAAGAATACACTTTAGAAATAGGCAAAGCACATGTGGCAAAACAAGGAACAGATGTAACCATTGTTTCATTTGGAAAGATGATGCTTAGAGTTAATGAAGCTGTAACTGAATTAGAAAAACTAGGCATTAATGCAGAAGTTATCGATTTAAGAACAGTTCGCCCATTAGACCATCACACTATTATTGAATCAATCAAAAAAACCAATAGACTTGTAATCGTTGAAGAAGCTTGGCCATTGGCATCTATAAGTAGTGAAATTACTTATCAAGTTCAACGCCATGCTTTTGACTATTTAGATGCGCCTATCAGACGTATTACGACTCAAGATACACCTTTGCCTTATGCCTCAACATTGGTTGAAGCCTTTTTGCCATCTGTTGGTAAAATTGTAGAAGCTTGTAAAGCGGTTGCATACAAATAATCAATTTAAACATCTATAAAAAAACCCGAATCTTATTCGGGTTTTTTTTATGTCTTAGTATTTTTTATATCTAATTACAAAATACACTTAAATCAAAAATGACTTACTTTTTCCCAAAATCCCTGCCATGAGGCTCTTCGTACCAACGCTCTTTGGGTAGAGATTTAAAGTATTCGTAAGTTATTCTTAAACCTTCTTCACGGCTTACTTTTGGCTCCCATTTCAATAGTTCTTGGGCTTTAGTAGTATCGGGTTTTCTTTGCTTAGGGTCGTCTTGTGGTAATGGTTTATAAACTACCTTTTGATTGGCACCTGTTAACTTAATAATTTCTTGAGCAAATTCATTGATGGTAATTTCATTCGGGTTGCCAATGTTTACTGGTGTAGCACAATCACTCATTAATAGTCTGTATATACCTTCGATTAAATCGTCTACATAACAAAAAGAACGTGTTTGACTGCCATCGCCAAAGGCGGTTAAATCTTCGCCTCTCAATGCCTGACCTATAAATGCAGGCAATACTCTGCCGTCATTCAGTCGCATTCGTGGACCATAAGTATTAAATATCCTTACAATTCTGGTTTCTAAACCGTGATAGGTATGATACGCCATCGTTATTGCTTCTTGAAAACGTTTGGCTTCGTCATACACACCTCTCGGACCCACAGGATTTACATTGCCCCAATAGTCTTCGTTTTGTGGATGAACTAATGGGTCTCCATAAACTTCGCTAGTTGAGGCTACTAAAATTCTAGCATTTTTTGCCAATGCCAATCCCAATAAATTATGGGTTCCTAATGAACCCACTTTTAAGGTTTGAATCGGAATTTTTAAATAATCGATTGGACTTGCAGGTGAGGCAAAATGCAGAATATAATCTAAGTCTCCGGGCACATGCACAAACTTGGAAACATCGTGATGATAAAACTCAAAGTTTTTAAGTTTAAACAAATGTTCTATGTTTCTTAAATCTCCGGTGATTAAATTATCCATGGCCATTACATGGAAATCTTCTTTGATAAATCTATCGCAAAGGTGCGAGCCTAAAAACCCCGCCGCACCTGTTATTAATACTCTTTTCTGACTCATTTTTTCTTAATTAACTATTTCTCTTCCAATACATTCATAGTGATATCCCAAAGCTTTCATTTCTTGTGGCTCATAAATATTTCTACCATCAAAAATAATTTTATTATTTAAAGATGTTGAAATTTTATCGAAATCTGGTGAACGGAATTCAGGCCACTCTGTAACAATAACCAATGCATCTGAATGAGACAATGCAGCATATTGATCATTAAAGTAAGTGATTTTATCACCCAAAATTCTTTGAGCTTCATGCATAGCAACAGGGTCGTAAGCCAATACTTTTGCCCCTGCTTTTAACAATTGGTCTATCAATACCAAACTTGGTGCTTCACGCATATCATCTGTTTTAGGCTTAAATGAAAGACCCCATAAAGTGATTGTTTTACCATTCAAATCGCCTAAATAACGTTGTAATTTCGTAAACATCACATGTTTTTGACCATCATTGACATCTTCAACGGCTTTCAACACTTTCATGTCGTATCCGTTTTCATTGGCGGTTTTAATTAAGGCTTTTACATCCTTAGGGAAACAACTTCCACCGTAGCCAATACCTGGATAAATAAACTTATGTCCTATTCTGGTATCGCTGCCTATTCCTTTACGAACCATGTTCACATCTGCACCCATCAGTTCACATAAATTGGCAATGTCATTCATAAAACTAATTTTGGTTGCCAGCATACTATTGGCTGCATATTTGGTCATTTCAGCACTTGGAATATCCATAAAGATACATGGATGACCATTTAATAAAAAGGGTTTGTATAACCTTTGTAATACTTCTTCTGATTTATCACTCTCAACACCAATAACAATTCTGTCTGGTTTCATAAAGTCGTCTATTGCAGCACCCTCTTTCAAAAACTCAGGATTACTTGCTACATCAAAACTTAAGTTTGAATTTCTTATAGCCAATGCTTCCGAAACTGCCTTTTTAACCTTTTGGGCAGTCCCAACGGGTACTGTACTTTTGGTTACAACCACCAAATAATCGGTCATGTATTTACCAATATCATTGGCAACCCCTAACACATATTTCAAGTCGGCACTTCCATCTTCGTCGGGAGGTGTACCTACTGCAATAAAAGCAGCCTCACAACCTTCAATACTTGATTTTAAATCTGTTGAAAACTGTAAACGTCCTTTGTCAAAATTACGCTTCACCATTTCATCCAAACCGGGTTCATAAATCGGCAAAATGCCTTGTTTTAAATTCTCAATTTTCTTTTGGTCAATATCGATACAAACCACATTGATGCCTACTTCGGCAAAACATGTGCCTGTTACCAAACCTACATAACCGGTTCCTACAACTGCAATTTTCATTTCTTAAAATATTTTAATACGTTTTCTATAATAAAGTCAATTTGTTCTTGTTCCATGTCGGTGCCTATTGGCAAACTTACCACACAATTACTCAATACTTCTGAATGAGGCAATTGTATGTCTTGCTTGTAAGCGGTTTGCTTATACAACGGCAATGGATAATATATCATAGTAGGAATTCCTACTTTCTGAAGCGTGTCTCTAAAATTTGGAATATCTACATCGCACGTTTGAAGCGTGTATTGATGAAATACATGCGTTGAGCTTGGATTTCTTGAAGGCGCTTTAAGATTAGGATGATTTGCAAATGCTGCGTCATATTGCTTAGCAACATTTCTTCTTTCTATGTTAAACGCATCTAAATATTGCAATTTAACTTTTAATATAGCCGCTTGTAAAGTATCCAAACGTGAATTTACACCCACCACATCGTGAATGTACTTTACCTTTTGACCGTGATTGGCTATCATTTTTAGCTTTTCACCTAGTTCATCATTATTAGTATAAATAGCACCGCCATCTCCATAACAACCTAAATTTTTGGAAGGGAAAAAAGAAGTTGTGCCAATATCGCCAATCGTTCCTGCTTTCATTACTTTACCATTAGAAAAAGTATAGTCAGCACCAATAGATTGGGCATTGTCTTCTATCACGTACAAATTGTGTTTTTGAGCAATAGTCATAATCGCTTCCATATCTGCACATTGACCATACAAATGAACAGGGGCAATTACTTTGGTTTGTGGCGTTATTAATGCTTCTATTTGATTAACATCAACCGTAAAAGTATCCAAATTTACATCGCAATAAACAGGTTTTAAGTGAAGCAATAAACAAACTTCTGCCAAAGCTATGTATGAAAATCCTGGGGTAATAACTTCGCTACCTATGGGCAAATCCAAAGCCATTAATGCAATTTGCAATGCATCGGTTCCATTGGCACATGGTATAACGTGTTTGGCTCTAAGGTATTGACTTAAATCGTTGGCAAAAGCTTTTACATCGGGGCCATTAATATAGGCAGATTTATCTAAAACTTGTTGAATTGAAGCATCAATTTCCGGCTTTAATCGCGCATATTGACTGGCTAAATCAACCATTTGTATTGATTTCATTTTTACTTTCTTTTTAGTGAGCAAAGATAAGTGTTAACTTGAAAAATTTAGCATTGAAATTTGACAGTTTCATTACAATTTATACAAGATTTTAAAGTGAAGATAATATGACCTTCATCAATTTACTTTTTTATATGACTTTAATCATAAAAGCACTTTTATCAAATAAGTATTTTTGCTTCAATAATTAAACAAATAATCTCATGAAATTAGAACAAATTTATACCGGATGTATTGCACATGCTGCATATTACCTAGAAAGCAATGGTGAAGTCGCTATTTTTGACCCTCTTAGAGAAGTTCAACCATATATCGAGAAAGCCATAAAGAATAAAGCTCAAATAAAGTATGTTTTTGAAACCCATTTTCATGCAGATTTTGTGAGTGGTCACTTAGATTTAGCAAAGAAAACAGGTGCTTCAATCGTTTATGGTCCAACTGCAAAACCTAGTTTTAATGCCATTATAGCTAATGACAATCAAATCTTTAAAGTTGGTAAATGTCAAGTAAAAACCATACACACACCCGGACATACAATGGAAAGCACTTGCTATTTAATCTTTGATGAAAACGGTAAAGAACATGGTATAATAACTGGTGACACTTTATTTATTGGTGATGTAGGCCGTCCTGATTTGGCACAACACGTTATTGCTGATTTAACAGAAGAGAAGTTAGCTGCTCATTTATTTGACTCATTACGCAACAAAATAATGCCTTTAAATGATACTTTAATTGTGTATCCAAACCATGGTGCAGGCAGTGCATGTGGCAAAAAAATGAGCAAAGAAACTACCGACACATTGGGCAATCAGAAAAAAACAAACTATGCCCTAAGACCCGATATGAGCAAAGAAGAGTTTATCAAAGAATTATTGACTGGCTTAACAGCACCTCCAGGGTATTTCCCAAAAAATGTATTGATGAATATTCAGGGCTATGAAAGTTTGGATACGGTAATGGAAAGAGGAAAAAAACCAATGGATGCCAACACATTTGAATTGGTGGCCAACGAAACAAGTGCCTTAGTTTTAGATACAAGAGATTCCAATGATTTTGCGAAAGGTTTCATTCCTAATAGTATCAATATTGGTTTAGATGGCAGCTTTGCGATGTGGGTTGGTGAAATGATAAAAGACATCAAACAAGAAATCCTTTTAGTTACAGATTTGGGTAAAGAAGAAGAAGCTATTATCAGATTGTCTAGAGTTGGTTACGACCACACCATTGGGTATTTAAAAGGTGGTTTTGAAACTTGGAAACAAGCAGGTAAAGAGATTGATGCTGTTGAGAGAATAAGCGCTTCAGAACTTGAGCAAATGGTCAATGAGTTTTGTTGCATTATTGATGTTAGAAAAAAGAGTGAATACGATTCTGAACATGTTCAGGGTGCTATCAATATTCCATTGAACGACATCAACAATCATTTGTCAGAATTTCCAAAAGACAAAAGATTTGCGTTACATTGTGCAGGAGGTTACAGAAGCATGATTGCAGCAGCCATTCTAAAACAGAGAGGTTGGGAAAACTTTGTAGATATTAAAGAAGGATTTGCGGGCATTAAAAATACAAGTTTACCAGTCACAGAGTATGTTTGTCCGAGTACGTTATTGTAACTATTGGATTAAAGAAAAAACAAGAAACTTAAACTATAAAAAAAGCCCTGAATTATCAGGGCTTTTTTATTTAATATTGTTTGTAGGACTATGCGCCTAAAGCTACTCTTTTGAAACTTTTAACTACTAAGCCAGCTTCTGTATCAGCAAGCATTTTAGCAATTGTTTTAGAATTGTCTTTAACAAATTCTTGATTTACTAAAGTGTATTCTTTGTAGAATTTATTTAAACGACCTTGAGCAATTTTTTCAGCCATTTCTGCAGGTTTACCTTCAGCGATAGCTTGTTCTTTACCAACTTCAATTTCTCTAGTGATAACATCTTGTGGAACTTCAGATTCGTTTAATGCAATTGGATTCATAGCTGCAATTTGCATAGCTGTATCTTTTCCAGCCGCGGTATTAGCATCAGAAGGAGCGTTGTTAAGTTCAACTAATACACCCATTCTGTTTCCAGCGTGAATATATGGAACTATATTTTCTCCTTTTACTAATTCGTATTTAGAAACTTCCATTTTTTCTCCAGTTTTACCCATCATGTCAAGTAATGCTTGTTCGATGGTAAGACCATTTGCAGTTGAAGCTACTAAAGTTGTAATGTCAGCAGGTTGGGTTGATAAAGCATGTTTTGCTATCATGTTAGCAAAAGTAACGAAATCATCATTTTTTGCTACGAAATCTGTTTCGCAATTCAATTCAATGATTACACCTACTTTTCTATCATCACTTGTAAGTGCAATAACTGCACCTTCTTTTGCTGACCTATCAGCTCTATTTAAAGAAATTTTTTGACCTTTTTTTCTAAGAAAATCTACGGCCGCATCAAAATCACCATTGGTTTCGGAAAGGGCTTTTTTGCAATCCATCATTCCTGCACCTGTCATTTGACGGAGTTTGTTTACATCTGCTGCACTAATTGTTGACATATTATATAAAAATTATAAACGGTTAAGAGTAATAAAAAAGAAATTCTGAGAATATAAAATTAAGCTTCAGCTGCTTCTTTTTCTGATTTAGATTTCTCTATTTCAACAGCATCTTTCTCTTTTTTTCTATCCATTTGACCTTCTTCAATCGCTTTAAGAATTTCACCAACAATTAAGCTGATTGATTTAGAAGAATCATCATTTGCAGGAATTGCAAAATCAATATTACTTGGATCACTATTGGTATCAACCATAGCAATGGTAGGAATATTTAATTTGATAGCCTCAGCAACTGCTAAATGTTCTTTTTTAACATCTACTATAAATAATGCAGAAGGTAATTTTGCCATATCAGCAACTCCACCAAGAACTGTGATAAGCTTAGCTTTTTCACGTTCTAACATTAATTTTTCTTTTTTGTTAATATTAGCATAAGTTCCATCATTAGCCATTTTATCAATGGTTTGCATTTTTTTGATAGACTTTCTAACTGTTGCGAAGTTTGTTAACATACCACCCAACCATCTTTCTGTAACGAAAGGCATTCCTGCTTGCTTAGCAGCTTCTTGGATAATATCTTTTGCTTGTTTTTTCGTAGCAACAAACATGATTTTTTTACCAGATTTAACAAAATTTCTAACAGCTGAAGTTGCTTCGTCTAACTTCTGTCCTGTTTTGTTTAAATCGATGATATGAATACCATCTTGTTCCATGAATATGTATGGAGCCATTTTCGGATTCCATTTGCGAGTAAGGTGTCCAAAGTGACATCCTGCTTCCAATAATTGTTCTTTTGATACTGACATCTGTAAGGTGTATTAGCGTTTGCTGAATTGAAATCTTTTTCTTGCTTTCTTTTGACCTGGTTTTTTTCTTTCAACCATTCTATCATCTCTTGTCAATAAACCGTGTGGTTTCAAAAGTGGTCTGTTCTCAGGGTTTATTTCACACAATGACTTAGAGATAGCTAAACGAATAGCTTCTGCTTGTCCAGTAACTCCTCCACCATCAACATTTACTTTGATAGCAAATTTGCCTACATTGTCTGTCAATTGCAATGGTTGTAAAACTTTTGCTTGATTAACGATTGTAGTGAAATAAGCATCATACGGTTTATTGTTGATAATGATGTCGCCATTGCCATCTTGAACGTAAATTCTAGCAACTGCTGTTTTTCTTCTTCCTGATTTATTTGTAACTTCCATGTATTAAATTTGATGGATTATTTAATGGTTAATTCTTTTGGTTGTTGAGCTTGGTGAGGATGTTGATCAGCATCATAAACAAACAGATTTCTGAACATTTCTCTACCCAATCTGTTTTTAGGCAACATACCTTTTACAGCTTCTTCTAATAGTGCAATTGGTTTTTTGTTTACCAAATCAGAAGCGCTTACTCTTTTTTGACCTCCTGGGTAGCCAGAGTAAGTAATATATTCTTTGTCTTGTAATTTAGTACCTGACAATTTTACTTTTCCTGCATTTAGGACAATTACGCAATCTCCATTGTCTGAATGAGGAGTGTAATCGGTTTTATTCTTACCAATTAAGGCTGCAGCTATCTGTGAAGCTAGTCTGCCTAGCACTTTATCACTTGCATCTACCACGTACCAATTCTTCTGAATGGTTGCTTTGTTGGCGTATACTGTTTTGTAACTTATTGAATCCACGTCTGTATGTTGATAAATTTTTGGGAGCGCAAAATTAGATAATCATATTGAGAATACCAAACAGTCTTGTAAAATTTATTTGATTTTTTCTTCAATATCTTTGTAAACCCCTATTAATACACGTTTCTGAGACTCCCAATCATAATGTTTTTTTACCCCTCTCTTTCCATTTTCTGACATTTGTTCAGTTTTTAGTACATCCCTGTGTATTGTTTCTATTGCCTCTGATATCTCTTTGCTGTCTCGTGGTGATACACAAAGACCACATTGATTGCCTTCTATAACTTCTTTATACAATGGAAATGATGATGTAATAATTGGTAATCCAACTGCCATATACTCAAATAACTTGGTCGGATAACTTTCCATTGAATTTTTCATCGGCCATATTATGCACATCCCTATGTCCATTTTCTCAGCCAATGCATACCCCTCTTCTAATCTCTTTCTTCCATGAAAATGCAATTGTTCTTTTACGTCTTCATAATAATCCAATTGTTTAATTTTGACTGACAAATCGGAATACAGCTCCCCTACAACATGAAAATGGACTAACATCCCTTTCGATTTTAATAGCTTTACACTTTCTATTATTTCTAAAATACCCCTGTTCTCTAATACAATGCCTATGTAAAACAAATTCAACTGCTGTTTATATTCTTTCTTTTGAAATTTTTCAAAAAAATCAATGTCACAATAGTTGAGTACTACTGAATAATTAGCCTTTAACAACTGATACCTTTTTTGATAACTCTTTTCAGCCAAAATAACATGAAATCTTTTAACAGCTATTTTCTCAAAAAAATCAAAAATCTTGTAAGCCATTTTCTGATTTCTAATCCATGGTTTGTCAAAAATATCCTCTGCTATATTTTCATGTACATCATAAATTATTTTTTTACCCAACATTGACAACAAAATGGCACAAGGAATTAATTCGGGGTCGTGAAAATGATAAATTTGAGCCTTTTGTTTAAATGCCAAACGAAACATCAGTAACCACGAAAATAAAACCCTAATATTTCTATTTCGAAAAATTTTAATTGGAATAATGTTAACGCCATTTATTGTCTCCTTTTGTGGATGGTGAGCTATTAAAGTCACTTCATAGTCCTCTTTTAATGCCTGACACATTTTATAAAAGATCCTAGTATCCATTGCATAATGGACCGAACTTAAATGGCAAACTTTCATTTTTGGAGACAAGGACGGCAAATATAATGTTATTATTGATATTAATTAGTTGTTTTGGTATATTAATACTCTCATTATCAAACAAAACATATTGTCTTTAAATGGGTTTATATTAATAAAGTAAATAAGTATTATTATTTAGAACGATTATAAGAAATAAAATAATATTTTTGCACCTTAATTATAAATACAAAGAAAAGATATGAATTGGTTATCGAGTTTTCTAAAATCAAGTATCGGGAAAAAACTATTAATGGCCTTAACGGGTTTGTTTTTATGTACGTTCCTCGTGGTCCATTTGACCGGAAATTTACAGTTATTTAAAAATGATAGTGGCCTTGCTTTTAATGAATATGCAGTATTCATGACGACCAACCCTCTTATTAAATTTACTTCTTACGGCCTTTATGCCACCATTTTGTTTCACGCTTTTTGGGGAATCTATTTGGTGTATGAGAACAAAAAAGCCCGTCCTGTAGCCTATGCTCAAGTAGACGGAAAATCAAATAGTGCTTGGGCAAGCAGAAATATGGGACTTTTGGGTACTATAATTCTTGTTTTTATCGTATTACACATGACTGGTTTTTGGGCTAAATACAAATTTGGTGAAGTTCCTTTCACCGATTATCATGTTAATTTAACAGATGGTGAAATAATAGCTTACCCATACGAAGGAACTATCAATGGTAAAATCGAAAAATTCACTGAACAAGGTTTTGAAAGAGTAATTGTAAAAGATTTATATACAGTAGTAAATGATGCTTTCAAAAATCCTTACGTGGTTATTTTTTATATTATAGCAATGATGGCTCTTGCATTTCACTTAATCCATGGTTTCAAAAGCGCTTTCCAAACCTTAGGACTCAACCATAAAAAATACAATCAATTAATTAAAAATATTGGAATTTGTGTTTTTGGAATAATTGTTCCAATATTATTTGCAGCAATGCCTATTTACTTTTTACTTTTCAACCACTAAAATCAATCTAAAAAATGTCAATTAATAAATTAGATTCAAAAATTCCTGAAGGTCCAATAGATCAAAAATGGACTAAATACAAATCTTCAGTTCCTTTGGTTAATCCTGCCAACAAAAGAAGTTTAGAAATTATAGTAGTAGGAACCGGCTTAGCTGGTGCTTCTGCCGCTGCTTCTTTGGCCGAAATGGGATATAAAGTAAAAGCTTTTTGCTTTCAAGATTCTCCTAGAAGAGCGCACTCTATTGCGGCTCAGGGTGGAATAAATGCTGCTAAAAACTATCAAAATGATGGGGATAGTACTTACCGTTTGTTTTATGACACCATCAAAGGTGGTGATTACAGAGCAAGAGAAGGCAATGTTCACCGTTTGGCAGAAGTTAGTTCTAGCATTATTGACCAATGTGTGGCTCAAGGTGTTCCGTTTGCAAGAGAATACGGTGGACTATTAAGTAACCGTTCGTTCGGTGGAACTCAAGTTCAACGTACATTTTACGCTGCTGGACAAACTGGTCAACAATTGTTATTAGGTGCTTACAGTGCCTTACAAAGACAAGTAGGTATGGGTAATGTTACTTTGTACGCCCGTCATGAAATGATGGATGTTGTAACTATTGAAGGCAAAGCGAGAGGCATTATAGCCCGAAACTTAATAACAGGTGAGTTGGAAAGACACTTCGGACATTCTGTTTTATTGTGTACAGGAGGATATGGCAACGTGTTTTACTTATCAACCAACGCGATGGGTAGTAACGTTACTGCAGCTTGGAAAGCACATAAAAAAGGTGCTTTCTTTGCAAACCCTTGCTATACACAAATCCACCCTACTTGTATTCCTGTTTCAGGCGACCATCAGTCTAAATTAACATTGATGTCTGAGTCTTTAAGAAATGACGGTAGAATATGGGTACCTAAAAATGCAGAAGATGCTAAATTAGTTAGAGAAGGTAAATTAAAACCAAATGATATTGCAGAAGAAAACAGAGATTATTATTTGGAAAGAAGATACCCAGCATTTGGGAACTTAGTTCCTCGTGACGTAGCGAGTAGAGCTGCCAAAGAAAGATGTGATGCTGGTTATGGTGTAAACAAAACTGGTCAAGCAGTATTTTTAGACTATGCTGCCGCTATTGAGCGTTACGGTAAAATTGAAGCGACTAAACAAAATTTAATCAACCCAGATAAAGCCATTTTAATCAAACTTGGGAAAACGGTTGTTAAAGAAAAATATGGGAATTTATTCGACATGTACGAGCAAATTACTGGTGTAAATCCATACAACGAGCCAATGCAAATTTATCCAGCGGTTCACTACACTATGGGTGGTTTATGGGTAGATTATAACTTGATGACTACAGTTCCTGGATTGTATGCATTGGGAGAAGCTAATTTCAGCGATCATGGTGCCAACAGATTGGGAGCTTCTGCCTTAATGCAAGGTTTGGCTGATGGTTATTTTGTAATCCCTTACACTATTGGCGCTTACTTAAGCACTGATATTCGTACCAAAGCTATTCCTACTGACCATGAAGCATTTGCACAAGCAGAAAAAGAAGTTGCAGACAGATTGAATAAATTAATCAATATTAAAGGCACTAAATCGGTAGATTATTTCCACAAAAAACTTGGTAAAATTATTTGGGATGAATGTGGAATGGCAAGAAACGAAGCTGGTTTGAAAAAAGCAATCTCTGATGTTCAAGCATTGAGAAACGAATTTTGGACTAACGTTCGCGTTCCTGGAGAAGTGAATGAATTCAACACTGAATTAGAGAAAGCAGGCAGAGTGGCTGATTTCCTTGAACTAGGTGAATTGATGTGTAAAGATGCATTAGAAAGAAACGAAAGTTGTGGTGGACACTTCAGAGAAGAATACCAAACCGAAGAAGGAGAAGCACTCAGAGACGACGAAAACTTCAGTTTTGTATCTGCTTGGGAAATGACACAAGACACCCAATGGCAATTACACAAAGAAGAATTAAAATACGAGAATATTAAAATTGCAGCACGTAGTTATAAATAAATAAGAATAGTAATGAAAATCACATTAAAAGTCTGGAGACAAAAAAATACAAAAAGTAAAGGTCAGTTTGAAACCTACAAATTAGACCATGTTTCTGAGGATATGTCATTCTTAGAAATGTTTGACGTACTTAACGAACAGTTGATTAACGAAGGCAAAGAGCCTGTTGTTTTCGACCACGACTGTCGAGAAGGAATTTGTGGTATGTGTAGTATGTACATCAACGGTAGACCACACGGACCAAAAGACGCTGTTACCACTTGTCAGTTACACATGCGTTCTTTCAAAGATGGCGATATTATTGTTGTAGAGCCTTGGCGTGCAGCAGCTTTCCCTGTTTTGAAAGATTTGTCAGTTGACAGAAGTTCTTTTGATAGAATTATGTCAGCGGGTGGATTTGTGAGTGTAAACACAGGGAATGCACAAGATGCTAATGCTTTACCAATTGGAAAAGACATCGCAGACGAAGCCTTTATGAGTGCTGCTTGTATTGGTTGTGGTGCATGTGTAGCGGCTTGTAAAAACGCCAGTGCCATGTTGTTTGTTTCTGCCAAAGTATCACAATTGTCATTATTGCCTCAAGGACAACCTGAAGCAAAGAAAAGAGCCATTGCGATGGTGAATCAAATGGATGCAGAAGGTTTTGGCTCATGTACCAATACAGGTGCTTGTAGTGCAGAATGTCCAAAAGAAATCAGCTTGAGCAATATCGCTCGTTTAAACAGAGAATACCTATCAGCAAGCGTTGCTGGAGAATAGCATTTTTGATTTATTGATTTTAGATTTTTTATTTTAAAAAGTCAATAATTAGACATTTGAAAAAACAAAAAGCAAGTAAGCAATTACTTGCTTTTTTGTTATAGGTCTGTTTTTTGGGTGTTTAATTGACTTTAAAATTCTAACCTATTCACGTTTCATAAAATATTTTGGCACTTTCATAAAAAATGCAGTGACATTCGCAAAAGTCGAATAAAATAAAACCAAATAATCCCCTATTATCGTGAAAACAACTTCTAACTATGACAAACACGCAAATAGGAGAAAACTTGCGAATTTTAAGAATATTAAAAAATTATTCACAAGAAGGACTGGCAAATAAGTTAAGCAAAACACAAAATTGGCTCCTAAAAATAGAAAAAGGTGAGATTGATATTCCATTAAGCTGTTTAACAGAATTATCTAAAGAATTGGGGGGTAGTTTGGATTTCATTATAACATTTGACAAAACACAAATACTTTATAAAGAACCAAACATTCAACAAGATAAAACCCTCAACTAAATTTTACAATTACTAAAAAAAAATAGAAACCAAATTATAAGCTATAAAAAATAGAATCATGGCTATAGATTACTTTTGTTATTGTTTTACATTAACTTGAGATTTGTAGTATTATTTAATATTTTATGAAAAAACCAATCCAATACCTAAATTTTATCGTAGTATTTATTTCAATTATCCTATTTGCTTGTGAAAAAAAAGATTATCAAAAACCTCAACCTAAACATGCAACTATTATATCATCAAGAATTGATATTAGAGGAGGTTTGGGGAATGAAGGATTAAAGCCAAATTATTGTAAAGATTGTGGAGACTCTGAGGATCCCTACTTTAAATGCAATTTTTCTAAAGATGATTGCGTATCAATGATAGACGAAGAAGGTTATGAGACATGCCTTGCAACAATAATAAATGAATTCTCTAACAAAAAAAACCTTGATTATATTGTTGACTTAGATTTAGCTTATTTAATAAGAGATTCATTTTTGATGAAATCTGAATTAGGTCAAACTTATCATACATATTATTATCATTTGGGAAAAGTTGCTTATGATAATAATTTGATCAACATTAATACAATTCATAACTTTTATCAAATATATACACAAACAATCAATGCTATTGACCTCATTTACAATGGCAGCCAAAATTCAATACCATTTCCTAATACTTATAAAAATGACATATTGAATTTAATTGACAATTTTAGAGCAAATACTTTAAATAAGGAAACACAATTGATTTTAAATAACATTGAAACCGATATTAAAGAATTTTCTGGATTAACAAAATATCAAGTATTGCATAAACTAAAGCTTCAATGATAAAAAATACTTTCAAAATTTTTATTTTACTATTAATCTTCAATTCATGTTCAAAAAGTAATAAAATTTCATGTGGCAACTATTACACATCTAAACCAAGTGCTTCACAAAAAAAACACTTACTAAACGTATTTGGGAAAAATTATTTTAAATATGCCCCATCTATGATGTTTGTTCTGAACTGTGACTCAACTTTTAAGTATGGCTTTTGCAACAAATTAATATCCAATAATGGCACTTGGAGTATAAAAGGAGAGTTTTTAGTATTGAATAGATATTTAACGAAAGATACTATGTTTTTATATTACCATAAAGACATGTTTTTATTTCCCTATTATGATCGTGACAGTATAGGTAGAATAGATACTATGTATGCTATTTTAACTAAAAAAGGAACATATTTTAAAGGCAAACTCAGTGATAGTATTTCTACCAAACCGAAATAAAAATTTAAAAAAAACAAAAAAACAAGTAAAATTATTTACTTACTTTTTTGTTATACCTCTTTTCTTTTGGTATTAAAATGATTTCAAAATACGCTCCTATTCCCGTTTCATAAAGTATTTAGGCACTTTCATAAAAAAAATAGTACTTTTCACAAAAATCGAATAAATAAAACTAAATAATCGGCTTGTTTTGTATAAACGACTGCTTATCATGACAAACACTCAAATAGGAGAAAACTTGCGAATTTTAAGAATATTAAAAAATTATTCACAAGAAGGACTGGCAAATAAGTTAGGCAAAACACAAAAT
Organism: Bacteroidia bacterium; assembly: GCA_044377005.1. Classification (GTDB taxonomy): domain Bacteria; phylum Bacteroidota; class Bacteroidia; order NS11-12g; family UBA955; genus JABMMZ01. Next base: position 47,114 of record JBILJV010000003.1, read on the forward strand.
TGGCTCCAAAAAATTGAAAAAGGTGAGATTGATATTCCATTAAGCTGTTTAACAGAATTATCTAGAGAATTGGAGGTTAGTGTAGATTTCATTATAACATTTGACAAAACACAAATACTTAATAAAGAACCAATCACTGAACAAGATAAAACCCTCAACGAAATTTTACAATTACTAAAAAAAATAGAAAACAAATTATAAGCTATAAAAGAGAGACTCATAGCTATATATTATTTTTGTTGTTGCAATGATTAATTTAGACTTTATAAAAATTATGATATGGATTTCAACAGTCCATATCATTTTTTTTTCTTTAAAAACTAATGGGCAAAATCCTATACAGTTTAAAGAATTTCCAAGTCAATTACTCCATGAATTTAATAATGAAGGTGAATCATTAGTAAAGAAATCAAATCAATTTTTATATATTATTGAATTAATTCAAGGTTCAAAGAAATTAAATTTGAACAGATTTAATTTTGAAACCACCAATAACACAAGTAAAATTATTGATTTAAGTACTATTGATTTTGATGGCATCATTGATTTTCATATAGTTGATTCAACTATATACTTTTTATCAAATAATGGTAAAAAGGTATTAATATTTAATGAGAATAGAAATCAATTAGAACAAGAAATCAAGGTCAATAACCCACACTCTACTCTTTTTGACTATTCAAAAATTTATGTTTATAATAAAAATGTGTGCCTAATATACAACATTGACATAGCCTTAAAGTTAAATAATTATAGTAACTTTTTTATTGATTTATTAGATTCCCAAACAAAAACTATTAACCCAATTTACAATCAATACTTAAATGCAAATGTATTCCAAGTCTCAAATTATCAGAATTTTTACTTTCAAGAAAACTATTGTTATTTAACAGAAATACTAACTGGCCAAACAATATCAATAAATTTAAAAAATGCCAAAACTGATACAATTTTTAAAAACATATTTGATAAAAACTATTCTAAAACAAACAGAGTTTCAAAAATAGAAAAAGACAACATTAATATAAACTCATCGAATCTTTTAGATACTATTAATTATTTTTTTGACAATGAAATAATAACAACTAATTTAAATATTGATGCTAAAAAATTAGTCTTAATTACGAAAAACCATAAAAATCAATCCAAAACTATCTTTTATGAATTTAATTTAAACAGTGAAAAATCAAGCACATTTTATATGACAAATGAATTTGATAGTTTAATTGATTATTCCCCCAAATTAAATCATGTTTATTATGATGGCAATAAATTTATCCAAGTTTTTAATATGTATGATTTTAAAACTAAACAAATCAATCTACACTATAAAGTATATCTGAAACTATAAACCCAAAATTAGTTTTCATAAAAGGTGACTTAACACTAAGCCAATTATTATTTCGTTTATTCACTACATTTCTTAGATTAAACTAAATACAATTTAACCTAAAATATCCTGATATTTGCCTTATGCAAAACCACGAAATAGACTACAAAATAATTGGAGAAGAGATGCAATGCGTTGAAATTGAGCTCGACCCACAAGAAACTGCCATTGGTGAAAGCGGAAGCTTTATGATGATGGACCAAGACATTCAAATGGAAACCATTTTTGGTGATGGAAGTGCCCAACAAAGTGGATTATTGGGAAAATTAGTTTCGGCAGGTAAGCGTTTATTAACTGGTGAAAGTTTATTTATGACTGCCTACACGAATACTGGTTATGGCAAAAAGAAAGTAACCTTTGCCGCTCCTTACCCCGGAAAAATCATCCCTATGGATTTGTCTCTTTTACAAGGTAAAATTATTTGTCAAAAAGATGCCTTTTTGTGTGCAGCTAAAGGAGTATCCGTGGGGATTGAATTTCAAAGAAAATTAGGCACAGGCCTGTTTGGAGGTGAAGGTTTTATTATGCAAAAATTAGAGGGAGATGGTTTGGCTTTTGTTCATGCAGGTGGACATGTGATGGAACGTGAACTTAAAGTTGGTGAACTTATTAAAATAGATACCGGTTGTATCGTTGGTTTTGAACAAACCGTCAATTATGACATTCAGTTTGTAAGAGGTATTAAAAATGTAATGTTTGGTGGCGAAGGTTTATTTTTTGCAACATTGCAGGGCCCTGGGAAAGTATGGGTTCAAAGTTTACCTATAAGTCGTTTGGCTTCCAGAATCATCAGTTATGGTGGATTTAATAGAAAAGAAGAAGGTTCTATTCTTGGAGGATTAGGAAACCTATTGGACGGAAGATAAAACACACTCTTTTTTCATTTTTACACTTTTTCTAACCCCTTCTTCTCCTCAAAAACTATTTGGGTTTAATAGGTTATTTAGGCAAAAAAAATTAATATTGCGTTAGTAAATAAAAGCATTTTGACAAAAAAAGAAAAGGTTCAATATATCATTCAAACGTTGGAGGAATTGTATCCAGAAACACCTGTCCCTTTAAATCACCACGATGCTTATACGCTTTTAATTGCAGTATTACTTTCTGCTCAATGTACCGACGAAAGAGTTAATAAAATAACTCCCTTTTTGTTTGCAAAAGCAGACTCCCCTCAGCAGATGATTACCCTTACTGTTGAACAAATTCGTGAAATTATCAAACCATGTGGATTATCCCCAGCCAAATCTAAAGCTATATTTGAATTAAGTCATTTGATATTAAATCTCCACAATGGCGAAGTACCTGACAGTTTCGAAGCTTTAGAAACACTGCCCGGAGTCGGACATAAAACAGCCTCGGTAGTTATGTCTCAGGCATTTGGCGTTCCCGCTTTTCCAGTAGATACGCACATTCACCGCTTGGCCGAAAGATGGAAACTGAGTAACGGCAAAAATGTAACCCAAACAGAAAAAGACTTAAAAAGATTGATTCCAAAAGAATTATGGAACAAAATACATTTACAAATCATATTTTATGGTCGAGAATATTGTCCAGCACGAGGTCATCAGATAGACAAGTGTATTATTTGCAACAAACTTAATCAGAAATAATGAATGAATGTAATCTCATAGACGAAGGATTAATTGCTTATGAATTGGCTTGGATCAAACAGAAACAGCTTTTTAATGAATCTATTACTTTAAAACTAGCAAATAAAAAACCCAAACACCACCTAATAGTATGTGAACATCCTCATGTTTACACCCTTGGCAAAAGTGCAGAAAAGAAAAACCTCTTACTTAACAACAATCAGTTAAAAGACAAAAACATCGATTTATTTGAGATTGAACGAGGTGGAGATATTACCTATCATGGTCCCGGACAATTAGTCGTTTATCCCATTTTTGATTTAGAACAATTGGGAATTGGTGTTAAACAATTTGTATTTAACATTGAGCAATGCATCATTAATACTCTTAGTTCACAAGGAATTGAAAGTGAACGGATAGATGGAAGAATTGGTATTTGGTTAGGAAAAGAAACCAAAAACGAAAGAAAAATAGCAGCCATAGGCATTAAATGCAGTCGACATGTTACTATGCACGGCTTGGCTTTTAATGTGAACACCGATTTGAGTTTATTCAATAATATTATTCCTTGTGGAATTATTGACAAAGGGGTTACAAGTATCAAAAGTGAACTTGGTCGGGAAATTTCAATATTCGATATAAAAAAGAAAATGATCAAAGAATTTTCAACTATTTTTGAAGTCATTATTTAAAATCAATATATTTTATTTATAATTAATATTTAAGCACAACAAACACACCCCATTAAAAATGAAAAAAGGAACGATTATTTTATTATCAGTTTTAGGTTTTTTTGTATTAATAGCCTTTAACGGATGCAGTACATTTAACACACTTTCAACCAAAGACGAGGCAGTTACAGGACAGTGGCAACAAGTAGAAGTCGCATACCAAGCTCGTATGGATAAGACTAAAAACTTATTTGAAATTGTAAAAGGTGCAGCTGAATTCGAAAAACAAACATTAACTGAAGTTATCTCAGCAAGAAGCAAGGCAACATCCATCAATATTGATGCAAGCAATTTAACACCAGAAAAATTGGCTGAATTTCAAAAAGCACAAGATGCATTCGGAACTTCATTAGGCCGTTTGATGGCAGTAGCAGAACAATACCCTCAATTACAAGCTGTAGGTGCGTTTAGAGATTTCCAAGCCCAATATGAAGGAATGGAAAACAGAATTGCAACCGAGCGCAGAAGATTCAATGAATTTGCACAAGACTTTAACACATCAATAAGACGTTTCCCGAGAAATATTTGGGCTGGTATATTTGACTTCAATAGAAGAGGATATTTTGAATCAACTGAAGGTGCTGAAGTTGCTCCAGACATCAAATCGATGAGAGAAGGTAAATAAACCTTATTAAGAAGATGAATATCAGGTCATTTTTTACGGATGAGCAAAGTAAGCTTATACAACAATCAATTGCAGATGCAGAACGTATGTGCAGCGGGGAAATCCGTGTGCATATAGATAAGTGGTGTAAAGGTGATGTAATGCAAAGGGCAAAAAACGTATTTGAAAAACTTAAAATGCATGAAACTTCTGAGCGCAATGGGGTATTGATATACATTGCCTTGGGAGATAAAAAACTAGCTATTTTAGGAGATAAAGGCATCAATGAGAAAGTACCTGAAGATTTTTGGAATTTGGCTTATAGTAGCATGCGAACATTGTTTGCAGAGAACAATTACGCTAAAGGTTTGCAAATCGGCATAGGTATGGCTGGTGAGAAACTAAGAACCTATTTCCCTTATCAAAAAGACGATAAGAACGAATTAAGTAATGCAATCAGTTATGACGAATAAAATTATATATGCTAGTAAAAAATATTTTTAAGGCTTGTTTTAGCTATACCTTATCTTTATTGATTTTGTTTTTTGTTTCTCAAACTGTATTTGCCCAGTTTGATGGAATTCCTGATAAGCCTAATCCGCCCCGTTTAATCAATAACCTTTCACAAGAATTTCCTAATTTTTTCTCAGTAGAAGAAACGGCTATCTTGGAATCTAAGTTAAAAGAATTGTCAAATACTAGTTCCAACCAAATCGTGGTGGTGGTGGTAGACGACTTGAATGACATGGAGCCATGGGCTTTTGCAACAGAGTTGGGGCAAAAGTGGGGAGTTGGACAAGGGAAGGAAGATAATGGCATTGTAATCTTAATTAAACCCACCAAAAGTGGAATTGGCAGGAAAACATTTATAGCTATTGGGTATGGTTTGGAAGGTGCAATACCTGATTTAACGGTAAATAGTATTATAGAGAATGAAATTAATCCCAATTTAAAAGAAGGAAGAAATTTTGAAGCCATAGACAAAGGCACCAATGTACTAATTGCCTTGGCAAAAGGCGAGTATAACTTCAATACTTATGAGAAATCTTTAAATAAGCTACCTGATAGTTTTATTTTTATAACAATTTTTATTACCTTAGTACTAATCTTGTTATCCAGAAAAAATAAAGGTAGAGGAATGACCATCGGCAGCGGCGGTGTATTTATAAGTCCAATGCTTGGTGGTTTTGGTGGTGGATCTGACGGAGGAGGAAGTAGCGATGGTTTTAGCGGATTCGGAGGCGGTGGCTTCGGTGGTGGTGGTGCAGGTGGAAGTTGGTAATTAAATAAAGTATTATGTTGGAAAATATAAACTTAAGTCATTTGTTAATTTTAGACATAGAAACTGTGTCACAAAAACCCGATTACCAAAACTTAGATGAGGAGTGGCAAGAGTTGTGGTCTAAAAAAGTAGGTGCCCTAAATAACCCAGAGATAGATGCTTCTACTAATTATGATAGAGCTGCTATTTATGCAGAATTTGGTAAAATTGTATGTATAGGTTTAGGAATTTTTCATTACTCCGAAGGTCAACTTCAATTAAGGGTTAAGTCGATTCACAACGATAATGAAAAAATAATTTTAGAAGAGTTTTCCGAACTTTTAATCAAACACTATGCTTCAGACCAGCATCAATTGGTAGCCCACAATGGCAAAGAGTTTGATTTTCCCTACATCAACCGAAGATTACTTATAAATGGATTGAAAATCCCTAAAATACTCGACTTGTCAGGCAAAAAGCCATGGGAAGTGAAACATTTAGACACCATGGAGTTATGGAAATTTGGCGATTATAAAAACTATACCTCATTAGCGGTATTGGCTAAATGTTTTGGGATACCTTCTCCCAAAGATGATATTGACGGAAGTATGGTAGGCCACACCTATTGGCAAAAGAATGATTTAGAAAGGATAGCTATCTATTGTAAAAAAGACATAATAACTACAGCGCAAATTCTATTGAAATTCAAAAGTTTACCACTTTTGAGTGAAGAAAATATTCAAATTCAGCAATAAAAAAGCAACCCTTTTATAAATTTTCAGTCTAAAAAAATAAAAATTATATTATTTTTGTAAGTTGTTTTTAATTAAATCGTTTTTTACCTTAGTTTTATTTTTTTCCGCCATGTTTATATATGGTGCAAGACCCACTGTGCACTCATCTAACTTAACTTTTAACAACTTAACGTGCAATTCTGTCATTATTCAATGGACAAGTGGAAACGGTTCAGCTAGAGTTATTATTGCAAAAGAAGCCTCTACGCCTGATTACGAACCGGTGGATGGCTCACAATACACACCCAATAAAGATTTTGGCAAATCGATAGAATACGGCGTAAAAAACTATATTATTTACAATTCGAATGGAACCAACTTTGTAAAAGTAGACAGTCTTAAACCAGGCAAAACCTATTATTTTACGATTGTTGAACATGACAATAATTCCAATAGTACACTTTATTATACCAATAATCCTCCTACAGTTAGCGTAACTACACATTCTCTAAATCTAAATTTTAATATTACTTATTTTGACAGTTGTCAACAAAAAAACCTATACGAATTTACCAATACTTCAACTGCAAGTTTTTCAGGCGTAACGTACACTTTTGACTTTGGAAATGGCAATACTTCTTCTAGTAGCCCTGTTCAAAGAAGCTTCACAAATGCAGGTCTTGTCCCAGTTAGGATATCAGCTAACCCCTCATTAGGTTGCCCTAATTTAGTTTCCAAAAATGTTAGAGTTTACAACAAAAAAGTAGCTTTTATTGATTTTAATATATTTGATGACACTGTCCAATGTTTAGAAGGCAATTATTTTGATATTGACCCAACCCCTGTAACTTCTCCATTACTAGCCTCCTATCGTTACAATTGGGATTTTGGAGATGGAAAATCTTCTTCATTTAAACGAATGAAAAAAACATATGATGCAAGTGGTCGATATAAAGTTCAATTGGAGATTTTAACTAATGTTAACCTACAACCAACAGGTTGTCGTGATACTTTAAGATTCGATTTAGTGGTATTACCTAATCCTGCTGGAAGTGTTATTGTTAATCAAGAAAAACAGTGTTCTACAAACAATAATTTCATCTTTGAAAATCCTGACAATTCGCTCACTTTTTATAAATGGTATTTTAGTACAGGTGATTCAAGCTCATCAAGAATAATTAGCAAAAGCTTTAACAGTGTCAACAAATTCAAAGTTATACATGTAGCATTTTCTAAAGATGGATGCAAAGGAAAAGACACTATAGAAGTAGAAGTTTTAAAAAACCTTGATGCAACATTTACAGGCTTAGATACAATCTATTGCAAGAGCAATAACCCCGTAACTTTAAATACAACAATGCCAAATGGTGTATTTAGCGGTTACAACATTGTGAACAATACACTTTTACCAAATACACCTGGAACCTATTCTCTTAAATATTTACTAAAAGACCAATATTGTGCAGATTCTACTGAAAAGAATTTTAAAATCTCAGACAATCCCCAACCATTTATAGGCAGGGACACAGCAATCTGTTCTACAGGAACCTATTTTTTAGACGCAAATCACAATGGCACTTATTTATGGAATACAGGAGAAACAAGTAAAACGATAGGCATCAATCAATCTGGAACTTATGGAGTTATTGTTACTGAAGGTTTGTGCAAAGGTTCTGACTCAATACAATTAATTTTCTCTACAGTTCCTACAGTTAACTTAGGAAGAGATACAATATTGTGCAAAGGAGGTAGTTTAAAACTAGTAGCTACTAATCCTCGATCTATATACCAATGGAACACAGGTAGCAAAGATAGTTTTGTATACACCTTCAATTCTGGCAAATATAAAGTTACAGTTAGTAATCCATGTGGAGTAGCTTCAGACTCTATTAATATTTCTGTTCAAGGTGATTATTGCGACTTGTTTATGGCGAGTGCATTTACCCCAGGAAACGATTTACTAAATAATGTGTTCATTCCAAGAGGTAGAAATATAACAGTGAAACTCTTTCAAATATACAACCGTTGGGGTGAATTGGTGTTTGAAACCGATCAAAGTAATGTAGGATGGGATGGTACCTATAATAACAACAATGCAGATATGGGACTCTATATCTGGAAATTATTTTACACAGTTCCAAACGGACCATATGTAAAAAAGAGCAATGCCTTTGGTCAAGTATTACTCATTAGATAATAAGTATTTAAATTGCTTGACTTAAAATAGTTTTTTCAATTATATCACAACATTCGTGAACTTGAGCTTCCGTAATAATAAGTGGAGGTGCAAATCTAATAATATGGTCATGAGTTTGTTTTGCTAATAAACCATTTTTTAGCAAATCTAAACAAATATGATAAGCAGTTTTGTTTTCACCAAAAGGCTTAATAACCACAGCATTGAGCAGCCCTTTCCCTCTTACAATTTCTACTATTGGAGAGTTTATAGCACTTAATCTTGCCCTAAATAGTTCACCCATTTTGTATGCATTTTCAGTCAATTTCTCCTCTTGAATTACTTTTAAAGAAGCAATAGCAACCGCACAAGCCAAAGGGTTTCCTCCAAAAGTACTTCCATGTTCGCCAGGATTAATGACATCCATTATAGATTTACTAGTCAAAACAGCAGATACAGGCAATACCCCTCCACCCAAAGCTTTCCCTAAAATCAAAATATCGGGCTTTACTCCTTCATACTCGCAAGCCAACAATTTACCAGTTCGACCTATACCAGTTTGAACTTCATCTGCAATAAACAGAACATTGTGTTCTTTACACATCTGATAAGCTTTTGATAAATAACCATCAGAGGGCACCACTACACCAGCTTCACCCTGAATTGGTTCCAACATAAATCCTGCAACATTTGGATCTTTTAATGCAATAGCAAGAGCTTCTAAATTATCATAAGGTATAATTTCGAATCCAGGCGTAAATGGACCAAAATTATTAGAACTTTTAGGATCAGTGCTTGAACTTACAGCTGCTATCGTTCTACCCCAAAAATTATTTTCTACAAAAATTATTTTTGCTTTATTTGATTCAACTCCTTTGACTTCATAAGCCCATTTTCTACAAATTTTTATAGCTGTTTCCCCACCTTCAACTCCTGTATTCATTGGCAACACTTTTTCGTATGAAAAGTAATTACAAATAAATTCAGAATATTCAGCCAACAAACTATTATGAAAAGCCCTTGAAGTCAATGTTAAATTTTGGGCTTGACTTGTTAAGGCGTCAATTATGGCAGGATGGCAATGACCTTGATTAACAGCACTGTATGCAGACAAACAATCATAGTAAGGTTTACCCTCAACATCCCACACCATAATCCCTTTTCCCTTTTGAAGGACTACAGGCAAAGGATGATAGTTGTGTGCATTGTAAAGATTTTCCTTTTCAATAAAAAACTGACTGTTTAAAGATGAATGATTCATAATACTTATAGAATAAATATGCCCTCCAATTTGAATTGGAGGGCACAAATTAATTTTTTGTTTATATAATTTAAGCTTTTGCTTTTGCGCCTAAAACTTCAACCATTTTTGCGCCAATTTCTGCAGGAGATTCAACAACATGAATTCCACATTCGCGCATAATTGCCATTTTTGCAGCAGCAGTATCGTCTTTACCACCAACTATTGCACCAGCGTGACCCATTCTTCTACCAGCAGGAGCAGTTTGACCAGCGATAAAACCAACAACAGGCTTAGTTCCATGAGCCTGAATCCATCTAGCAGCTTCAGCTTCCATTCCTCCACCAATTTCACCAATCATGATTATTCCATCAGTATCTGGGTCGTTCATTAACATTTCAACCGCTTGTTTGGTACTAGTTCCAATAATTGGATCACCACCAATTCCTATTGCAGTACTTTGACCTAAACCAGCTTTAGTAATTTGATCAACCGCTTCATAAGTTAAAGTTCCTGATTTTGAAACAATGCCTATTCTACCTGGATTAAATATAAAACCAGGCATAATTCCAACTTTAGCACCACCCGGAGTCATTACACCAGGACAATTTGGACCTATTAAGGTACAAGATTTATCACTTAAATAATCTTTAACTTTAATCATATCCTTAGTTGGAATACCTTCAGTAATACAAACTATCACTGCTATTCCAGCATCAGCAGCTTCTAAAATAGCGTCAGCGGCAAAAGCTGGAGGAACGAAAATAATAGAAACATTAGCATTTGTAGCTTTAACTGCTTCTTGAACAGTATTAAAAATTGGTTTATTTAAATCGGGATGTAAGCTTCCTCCTTTTCCTGGAGTAACACCACCAACTACATTTGTACCATATTCTATCATTTGAGAAGCATGAAAAGTTCCTTCTTTACCTGTAAATCCTTGAACAATTACCTTTGAGTTTTTATCAACCAATACTGACATGACTTGTTTTTATTTTGTTGGCGCAAATATACATCAATTAACTTAAAATAATCAGGATATTTTTATAATTTCGCACCTCACAATTATTCACAATAAACACAAAGAATTGTAAAATGAATTTTCAAACCTACCCCGAACTAATAGAATCTGCACTTGCAACACTTGGATTAAACCCAGTAGAAACTAGATGTGCTGACGAAGGACAATGGATGATTTTTAATGGGGAAACCGAAATCTATATTGATCTATGGGAAAATGAGAACGACAATCCTTGGTTATATTTTGAATCTACTGACTCTTTGTTTATGTTCCAAATAATTGCTCCCATTTGTTTAATGCCTAATGATAAATCAGAGGTGTTTTACGAAGAAATACTTCACAATAATTTAAATATGTTATATGGTTCTTATACCATCAATAAAGAACAAAATATATTGGCTGTAAAATATAGAAGACCTATGACAAATCTGAGCAAAGAAGAAATTATCGACCTAATCGAATGTATCGGTTATTATGCCGAATCAACTTTCGAAATACTCAAAGAAAGATATCCTATTCAAAAAATTGCTCAAGAAAATTAATTTTTTTTCGACGAAGGCAACCTTGATAGGCATAAACACCTCTAACCAATCAGAAAAAAGAAAGAAAAATTGTGTAAATGGCAGATTTCAATACAGAACAACTAAACTTACTTTTAGCCCAATGTATTGACAATCAATCAAAAGCACAAAAAAAGTTATTTGAAATATTAGCTCCAAGAATGTATGCTATTTGCTTACGTTATGCACAAAATAATGATGAAGCAAAAGATATTTTACAAGAAGGTTTTATCAAAGTATTTGCAAATCTGAATAAATTTGAACACAAAGGTTCTTTTGAAGGTTGGATAAAAAGGATTTTCATAAATACAAGTATTGAATTTTATAGAAAAAATCAAAAACACAATGTTTTAGATAAAATTGAACCATACAATGAAAAAGGAATTGAATCTGATGTACTTTCACTTTTAAAACATGCTGATTTAATGAAATTAGTTCAATGCTTACCCAATGGCTACAGAACGGTCTTTAATTTATTTGTTGTGGAAGGATATAGTCATGATGAAATTTCTAAAATGTTAAATATATCGGAAAATACAAGCAAAAGCCAACTTCATAAAGCAAGACATTTCTTACAAGAGTTAATATTAAAACAAAATTTAAAGTGAGTATTAAAAACGACATACAAGCATTTGACCAGATTTTCAAAAATCAACTGGAAGAAGCAAGTGTAAATCCTCCTGTAGGCTTATGGGAGTCTATTGCCCCGCAAACTGCCCCTTTAAAAACCGTTACTACCGCGAGTAAATGGGGTGCTACATGGCTTAAAACATTATTAATTTCTGGTACATTAGGAATTAGTTCCTTATTAACATATAAATACTACCAAACAAAACCAAAGATTAAACAAAACTATCCTATTGTTTCTGAAGAAATAGTAAAACAACCAAATATATCAATGGATGAAACTATTCCTGAGTTAGTTGAAATTAAAAATAAAAAGTTAAATACTGATAAAAAATCTATCCCAAATAATGTACTATCCAATTTATCTGATTTAAAAAAAGAAGTTATTAGAGATGATGAAAAAACAAATGATATTGTAAAGGAAAGTATTTTAAATTCAGGCATTTTAAACATCCCTAAAAACATCATTCCTTCAATAATAAATTCTACTCAAATAAATGAGAACATTGCAACAGAAGAAGAAAATGGGGATTTGATGTATATACTAGAAAAGAGTTCAACTTTTGAAGAAGAAAACAAGATAACAGTAGTTAACAGTGATATCAATATCCCTAACGTAGTGACACCAAATGGAGATGGATTGAACGATACATACTTTGTTGAAATACAAGGAGAAGAATATTTTGAAATGGTGATATACAATTCAAAAATGGAGAAATTATTTGAAACAAAATCAAAAAACAAAGCTTGGGATTGTAAATTACCCAATGGCGAGTTCGCAACATCTGGTAATTACACTGTGTTTTTAAAATATAAATTTCACAATCAAGAAATTGAGAGTCAATACATTAAACTTAAGGTCATAAAATAATATTTGGAAAAAACAAAAAATGAACATAATATGCAAACTGAAAATAGTATGAATAAAATAAGACAACTAGTTAAATTTGGCAAAGGGATTGGCGTAATGATAGCCTTCCTTTTCGTCCATTTTGGCGCTAATGCGCAATGTAGTATCACCGTATCAGGAGCTCCTTGTGTGGGAGAACCGGTGGTGTTTAATTGTAATTCTGTAGGGGCTTCCAATTACAGTTGGAACTTTAATGGTGAGGGAACAAACACAACCTTATGTAACCCTAGTTTTACATTTAACACTCCAGGACAAAAAACCATCACTTTATCATTAAGATTGGCGAATGGAAGCACATGTAACGCTACATACAATCTTGATGTAAAGCCAAAACCAATTATTGATGTTAAACGTATTGTAAATCAAACACAATGCTTTGCCAACAATAGTTTTTGTTTTACAGATAGTAGTAAATCAGGTGAATCTGGTGGACAAATTTGTAGAACAGTCATTGTATTTGACGATGGTACACGTTACTCTTTTTCTGGCAACGGCCCTCGTCAGTTTTGTCACTCATTTGGCGATCCAGCAGGTGGAACCTACGGAATGACAATAGAAGTTGAAGATTGTAATGGATGTATTACAAAAACAAGATTAAATGCAGTTGCAATTGTTCAAGCTTCATTAGGCTTAACATTTACATCTCCACGTCCTCAAAAATGTGATAGCGTTCAATTGTGCGTTACTAACAATTCAACCATTCCATTATCTCAAATTACCTCATTTAAATGGGACTGGGGAGATGGTCAAATTACTAATGGTAATTCTTCTACACCTCAATTTTGGGGCAATCCTGGCAATACTCCTAATAACCCTATTTGTCATTGGTTTTATGCTCAAGGACCTAATGGAGGTAACTTCAATACAAAACTAACTGTAACATCAACCTTTGGTTGTACTGAATCATTTACTTTTACAGCGTCAGCAACTAACTTAATTGTAAAACCAGTAATTATTGCAGATCGTGATTCAGTATGTTTCAATGATAAAACGATACAATTTAAACTTAAAAATGGTGCAGTACCATTGGCAACTAATCCTGTTTGGAACTTTGGTAACCCACCAAGCGGACCTTTAAATATTGTTAGACAATGGACTGGAACTCACGCAGCTTGGGGATTAGGACCATACAAAATAAACTTCTCATTCCAACATCCGATACCTGGTTGTGGAAAAACAGTTTATGATACTATTTTAGTTATTGGACCACAATCAACTATTGAAGGTGCTCCACCTTCTGGTATGAAATGGTTAATTGACTCATTAAGATACCAATGTGTTATTAAGGATACGGTTAAATTCTGGAACTTCTCAAAATTCTATCACAATGATAAAGACATGACAGACGATGACTCTGTTACTATTTTAGCAAAAGATAGTATTATGATTAATAAAACTACTGGTGCTATTGTAGACCCTAATACAACTGCATTCAATCCTTCAACTCATGAATGGGTTAAACCAGGTTTTAATGCGCCATTGATACATGGATTTAATTCCAGACCAAATGGTCAAACGTCATTAACACATCATAAGCAAAAAAGAGGTAATGACTGTACCATACGTCTTTGGGATTTTGATGATGACTATTGTGAAAAATGTACAACTGACACCAAAAATGGTGTTAATATTGGCAAAAATTGTAAATACAGTAAAGATACATTGCCACAACACTGGTACACTCCTTGGGATTCATTATACCAAACTAATTTTGGTTTACGTGCTGAAAATGTATTCCGTTATGACAAAGATTCTGGTTTGTGTTTCCAAAGAAGAATGTGGTCAAATGACTCAGTGGCAATTATCAGAGATACCTTCTTATTCTATGGTGATAACCCTCTAGGAAATAAAACAAAGGACTCTTCTGTTTTTGCGAATATAGATAATAAAATAAAAGTACCTTCAGGCGTTCAAGGTAAAGCAAGGATAGATATAACTATTGCAACAAGAGTATATGTACCTTCAGGTGATACTTTATTTGTTGACCCTAACAACGGTTTCCCTCCAAATAGATGGATTGGACAACGTTATGTTACATTACAACCCGGAACCACTTTGATTCTAAACTCTAAAACAGACAAAGTCCTTTATCATTATTGGATTCAATATATTCAAGATACTATTCCTCTTCATATGGTTCAACCTTGGCACAAAGTATGGAAAAAAGATGTAATGACTGGTTACCAAAAGGGTGATAGTATTAATGCAGATGCTCACCGTCAAAAATTCTATAGTGGAGATGTTGTAAGATGTTTCAATGTTCGTTTAAAACACGTTGACGTTTGTCATCCATTAAAGTGCGAGCATGAAGCTGTCGCTTCTTTAGCTTTGCAACCACCAAGTGCAAAAAAATTACGTAAAGAAGGTGTTCTATGTTTAGGTGGTGCTCAACAAACGTATGGTATAACATTTATTTTAGAAGACACGAAACCAGGATGTTCAAGAACTTGGGCTGAAATCAATTATGATACTGCTTTAAATAAAAATGGTTGGGTTCCATTAATTGGTCCAAACTTAGGTGCTGGTCAGGTTTCTACAGGTAATTTACCTCCAGTAAATCCTCCATATTTAGGTTATAACTTAGGTGGTCCTGCTCCAGGCCGTTTCTCTAAACAGTTTACTGTTGATGATATTAAAGATACAACAACAGGTTATATCAATGTAGGTTTAATTGTTGGAAGTGGAATGTGGACTAATAATTTAAATAATGGTATTAATCCTAATACATGGGGATACCCAACAGGATGTAGTGATACTGTTTATTACAACAAATTTGCACGTTTCCCAATCTTAGATAATAACTTTAGAATTATTAAACCTAAAGAAGGTGATCAATTTACAAAAATCTGTAGAAAAGATACCATTTGCTTAACTACGAATGTTTGGAACAGATCTTATGTTCCAGATGTTGCTGAAGCATTATGGACTTTAACTGGCGCTAACGTTGGTAAATACTACAACCAATATTATATACTAAGTGCAAGTGAAAGATACCAACGTTTCAAAACTATTCATCCTGATACGCCATACTTGGAGGACAGACTTCAAGTTGTTAAACAAAGTTTCTTTGATGGCAAAACAGTAACTTTAGATAGTCAAAACTTCAGAATTGCAAAAGTTACTAAATGGCACACCGAAGCTGATATTACTCCAGTATTCGATATCATAAAAGCAATTTTAGAATTCAATAATATCGACATTTATGAATTAACACCTGCTCAATTAAACGACATTATTTGGAATGGTCAAGGTCAATTTGGCAAACCATATACCGGCTCAAGAGGTTGTTTAGATACTACAGGTTTTGGAAGATTTATTAGATTCTACAAAGTAGCTGATGCAAAACAAAGTTTACATTACAGAGATACCTCATTAATACCTATTGAAAAAGTAAAAGGATGGGATGGTAAAAATTATAATGCTTATTGCTTTATACCTCAATATTCTGGATATTATGTAGCAAACTTTGGTTTAAGAAGTACACCTCCTGAAAACTGTAACAAAAGTACTGGAACAGCTAAAAAAGTTATTGTTGGATTCTATGGTGTGATGAATTATACGGATACTATTATTTGTCATGGTTCTGAAATTGTTGCAGAACCTCAATTTAGATATTTTGAAGTATTCCCTGAAATCACCTTCCGATTATTAGACCCTACAGATTACTGGAGAACAAGAATTTCTGAAGCAGGAAATCCAAATAGAGAAACTCCTACTCGTTGGGATTTAAATAAAAGTGATGATGGAACTCACCCTCAATCTATCTTTGGTGGTTTCCCTTACGGGGCAACAGGTTTAGGAAATCCTCAAATAAGTTTGGGTGGTGTTCAAATTCCTGGAAGTTTATACTATAACCAAGATACTGGTAGAGTTTATACAATCAGAACTGCTGCAGGTGATAGTGCTACTTGCCGTGATACTTTCGTACAAGATATTTATGTTACTGCAGTTAGAGCTAAATTTGACATTGACCAAAAACGTCCTCAGTGTAATACTATTATAGAATTGTTTGATTCATCTTATGTACAAGATCCATGTGTTGCTAAACGTGGAACACCTTGTGATAAAATTGTAAGATGGACCATTAACTGGGGTGACAAAGCAAGTAATTCAATCAATAATTTCTACAATAATCTTCCTACAAGTATAGGTCACGATTATACAAGAAATGGACGTTTTGAAATTACATTAGAGGTTGAAACTGAACTTGGATGTATAGACAGAGATACAATGGAAATTTACATTCCAGGTCCTATTCCATTCTTTGACACTTTAATCAATAGAAAATATTGTGTAGGCGAAAAAGTTAATTTCTCTAACTTAAGTACTTACCTTAGAGCTGACAGTAGTATATGGTTATGGAGTTTTGGTGATGGAGTTTTTGGAAACCAAACTGATACTATTACCCCTCAAAGTGATACTATGAGTCATAAATATACTAAAGCAGGCACTTATTCTATATTCTTATACCATTACTTTAAATTAAAAGTAGGTAACACTTGGAAAACATGTTCTGTTGTTTATCCTGATACTACAAATGGTCAAGAGGCACACTTTACAATCGAAGTATCCGCTTATGATAGTTCAAAAGTAAATGCCACTCCTGTAGATGTATGTATTGGTGACACTGTCTTTATTAATGGAGAAGTTCACCCTTATGGAAGATATACTAACTATAAATGGAATTTTGGGGTAAACAGTACGGACACATTAATTACACCAGATACCGCACAAAAAAGAACATATAGCGCTCCTGGCAGATATGTAATTAAGTTTAGTGGTGATGTTAACTCCGCTTCTTCTACAATCAAAATTTGCCCTGGTGAAGACAGTGTAGTAGTGAATGTAGGAAATGTAAAAGCAGACTTCCAAATTGACTCCACTAACAAACCTATTTTCTGTTTCAATAATACTTCTACTAACAATGTTAAAAACTACTGGTCATTCTACAATGATGAGTCTAACATTAAAAACCCTACTGGTAATAAACCTACACCTAAACTTTACAATAGAAATATTGATGGTCAAGAGTTAAATGATCCTCAGGTCTGTGAAGATTACAGAGATTCATTAGGAGAATACTGGGTATGTTTAGAGGTTGAAAGTACTATAGGTTGTACAGATACCATTTGTAAAAAAGTATACAATGACTTTAAAGCATCTATTCGTCCACCTAACGTATTTACACCAAATACAGACGGTTTCGTTGGAGTAGATAAAGAAGGATTAGTTGGTAATAACGTCTTCAATATCGAAATTAATGGTCATGTTAAATACGACTTAGTCATTTACGACAGATGGGGTGTTAAAGTATTTGAATCAACAGACTCTAATAAAGATTGGAACGGTAAAGTAAACAATACTGGCGCTCTTTGTCCAGACGGAACTTACTATTATATCTTAAAATACAGATATAAAGGTATCGAAAAAGACGAAGAAGTTCTAAACGGTGTTGTTAGAATAATCCGATAAAAACTATTAAATAATTTAAATAAGCCCTGACTAACAATCAGGGCTTATTTTTTTTACCTTTGTACCTTCATGTTTGCTCATCAATATAATCCTGAAGATACCATTGTTGCGATTACCACACCTGCAGGAAAGGGTGCTGTTGGAATGATTAGAATCTCTGGTAATATTGCCTTTTCATTAACGGAGTCATTAACAAAAAAAGAAATAAATGCATGGCCTTCACATACCATTCACTTAAGTCGATTTTATGAAAAGGAAGAAATTATTGATGAAGGATTGGTTTTGAAATTTAATGGACCAAACAGTTATACAGGTGAAGATACTATTGAGCTTAACTGTCATGGTTCTCCGCTGATACTTCAAAAAACTTTACAAACACTAATTTCTTTAGGTGCTAGAATGGCAGCACCAGGAGAGTTTACTTTCAGAGCATTTATGAACGGGAAACTCGACTTGGCTCAAGCAGAAGCAGTAGCTGATATTATAAACGCTGAAAGTGAAAAGGGATTAACCAATGCTCTTAAACATTTAAAAGGTGGTTTTTCAAAATCAATACAAACATTAAGAACTGATTTAATAAAATTTGCTTCATTAATAGAACTCGAGCTCGACTTTGGTGAAGAAGATGTAGAATTTGCTGAAAGAGGTGCACTACTCAAAAAAATTGAAGAATTAAGAATTGAAATAACCCTATTGATTGAATCATTTAAAGTGGGAAACGCCATATCAAAAGGAATTCCAACCGCAATAGTTGGCAAACCAAATGCAGGCAAATCTTCACTTCTAAACACGATTCTTAATGACGACAGGGCTATCGTTTCAAATATTGCAGGAACAACAAGAGATACTATTGAAGAGCTTTTTAATATCAATGGTGTCCTTTATAGACTAATTGATACAGCAGGAATTAGGGAAACAGAAGATGTTATTGAAAAAATAGGCGTTAAAAAAGCCCTTGAAAAAATAAGTGAAGCAGACATTGTATTGTATTTAATTGATGCTGTAACATTTAACATTACTGAACTTCGCGATTTAATAAATGCACAATACCATCAAAACAGCAAATTGATAGTTTGTTTTAATAAAATTGATTTATTAACAGAGAATGAATTATTGGAATTTCAGACAAATATTAATCACGAAAAGCTACTAAAACATGGTATTGAAACTCTATTTATTTCAACAACCAAAAAACAAGGCATTGCAGAATTGAAGGAATTGATGTCAAAAGACATTTTAAACCAATTAAGGGCTAATGAGCAATTACTAACCAACAATAGACATTATGAAGCACTATGTAAAGCAAATGAGCAACTACTCTTGTGTAAAAAAGCCATAGAACAAAGAATAAGTAACGACCTTTTAGCCGAAGACCTCAAACTTGCCTTGTATCATCTTGGAGAGATCTCAGGAACTATCAGCAATGATGACCTTTTAGAGTCTATTTTTAGAGATTTCTGTATAGGAAAGTAACTAAATCCCTAAAGGAGAATCGCTTGGTTGCCCATACTCTTCAGTGTCTTTTTCCTCAAAATATTGACTACAATCAAACTCAAAACTAATTTCTTGCTGTGGCCTGTCTATAGGATCAAGCCTAATTCCCAATTCCTTATCTGCACGAGCTTTATTGATAAAATGCGCAAAAATAGGTAATGCAGAATGTGCACCTTGACCATAATTCGTACTTCTGAATCGTACTTTACGACTGTCGCAACCCACCCAAGAAGCACATACCAAATCTTTTGTTACACCCATAAACCAACCATCACTGTTGCTTTGAGTTGTTCCTGTTTTACCTCCTACCCATCCTTCCACTTTATATCGGTTATGTAAGCGCTGTCCTGTTCCTCTTTTACAAACACCTTCTAACAACTGACACATAACGTAGGCTTTCTCTTCAGTTAAAACTTGTCTAATTTTTTGAGGTGAAAACTCAGCTAAAATATTTCCATTTTTGTCTTCAATCCTAGTTATATATGTAGGTTCAACCCAATACCCTTTGTTGGCAAATGTAGCAAAAGCACCCGCCATATCGAAAGGAGAAATATCTGTAACACCTAAACAAATTGACGGATATGGCTCTAATTTGGCACTGTCTATTCCCATTTTCCTTACAAACTCAATCACATTCTGTGGTGCATTTTCGCCCAATGTGTACATCACTTGTGCTACTATACAGTTGGTAGAAGAAGCCAATCCTCTGAACATATTCATTGTACCACCATAAGAACCGTCACTGTTACTTATGGTCCAATTGGGATATGGTGGTGGATTATTAGGGAACTGCATACATGGCGACAATTTATTATCTATAGCCAAAGCATAAACAAACGGTTTGAATGTTGAACCAACCTGACGACCTGAGCCTTTATTGACATGGTCATATTTGAAATAATGATGATTAATCCCTCCTACCCAAGCTTTTACTTGTCCTGTTGTAGGTTGAATCGCAATAAACCCAGTATGTAAAAAACGTTTCATATACTTTACAGAATCCAATGGACTCATCATGGTATCGATATCACCTTTCCAACTAAAAACAGTCATTTTAGTTTTCTTTCTACAAATCTTCATTATTTTAGAAGTATCACCATCAAATTGTTCTTTAAGCAATCTGTATCTTTCTGTTTTGCGCAACTCTTGCATTGGATATTCAGGCAAAACTTTCCAATTTTCATCTCTCCAAGGTTCTCTGTTGCCCCACGACTTGTCGAACTGTCCTTGCAATTCAGTTAAGTGCATTTTAACAGATTCTTCGGCATAAGTCTGTAGTTTGGAATTGATTGTTGTGTAAATTTTCAATCCATCTTTATATAAATTATAATTTTCCCCATTAGGTTTTTTATTTTCCTTACACCATTTCGTTAAATCACGTTTGAGCCATTCTCTAAAATAAACGGCCAAACCTGAATTGTGGTCTTCGTACTGATAATTAAGCTCAATTGGCAATGCCTTTAGGGAATCAAAACCATTCTTGGTTATCTTATCATTACGAAGCATCTGACCTAAAACTGTATTTCTTCTGGCCAACGAGTTGTTCGGATTTCTTTTGGGATTGTATATGGTTATAGCTTTCAATACACCTACTAAAACTGCCGATTCTTGAATACTAAGCTCAGCAGGTTGTTTATTAAAAAATTCTTTAGAGGCTGATTTTATACCATAGGAATTTCCCGAAAATTGAACTGTATTCAAATACATGGTTGCTATTTCTTCTTTGGTATATCTTCTTTCGAGTTTAATGGCGATAACCCATTCTTTTAGTTTTTGCATGAGCCTTATCGGCAAACTTGGTCTTATACCATCTTCATAATGGAATAAATTTTTGGCAAGTTGTTGGGTTATAGTACTGGCACCACCTTTTTTCCCTAAACCTACTACAGCACCCAATAATCGTTTAACATCAATGCCTGAGTGAGTAAAAAAACGCTCATCTTCAGTTGAAATAAGAGCATCAAACATACTTGGGGCAATATCACGGTAATCAACATTTGAACGCTTTTGAATAAAATACTGGCCCAAAACCACTCCATCTTCACTGTATAATTCACTAGCTAGTGCACTTTTAGGATTTTCCAATTCTTCAATGTCAGGCATGTACCCTAAAATTCCTATGTTTATCAAGAAAAAGAACAGAGGAATAGACAATAAAAAATAAAGGTAATATTTCCAGAATTTTGACATAGATGATTAATTATTTATTGTAATTTGTATTGTAAAATGATTCGTAATCTTCGATTACCTTATCGGTGACAAGTATTGAAAAGTTATCTTTTCCGATAATAAACTGTTTAAAAAACAGACCTAAATTAAGTTCTTCTTTAAATTTAGGATCATTGGCAACGTCTTTAATGTAACGTTTGGCATCGTCGAGAGATTTGAAGTTATTGACTATTAAAATTTGAAATTTATCCCCTAATAAGGAGTTTGTTACACGCAAACCGTCATTGGTATATAATACCTTATTTCTATTCAAGAAAGCAATTTTTATCTTAGTAAAATCAACAGCTTTAGGAATTAATAAGATATAAAAATGGTCAATAGACTCGTTTAAAGTATATTTAGTGCTTACAGATTTTTTTTCTAAAATTTCACCGCGTTTTACTTTTAGTTTATAAACCATTTCTTCGCAACGTTGGGCAATATCTGTATTAGGATAATTACTAATAATAGCCGTAATTTTTTGTTCAAATGTTCCCATTTCACTTTTTTGAGCATAACACAATGCTTCTACAAAATCATATTGAATTTGAAGAGGGCTTCCTGGATTACTAATATCATTTTGTGACTTAAGTTTCAACGCCTCATCATATTTTTTATCTTTATACAAACTGTAAAAAGCTCGGTATTGATTTTCAACCTCTTCTGAAATATTATTCTTAGAAGTTTGATTAACCACAGAATCAGAACCTTCAGAGTTTTTCAGAGCAATTAGAAAATTACTTGTAGAATCGGAAGATTTAATAAGGTTGAAATAAAAATTAAATAGAGAAATATCATTTTTAGTTTGAGCTATTTTGGCCAATAAATACCAAGAATTAAGTTCGTAGTTATTTTTAGGGTATTTAGTATTGAGCTCAAGCAGCATTTTTTGGGCTTTGTCATATTCCTTTAAATTTTGATAATAAACATTGGCTCCCAAAACATATGATTCTGCTATTTCAGACTTCATTTTATCCTTATCTGCTTTAGAAAAAGGGATAGCTTCATAATATTTCTTTCTTTCGTCAGAAACTTTTCCCATTACTTTTAATTTCTCATCATTGCCATAATCATTGTTTTCTTGCGCATCGTTAACCTCTTTCCAAATAGCAGTCTTATTACTACTAATAGCCCAAAAATCCATTAATTTACGAGAACCCCATATTTTTTGAAAATCTTGCAACCCTTTTGTTTTTGCAGTTTGATTATAAAATGGAAAATTCGTAGTTGTTACATTTTGGGTATTTTGAGCAAATGCATCTTGATTCGTTTTCTGAATTTCTTCAATTCGTTTAGCCTCCAATTCTTTATCCTTCTCTTCCTTAATAAGCTTATCTATCGTTTTTTCCCTCAATTTTTCATTATCAGCTAATTTCAACAAACTATCTTTCTCTTTAATATTCACCAAATGTTTAATTAGGTCACTAAGCACCAAATTTTTATTTTGAATACTTTGATAATTAGGGTTTGTCAATTCTACAGTTCTTGCGGCACTGTCGTAATAAACTTGAGCATTTTCGTAATCCTGACTTTTAAAATACAAATCGGCCAAGGCTAGGTAAGTTAAACTTTTGATACCAATATCGGAAGTTTTAGAAGAAAGTGCATTTCTAAATTCCGAAATTGCTTTAGATTCATTTTTATCTAACAGTTCAAGTTGACCTAATTCATAGTAGATTACATCAAAATAATCGATATTTTTATCATCCTTGAGCATGCCTTGTAATAACAATTTAGCATTTCTTATTTCCCCTTTGTTTTTAACATTTATGGCTTTTACAATATTTAGCTTAGCATTAAATGCGAATTCATATGGAGGGTTAATTTTAATAACTTTCTTATATTTTTCAACCCCTTGGTAGTTGTTTTTTGTAATGATATACAATTGAGCTAACACGAAATTGTATCTTATTTTATTCGCTTTGTTTTTAAAATGAGGGAGAGCATTTTCAAGCAATTTGATAGCAACAAGATATTTTTCTTGTCTTATATTGACAGCCGCACCTGCAATATCGAGTTGATATAACAAGTGTTTACTGAAAGCTTTATTAGTTTTTAATTTAGTATAAAGTGCTTCAGCATCTTCATTTTTCCCTAATTGCAAGTAGGTTATAAGTAAGTTAATTTCAGCTTGATGAGCTGCAGGAGAATTTTTGAAATTAGAAATGACATATTCATACACTTCAATTGCTGAGTAAAAATCGCCTTTAAAAAAACGGGCATCACCCATTAAAAGGTAGGCATCATCGACCCATTTAGACTTACTATGTTTATCAATAATGTATGAGCATTTTTTGATGGCTTCATCCATTTTGGCAGCATTTCCTTTCAAACTACTTTCATCCGGATAAGGATATAAGTTGAGTGTTTTTTTAAAATTGTCTTTGTAGCTATTACCGGCTTCTAATTTCGCATCAGTTACAATAACATTCGCATTGTAGTAATAATTGTAGTGTGATACAGAATTATGCCAAACTCTTGACAACAATGACTGAGCATCAACAAGACAAGGAAAGAGAAACGATATGAGTAGAAACTTTTTAAACAATTATTTTTTATTGAATTAAAACCTATTAACTTTGAAAACGCAAATTTATTGTTTGTTAAGTAATTTTTTTCATGGATGATAAACAAAATAAGAGAAAAATTTTAAAAAAGCTCAAAAGCAGGTATAGATTGTTTGTTATTAACGAAACAAACTTTCAAGAAAAAGCCTCTTTAAGCCTAACGCCTTTCAACGTATTATTGGTTGCTAGCGCGGGGTTGCTTATATTTTCACTTATCAGTTGGGGTATCTTTACTTT
Source organism: Bacteroidia bacterium (assembly GCA_044377005.1). GTDB lineage: Bacteria > Bacteroidota > Bacteroidia > NS11-12g > UBA955 > JABMMZ01. The sequence continues at coordinate 71,935 of JBILJV010000003.1, forward strand.
ATTTCCAATTATCAAAGATTACTCTCCCGGATACAATACAGGATTGGACGGAAAAGTTAAAAATGAAATTCTTAAAAAGCTAAATAAACTAGAAACTGAGTTAAATATGACTCAAAAAAGGGAACTAGCGCTTAAGCAAATCATCAATGGTGAAGAAATTACAGCCTATGATATTCCATATAAAGAGGATAACAGTAGAAAAGTTGAGTTAAGTATTAATGAGACCAAAGCAGATGGTTCGAGAGTAAAAGATGCCCAACAAAAAATAGAAAGAGCTCAAAAAACAGATCAAAAATCCTCTGAGGGTAAAACAGGTTCTGTTATAGATAATAACATTCAGGAAGACTATTATAGGGAATATGATGACTTATTCTTTACGCCACTCAAAGGAGAGATTACTCAAACATTTAACATTCAAAATCCATTTATTGAAATAAAACCCATTGCAGACGAGACCGTAAAATCAGTTTTAGATGGCACTGTTATTTATAAAGGTTGGACGCCAGATTTTGGTTTTGCTATAGCGATACAACACGACAATAATTGGCTATCGGTTTATAAATACAATTTGGGATTATACAAAGAAGTAGGAAGCATAGTGAAGGCTGGTGAAACAATTGGAATTATAGGATATAAAGAAAACAAAAAAGACATCAAAAAACTTAGATTTGAATTGTGGCGAAACGGAATAGCAATGAATCCAAATAATTTGATAGTTTTTTAATAATATTGCAACCATGTTGAATAAAAATAACAAAAGTGAAACTGCACAGAATGCCGCTTTAAATATGATAGGGGCAGGAACGCTAATCAAAGGTGATTTAACATCAGAAGGAGATTTAAGAATTGATGGTTCAATTGATGGAAATGTCATTTCTAAGTCAAAAATAGCGATGGGTGTAAGTGCTTCTATAAAAGGGGATGTAAAAGCCAGGAGTGCAGATGTTTCAGGAAAAATAATTGGAGATGTTGAAATAACAGAAACTCTATTTTTGAGAGCTAGTGCCAAAATATATGGAAATATAAAAACCAACAAAATTGTTATAGAAAGTGGTGCTGAGTTTAACGGACATTGCAATATGAATCAAACTTCAAATATTGAATCAAAATAAAAAATTAAATAACATTGTTAAATTTTCAGGATTAGGAATACAAATGGCATTATTTGTTGTCATTTTAACCTTCGCTGGAAAATGGATAGACCAATTTTTTTTATTTAAGTTTCCAATTTTTACAATAGTTGGTGTTTTTATTGGACTAATTGGCGCAATGTATTACATGATTAAACAACTAAAATAATGAAACAAAAACATACAATAACAAATTTTTTTCTTTTAATCGGACTATCAATTTTAAGTTTTGTAATTCCCAAGCTGGCAACAAGTAATACAGATTCAATTTACCTAAGTGGAATATTAATTATTTATTTTATAGCCTTTAGTTTTGGAACACATAAAATAATTCAATCAATTAACACTAATCAAAGTAGATTCAATGCAGTTTTTTTTGGTGTTACGGGACTTAGAATGATATTAATCATTTTTTTATTCCTTATATACTTATTAATCAGTAACATAACTAACAAAATAGGGATTGTATTTTTAATTTGTTCATATTTTATCTTTATGGGTTTTGAAATTAAAATAATCCTTCATAAATTGCGCCCCGATTTAGGAAATCAAAAAGCCAACGAAAATGCCCGAAAATAAAGGACTTTCAAAAATAACAAATTTCAAGATTTTATCTTTTGCTTGCTTAATTCTGCTTTTGCAAAGCTCTGTTTTACTTGCGTCAGACCATAGTTCAGACACAAACAATCATTCAAATGAACAGCACCAAGGTGAATCTCACCATGATGCTCCGCATGAGAAATTCAAACCTGGAGACATGATTTTAGATCACGTTAAAGATGCGCACGATTGGCATATTATGGATTTATCTCCTGGTCATCCATTAAGCATTCCTCTTCCTGTTATTATTTATGACAATGGATTACATGTATTTTCCTCAGGTAAATTCGATCATGGTCACAAAGTAGTGGAAAGTAAAGGTAATTTTTATTTTTTACACAAAGGTAAAATATATAAAACAGATGAAAGCGGTCATTTGAATTATGATGAGAAAAACAAAGTTAGTAACGAAATTCCGATGGATTTGTCCATTACCAAAAATGTTATCGCTTTATTTGTTAGTGCTATTTTACTACTTTGGATATTTTTAAGTATCGCAAAATCATACAAAACAAGAGGAAAATCTGCTCCAAAAGGAATACAATCATTACTTGAACCAATTATTATCTTTATTAGAGATGAAGTTGTTAAACCTTCAGTAGGTGCTCACTATGAAAAATTCTTACCGATGTTATTAACGATTTTCTTTTTTATATTCATTAATAACTTAATGGGTTTAATTCCTATTGCTCCTTTTGGTGCTAACTTAACGGGTAATATTGCAGTAACAATGGTTTTATCTGTTGTAGTTTTCTTGGTTGTTTCATTTTCTGGTAACAAACATTATTGGAAACACATCTTTATGCCTGATGTACCCAAAGCATTGTGGGTTTTATTAATACCAATTGAGATACTAGGTGTTGTATTAAAGCCATTTGTTTTAATGCTTCGTTTATTTGCAAACATTACAGCTGGTCATATTATCATCTTAGGATTTTTCAGTTTAATATTCATTTTCGGAGAGAAAAGTGCTGTTGCTGGTTTTGGTACATCAATATTATCTGTAGCCTTTACCTTATTCATGAGTGTATTGGAATTACTCGTTGCCTTTTTACAAGCTTATGTATTTACATTATTAGCATCATTATATATTGGTTCGGCTACAGAAGAGCATCACCATTCAGAAGACCATCATTAAAATAAAACAAACAACAAAATAAAAACCCAAATAAATATGTCAATTTTAGAAATTCTATTACAAACAGTATCAGCAGACCCTTCAAAATTAGGCGCTGCGATCGGAGCAGGATTATCAGCTATCGCTGCTGGTATCGGTATTGGTAACATTGGTAAGTCAGCTTTAGAAAGCATTGCACGTCAACCAGAATCAACTGGAGACATCAGAGCAAACATGATTATTGCTGCTGCTCTTGTTGAGGGTGCGGTATTCTTTGCTATCGTACTTTGTTTATTGATATTGTTCGTTTAATATCAATAAAAGAAACCATAAAAAACAACAGGGGATTATTAATTTAATCCCTTGTTTTTAAATTTATTTAAAAAAACAAAAAAATGGAATTAGTATTACCCGGTATAGGATTGACCTTTTGGATGGTTTTAGTTTTTGGTTTATTGCTATTTTTACTTAAAAAATTTGCATGGAAACCTATTCTAAGTGCTTTAAAAGAAAGAGAAAATTCTATCGAAGAAGCTTTAAAATCTGCTGAGGCAGCTAAAGATCAACTTTCAAAACTTAAAAGTGATAACGAAGCTTTGTACAAACAAGCACGTGAGGAAAGAGATCAATTATTAAAAGAAGCAAAAGTGATGAAAGAAACCATTATCAGTGATGCTAAAAAATCAGCTGAGGAAGAAGGCAAACGTATAATACAAGCTGCATCAGAAGAAATTAATAAGCAAAAAGCTGTTGCAATTGCTGAATTAAAAGGTCAGGTAGCTTCAATGTCAATTGCCATTGCTGAAAAATTAATTGGCAATCAACTTGCTGATAACGATCAACAAAAAACAATCATTACGAGTCACATTAACGACCTTAATAATACACAACAAGCAAACGCTTAATCAAAAAGCATGTCAGAACATAAAATTGCAAATAGATACGCATCCGCATTATTTCAACAAGCTTTGGAAAACAAAGTAATTGAGGAAACGGCTCAAGACATGAAATTAATTGCTAATACCTGTAAAAATAGCAAAGATTTAATGAATGTGTTATCAAATCCTATCATTAATCCTAACGAAAAATTAAAGGCATTAAAGCAGATATTTTCTAAGTTTGGAACTACTAGTAGTCGTTTTATTGAATTGATATGTCTCAAAAATAGAGAGGACTTGCTTGATGAAATTGCTGAATCATTTATTGATTTATACAGACAGCATTTAGGAGTTCAAAGAGTAGAATTAACTTCTGCAATTGAATTGGACAATGCAACAAAAGAAGACATTAAAGCATATGTTAAACATCAAACATCTGCAAAAGAGGTTGAATTGAATACTCAAATCAATCCAAATATAATAGGTGGTTTTGTAATTAAATTTGGTGACCATTTATTGGACACTAGTATTTCTTCAAAACTCAGAAAATTAAAAAAAGAATTAAACATCGCATAAAACAAATAAAAAATCATGGCAGACATTAGACCTGATGAAGTTTCAGCAATATTGAAACAACAAATAACAAACTTTAAAACCGAATCTGAATTAGAACAAGTAGGTACAGTTCTTCAAGTAGGTGATGGTATCGCTCGTATTCATGGCTTAACGCAAGTTCAATCTGGTGAATTGATTGAATTTGAAAACGGCATGAAAGCAATTGTATTGAACTTAGAAGAGGACAATATTGGTGCGGTATTATTTGGTAACAGTACACAAATTAAAGAAGGTGATACTGTAAGACGTACTGGCAAAATCGCTTCAATTAATGTTACTGAAGGTATGCTTGGTCGTGTTATCAATACTTTGGGTGAGCCTATCGATGGTAAAGGTGCCTTAACTGGAGAATTCTTTGAAATGCCACTTGAGCGTAAAGCACCAGGGGTATTATACCGTGAACCTGTTAAAGAACCATTACAAACTGGTATCAAAGCAATTGACGCAATGATTCCTATTGGTAGAGGTCAACGTGAGTTGATTATTGGTGACCGTCAAACAGGTAAAACTGCAGTTGCTATAGATACTATAATCAACCAAAAAGAATTTTACGAAAAAGGGAAACCTGTATATTGTATTTATGTTGCAGTTGGTCAAAAAGAATCTACTGTAAAACAAGTTGTTAAAACATTAGAAGAAAAAGGGGCTATGCCTTACACGGTTGTAATTTCTGCACCATCTTCTGCTCCTGCTCCACTTCAATTCTTTGCGCCAATGGCTGGAGCTGCAATTGGAGAATTTTTCAGAGACAGAGGTTTGCCTGCATTAATTGTATATGATGATTTATCTAAACAAGCTGTTGCATACCGTGAGGTTTCATTGTTATTAAGACGTCCTCCAGGACGTGAGGCTTATCCAGGTGACGTGTTTTACTTACACAGTCGTTTGCTAGAAAGAGCTTGTAAACTGAATGCATCAGATGAAATCACTTCGAACATGAATGATTTACCTCCATCTCTTAAAGGAAAAGTAAAAGGAGGTGGTTCATTAACCGCTTTACCAATTATTGAAACACAGGCAGGTGACGTTTCTGCCTATATACCTACTAACGTAATTTCGATTACAGATGGTCAAATATTCTTGGAATCTAACTTATTCAATAGCGGTGTTAGACCAGCAATTAACGTAGGTATATCAGTATCTCGTGTGGGTGGTAATGCTCAAATCAAATCAATGAAAAAAGTAGCTGGTACATTAAAACTTGACCAAGCTCAATATAGAGAATTAGAAGCATTTGCGAAATTTGGTTCTGACTTGGATGCTGCTACAAAATCTGTTTTAGAAAAAGGTTCAAGAAACGTTGAAATCCTAAAACAAGGTCAATACTCTCCTCTTCGTGTTGAACAACAAACAGCTATTATTTACTTAGGAACTAAAGGTGCATTAAATAGTGTTCCTGTTAATAAAGTTCGTCAGTTTGAAGCAGAATTCTTAGAAATTTTGGAACACAAACACAAAGAGTTATTAAACCAACTAGCTGCTGGAAAAATTGATGATTCAATTACTTCTCAATTAGAAGAAATTGGCAAAACACTAGCAGCAAATTACAAAGCTTAATTTAGCAATAAATAATTAAGAATGGCAAATCTAAAAGAAATAAGAAGCAGAATTAGTTCAACAATTTCAACGCAACAAATTACTAAAGCGATGAAATTAGTGTCTGCAACTAAGTTGAGAAAGGCTCAATCTGCCATTACACAAATGCGTCCTTATGCTGATAAACTAAGTGGCGTTCTTAAAAATTTAAGCGATAGTGCAGACAATGAACAATTGTCTAAATATTTTAAAGAACAAAAATTAGACAAAGTTTTATTAGTAGTTATTACAAGTGATAGAGGTTTATGTGGTGGTTTCAATGCCAACATCATTAAACGTGTTAACCAACTTTTAAAAACTGATTATGCTGCGCATGTGGAATCTAAATCTATTGATTTAATGTACATAGGTAAAAAAGGATATGAAAATTTAAAAAAACATGACCTTAAACACCGTACAGAAAATGTAACTTTATTTACCAGCTTAAATGCTGAAAATAGTTTTAAAATTGGAGATGCTTTATTAACAGAATTTTTGAACGGTCACTACAATCGTATTGAAGTTGTTTATAATAAATTTAAAAATGCAGCTACTCAAATTATCAGTAATGATATTTTATTGCCTATTACAATTCAAAAATCTAACATCGTTACCACACAAAATGATTATATATTTGAACCCAATAAAATTCAATTATTAGAATCATTATTACCACTATCTATAAAAACTGACTTATATAGATGTTTACTTGATTCATTTGCTAGTGAACACGGAGCAAGAATGATTTCAATGGATAAAGCAACAGATAACGCAGGTGAAATATTAAAACAATTGAAATTAGTTTATAACAGAGGTCGTCAGGCTGCTATTACAAATGAAATTTCAGAAATTGTTGGTGGTGCTGCTGCTTTGAATGGATAATTAATTAAAAAATAAACAAAAAAAGCCCTTTTAAAAAGGGCTTTTTTTTATGTTATAAATTCGTATATATTACAAATCATTGGCTTGTGCGACTAATTCTGCAATATCTAATACTTGAACTGAATCTTCTTTGTTTTGATTTTTAACACCATCTCTTAACATCGTCATGCAAAAAGGACAATTGGCTGCAATAATATTAGCACCAGTTGCAACGGCTTCTTCGGAACGTTCTATATTTATTTCCTTATTTCCTTTTTCAGCCTCTTTAAACATTTGAGCTCCACCAGCGCCACAACACAAACCAGATGACTTACATCTTTTCATTTCATGCAATTCTACGTCTAATACCTCTAAAATGCGTCTAGGGGCCACATATTCATTATTAGATCGTCCTAAATAACAGCTATCATGATAGGTAATCTTTTTTCCTTGAAAAGCGCCACCTGCTACTTTCAATATACCATCATTGATTAGCTGTTGTAGAAATTGTGTGTGATGAACAACTTCATATTGACCACCTAGGGAAGGATATTCATTCTTTAGAGTATTAAAGCAATGTGGGCAGGCAGTTACAATTTTTTTAATACCATAACCGTTCAATACTGCAATATTATTCATCGCTAACATTTGGAACAAAAACTCATTTCCTGCACGCTTGGCAGGGTCACCTGTGCAACCTTCTTCCTGTCCTAAAATAGCAAAATCTATATTACAATGGTTTAATATTTTGGCAAAAGCTTTGGTGATTTTTTGGGCACGTTCATCAAAACTACCGGCGCAACCAACAAAAAAGAGCACTTCGGGAACTTTCCCTTCTGCAGCGTACTGTGCAGCTGTTTTTATTTCAAATCCTAAGGACATATTGCAAATGTAATTATTTTTTTAATAGTGGAATGATAGAATCTTTAACCAAGTAACGGATACTTTTGTTTTGATTAAGTAAACCTCTTATATAAGTTGATGAGATAGATAACAAAGGAGCTTTAATAACACAAATATTAGAATGGTTAGGATAAGGATTATCAAATAACTCATTCCTTTTATAAACGACAATTTTATTTTTAAGTATTCTATCAACTTGATGCCATTTTGGTAAAGAAACAAGAGAATCACTTCCCATTATAATCGTCAATTCATCGTTATAGTAATCATCTTTTAAAGCCTCTAATGTCAACGATGTATAGGAAGGTAAGGGTAAACTAAATTCAATATCACTACATTCAAAATAAGGATTGTCTTTAATTGACTCTTTTACCATTTGTAACCTTAATTGACCATTAATTAAATCAATATTGTCTTTAAAAGGGTTTTGAGGGGAAACAATGAATAAAATTTTATCAAAATAATGCTCATTAATGAAATATTGAGCTATTGACAAGTGACCTATGTGAATGGGATTAAAAGAACCAAAATAAAGGCCAATCTTCATATGAGTGGATTAAGAAATAATAAAATTTTTAACTATAGTTTCTGCCTCAGTAAGAGCCAAATTTAATTGATCATTGATTATAACTACGTCATATTTATTTTCATACTTAAGCTCTTCTTGCGCTTTTTCTATTCTCATATTAAGCTGATGTTCAACTTCAGTACTTCTTTTCTTTAATCGTTCCATTAAAATTTCAATACTTGGTGGTCTAAGAAAAACAGAGAGAGCGGCATCACCATACTGTTTTTTTATATTCATTCCACCTAAAACATCGACATCAAATACAACGGTTTTGCCAAGTGACCATAATCTTTCAACTTCTGATTTAAGAGTACCATAATGAATCCCTTTATATACTTCTTCATGTTCCAAAAATTCATTATTAGCTATTTTTTCATTAAAGTCATTTTCTTCTAAAAAATAATATTCTCTTCCATTTTCCTCATTAATTCGCGGTTTTCTTGTAGTTGCAGAGATCGAAAAACCTAATTCAGGGATTACATTAAGTAAATGATTTACCACAGTTGTTTTACCACTGCCAGAGGGTGCAGAAAAAATGATGACTTTATTCAAAACTTCTACAAATTAACAATTAAATATATTTTCAACCTAAAAAAATATGTAGATATGAAAATAAAAAAAGCGAACTAATGATAGTTCGCTTTTTAATAATAGAAATTAGTTATTCTTATTTGTTAGATTCTTGTTCTGGTTTTGGTAAAAGAACTTTTCTAGAAAGTCTTAATTTACCTGTTTTTTTGTCAACTTCAACCAATTTAACTTTAACAATTTCGCCTTCTTTGAAGACTCCATCCATTTTAGCGATTCTATCCCAACTGATTTCACTGATATGTAACAAACCATCCTTTCCAGGTAAAATTTCAATAAATGCGCCAAATTCAACAATACTTTTCACTTTTCCTTCATAAACTTCACCTACTTCAGGAACTGCAACTATCCCTTTGATAATTCTTAGTGCGGCAGCCATATTTTCGCCATTTTCAGATAATATCTCAACGATACCTTGATTTTCGATTTCAGTAACAGAAATAGTTGTATTAGTATCTTTTTGAATCCCTTGAATTACTTTACCTCCAGGTCCTATGATTGCGCCAATTTGGTCTTTATCAATTATTACACGTTCAATACGAGGAGTGTGTGGTTTAAATTCAGTATTAGCAGAGGAAATGGTTTTATTCATTTCATTTAAGATATGAGCTCTTCCTTTTTTAGCTTGAGCAAGTGCTTCTTCCAGCATTTCCCATTTTAAGCCATCAATCTTAATATCCATTTGACAAGCAGTAATTCCTTTATCTGTTCCTACAACTTTAAAATCCATATCACCTAAATGGTCTTCATCTCCTAAAATATCAGACAAGATGCTGTATTTTCCAGATTTAGAATCACTGATTAATCCCATAGCTATACCACTTACTCCACTTGTTACTTTAATACCTGCATCCATTAAAGCCAAACTACCTGCACAAACTGTTGCCATACTACTTGAACCATTAGATTCTAAAATATCACTTACAATTCTAACAACATAGGCATTGTCTGCTGGCAATACTTTTTTCAAACCTCTAAGAGCTAAGTTACCATGACCAATTTCACGTCTTCCAGGGCCTCTGTTTGGTCTTACTTCTCCTGTAGAAAAAGCTGGGAAATTATAATGCAACATTAAACGACTGTATCCATAATTCATTGGAGCATCTAGTAATTGTTCGTCTAATTTACCTCCTAAAGTTACAGTGGTAACAGATTGAGTTTCACCACGCGTAAAGACTGCAGAACCGTGAGCAGCTGGCAAATAACCAATTTCTGACCAAATTGGTCTAACTTCATCAAGTTTTCTACCATCCAAACGTATTTTTTCATCTACAATCATTCTTCTCATTGCTTCTTTTTCAACATCATGATAATATTTTTTTATTAAGAAAGCTTTAGCAACTCTGTCTTCATCAGATAAGGTTGCAGAATATTCTTCAATTATTGATTTAAATTGGGTTGTTCTATCCGCTTTAGGCAATTGACTTTTAGCTACAGTATAAACTTTATCGTAGGTTGATTCCCAAATATGTTGTTTCAACTCTAAATCATGTGTTTCATGAGAATAATCTCTTACATTTTTTTTACCACCCATTTTTTCACACAAATCCCATTGAGCTTTACATTGAATTTGAATAGCATTATGAGCAAACTTAATAGCTTCCAACATTTCCTCCTCAGAAACTTCACTACATTCACCTTCTACCATATTGATATCTTTTTCTGTTCCTGATACAATAAGTTCAAGGGTTGCATTAGCTATTAAATCTTCGGTTGGATTGATCATTAATTGACCATTTACTTTTGCTACACGAACTTCTGAAATAGGTCCTAAGAAAGGAATATCACTAACCATAAGAGCAGATGAAGCCGCTAGTCCAACTAAACAATCAGGGGGTAATGATTTATCACTACTCATAAGCGTAAGGTTAACTTGTGTATCAGCGTGATAATCTTCTGGGAACAAAGGTCTTAAGGCTCTATCAACGATACGGCTAATAAGTACTTCATAATCTGTTAATTTAGCTTCTCTTCTATGAAAACTTCCAGGAATTCTTCCTACAGAGGCAAATTTTTCTTGGTAATCTACCGTAAGAGGTAAAAAGTCTACATTTTCTTTAGCATCTTTGTTAGAAACTACAGCTGCTAAAATCATGGTATTTCCGCATTTAACTACAACACTACCATGGGCTTGTTTAGCTAAGATACCAGTTTCAATTTCAATTGATTTTCCATTGCCCAAGTCAATTGAGCTTCTAAATCCTTGTGGTTTATTTGACATATATAATTATTATTTTTTAAACATAAAAAGCCCTCCGAATGGGGGGCTTTATGACATTAAATTTTAAAAGTTTTGCTTACGCAGACTATTTTCTGATACCTAATTGTTTAATTAAATCACGATATTTGAAAATATCTTGTTTAGCTAAATAATCAAGTAATGCTCTACGTTTACCTACTAATTTTACAAGACTTAACTCAGAAGCAAAATCTTTTGGATTTTTTTTCAAGTGACCTGTGATAAAATTAATACGTTCTGTAAACATCGCAATTTGAGCTTCAGTTGAACCAGTATTGGATTCTGAACCACCAAATTTTTGAAAAATTTCTTTTTTCTCTTGAGTTGATAAATGCATATTGTTTATTATTAAGCTTCAGCAACCACTGAAACGTATGATCTATTATTTTTCTTTTTTGTAAACTTTACAATACCATCAACCAAAGCAAATAAAGTATGGTCTTTACCAATACCTACATTTTCTGATGGATGATGTTTTGTACCTCTTTGACGAACAATAATGTTACCTGAAATAACATTTTGACCGCCATAGATTTTTACACCTAAGCGTTTGCTATGTGACTCACGTCCGTTCTTCGAACTACCTGCTCCTTTTTTATGTGCCATTGTATTATCTTATTAAGCGTTGATTGTTTCAATTAAAACCTTTGACAAATAGGTTCTGTGTCCATTTTTCTTTTTGTAACCTTTTCTTCTTTTCTTTTTGAAAACAATTACTTTGTCATCCTTTAAATGCTCCAATACCTTACCGGTAACAGAGGCCCCTTTTATGCTTGGCAAACCAACAGATATTTTACCACTGTTGTCGATTAACATCACTTTATCAAATGTAACTGAAGAACCAGCTTCATTTCCTAAGCGATGGGTGTAGATATATTTATTTTGTTCTACTTTGAATTGTTTACCTGCAATCTCTACTATAGCGTACATGCTTTTTAAAAATTTGGACTGCAAAATTAAGTTATTAATCCCAATTTACAAACATAATGTCTAAAAAAAATATCATTTTTTAAAATACCATACATAATACTCTAATTCTTTATGGCGCTAACAAGGGTTCTAAATTTGTTATATCATTAATTATCAAACCTTTTGACCTTCCACCTTGGTATTTCAAATACACCGATTTAGGAACCTTTGTGGGAGATTTTCTTTGCAAACTTCCTGGTGTAGTAATTTGAAAATCACCTGCATTTTGCACACTTTCTGTTTTTAAGGACAAAATACATGTAAGCAATTGACCTTTTTTAAGGGTAGCTTGTTTCGTTGAATTAAAACTATCTATCTGAATTATTAATTCATCTATCTTTCCTTCAGCAAAAGAACTATCACATATTATATTGAAATCCCTTTTTACTTCCATTTTAAGCACGTAAATAGTAACCATTGGACTTCCATATATACCACCATAATAATTCATCTTAGTAGCTGACTTTAACATTAAATCTGCATTCTTATTCAAAGTCTCTTTACATTTAAAAGCACTAATTAAAATTAATATAAATAAAAGAAAAAAACGTGTAATCATAATTTAAATATTTCAAATATAGTACCAAAAAAAATGCCTTCAATAAATTGAAGGCATTTTTTAAATTTTAATTAAGGTTTATTTTAGTTAGCTAAAGTTACTTTAGAGACAGAAGTTATTCCGTCTACACTTACTTTTACTAAATAAACTCCACTTGATTCATTTGACAAATTAACTGTTAAAGTTCCTAATTCAGAATTTTGACTGTAAACTTTAGAGCCTAATACATTGTAGATTTCAACTTTCATTGCTTTGTTATCAGAATGTTTGATTTCGAATGTTCCATTGTTTGGATTAGGATAAATAGAAATACCATTTACTTTATTTAATGAATTAACCGAAGTATTAGCACTGATTCTTTTTGTAATTTGACATTCACAACCGATAGTATTAGTTGCTTTCATCGTTACATTAAAGTTTCCAGTATATGCAAATTTATAATTAGAAACTGGTGTAGTACTGTATCCACCTTCTCCAAAGAACCATTCATATTTAGTATACGAAGTATTTGAAGGAGTAAAGGTTAAATTCATAAATCCATTGTCTTTAGTTGTAAAATCACAAGTTGGAGTTTGACTAACTGTAATGAATTGTTTTGCAGTATCTGTACATCCACCTGGGTAAGAAGCTAACAATTTAACTTCAAAAGTTTCAGTTTGTGGAACAGTATAAAGTCTTACTGGAGCTGGGGTGTTATCTGTACCATTTCCAAAATCCCAAAGATATTGAATACCTGCTTTGTCTCCTTCTGTTAAATTCACAAAACGTGCAGACTCACCTGAACAAATATCTTGTACTGTAAATCTTGCCTTAGGTTGTATTAATACATCAACAGTTTTAGTTAAACTAGATTCACAACCATTGGTATATTTAGAATTCAATGTTATAGTAACTGGTCCATTTTGAGCCCATGCTTTATTAATTACATTTTTCGCTTGTGATGTAAATCCATCACTGAATGTCCATGTATAAACTGGATTCGGAACAGCTACAACTGAAGTATTTGTAAAATTAGTACGTTTATTGTCACAGAATTGGTCACCTACAAAATTAGGACGAGGTGTTGGAACAATAGTAACTGTTTTTGAAATGGAATCTTTACATTCAAATTCAGAAACTGAAATCAACTTAACATTATAAGTACCTGCAGTTGTGTATGAATATTTTACATTATTTTGAGTTGTTAAAAATCCGTTACCCATATTCCACAATGAACCATTTAAACCTTGAGAAATGGTAGATGTATTGATAAATTCAGCTTCAGAGAGTTCACAAACATTAGAACTAGGTGCAATAAAATTAGGAACTGGTTTTGCAAACACATAAGCATTTTTAGTAAGTGATGATACACAACCATTTGCTTCTGCAGTTAAAGTAACTCTGTAAGAGCCTGCTCTTGGGTAGTTTTTAAATATTGTTGCAGCTGAGCTTGTATTAAATATTGGTGAACCATCTCCATAATTCCATTTATAACTCAAAGTTCCGTTTGCTACATAAGTAGTATTAACAAAAGTTACAGCATTTCCTTCACATTTGTTATTTACTCTAAAACCAACTGTAGGAAGCTCACCTACCTCAACAGTTATTGTTGTGTCTTTTTTCACTTTCCAAGGGAAACTAGTTGCAACTAATTTCACATAATATACTCCTGATTGTTTGTATTCATGAACTGGGCTATTTAAATCTGAACTATCTCCATCATCAAAATACCACATAAAACTATTGTTTCCTGAGTGAATAGTTGTAATATTTTCGAAGAAAGTAGCTTCACCTAAACAAATTGATTTAGGGAATTTAAAATTAGGTTTTGGAGTTGGAGCTACAACTAAAGTTCTTACTACTGTTGAGTCACAGAAATGAGGCCCTAAATCAGAGTAATTAACAGAGAACGTAATTAAACTGTCTAAGAATTGAGATTTAGGAACGTAAGTAATAGTTCCAGGACCTGAAGTTCCAGGAGCAACTACAGTATATTCAGAAGATGGCACGACAACTCCACCTTTAGTTCTTGCTACTATATTGTTTACAACCCATGTAATATTATGGTCTGCATTTACAAACCCTGTTGGTGGGTTTAATTGGTAGGTTAAAGTTTTACCTAATTCAATAATATCAGGATTAGAAGGTAATCCTAATTTAACTTGACCTTGGAAAGGCAAAGCGGTTACTATTTCAGCTCCAGTAGGTCTTGGTTTAACAGTTACTGTTAAAGCTGTTCTTGAAGAGTTAGTACATTGTGCTTTTGTCATTAACTCTACGTCACCTGTGTAAGGAGTATAAACACCTGTTGCAGCAAATAGTCCATACCAGTATGCGCCTCCTGTCATTGTTAAATCAGCATTTGAACTTGAAAAAGATCCATATTTAGCCCATAAATCGTTACCACTTCCTGTTGTTGGATCTGTAGTAACATAGAAGCCATAAGTTGTTCCTTGTTGAAGTAATAAACTTCTGGTAGATAATCTTCCAAAAAATTGTCCTCCTTGAGTAAAATATCTAACTTGACCTGAATTTACTAAAGTCCATGCTGCTGAATTATTTTGGAATCCGTTGTAAGTTCCAGTTTTGTAATATACTCTTAAATTGGTATTTTGATAATTATAATATAATCTAACTGTTATACTATCCACTAAAACACTTTTAGTAGCTGTAACATCAAAAGTATATCCATTGTATACTGTTGCTGAAGCTGATAAAATTGAAGTGCCGTTAAAACCTAAACTAACCCTAGAAACTCCTCCAAACTTCATAGATTGAGCATAAAAAGTTCTACTAGATGTTAAATAAGGCCCTTGTATGTTTCTACCAACGCCTAGTAAAGTTCCGCCAGTAGCTTGGGTATACCAAAGAATAGAATCAGCATTTGAATTAGGCGTAGCCCTTAATCGTGGGAAACCATTTCCACACTGTGCAAAATTTGTGGTAGTTGGAGGAAGAGGATTTCCTAAAAAGAAGAAGCTGTTTCTAAGAGTATCATTTTCTGCAATTGAATCCCTTTGGTTATTTGGGCGATGAGTCCATATTTTAAAATTATACAAAGTATTTGCAGTCAAAGACATGTTGGTAATTAATCTTAATGTAGTATCTCTATTAGGTCTTAAACGACTTTGCACATAAAATGGTGTTTGAGTTGTTCCATTTACTGACCAGTATAATCTAAAACTATCAACTCTTGAGGTTCCAAAATTGGTCATTCTTGCATCAAAGGTTTGTGTATAGTTACACAAATCAGCAGCAGTCATAGCAACAACACCCATATCATTGGGTTTTGATGGTTTTTCAAAAATAACTGTTAATCTTTGAGTGGCTCCTCCGCAAGTATTTGAGTTCATTCCACCCCAATTTTGGTTACCTGCATTAATTTGAGGTCTAACTGTTCCTATCGTGCTACCACTAAGGCAATTACAAATTGCATTACTTGTGTAAACTGTTAACTCAGGCCCAGAACCACAAGAACCAACAGACCATACATCTGAACCACATGTTGCAGAATAAGTTAAGGAATTCCTCAATGCATTTGCCAATCTTCTAACAATTGTTCTATCTGCACAAGTTTTACCAGTTGAATTAAAGGTACCTTTCATTGTTACTTTCAACAACGTTTGAGTAGTTGTGTCTAATGAACTTCTGAATGTACCCCAATTGTCCCATTGGGAAGATCCTGCGGCATATCCTGTACCTTGAGAAAAGGTATCGGAATAAATAATGTTTTGAGAGTTTGCTCGATTACTAACGAGTAAAAAGCAAAGCATCGGGAGAATTAATTGTATAATTTTTTTCATATTGAAACTTTTCAGGGCACTAAAGTAATATGTTTTTTAAAAATCAAAAAATATTTTTTTAAACAACCGAGAAAAGTTATTAAATAATGTAAAAAAATGACGAAAAAATGACAAACAAATGCTTACATGAGCTGTAAAGCTGTTGCAGCGGCTTCTATACCTTTGTTGCCATGCAAACCACCCGAACGGTCTACTGCTTGTTGCATTGTATCAGTAGTTAAAACCCCAAATATTACAGGAAGTTCATTGTCTAAACTAACCCTCATAATCCCATTTGCTGTGGCATCACATATAAAATCAAAATGCCTAGTTTCACCTTGTATGACACAACCCAAACAAATTACTGCATCAAGTTTTTTTATCTTGATAATTCTTTGAGCGCCAAATGGCAATTCAAAAGTTCCGGGAACCTCGTTTATAATAATATCTTCTCGACTTATATTCGCTGTTAAGAGTGTACTTAAAGCTCCTTCTAACAAGGCATTAGTTATATTGTCGTTCCACTTGGAAACTACGATACCTATTTTTTTACCTGCTCCATCGGGCAGATTTTTAATCTCTGATAGATTTTGATGAACCGATGACATTGGTTCTAGTAATTATCGGTTTTTGCTTTTGCTCTAGCGATATATTTTTCAATTTCTACTAAGTCATCGCTTTCAGGAAACTCCTCTTTTAGACTGTTGTAAATATCTAAAGCATTGCTCCATTCATTTTTCTTTTCATATACACGTGCAGCTTTTTTTGACCACCATAGTTTTGAAAATTCATTTTTAGAAGCACTTACTGCTTTTAAATAATATTTTAATCCTGCTTCTAAATCTTTATTTTCGATGTGAGCATCTCCCAACAAACCAATAGCTTGTGGTTTCATTATTTTATCTGAAAACGATACTTCTTCTAAAAATTCAATAGCTTTTTTTGAATCACCATTATAAAGATAAGCAGCACCAGTCATGTATGCAGCCAAATGACCTGCTTTAGTACCACTAAATTCATCAGCCAGTGCAGGTCCTTTTTTAATTACTGCATTAAAAGAATCATTATCAAAATCTTGTTGAATTTGAATAATTGCGACTAAACCTCTTTTTTCTAAGGGCATTTTGTATAAAAATTGGTAAGCAACAACTCCTATGATTAATATAACTGCAGCACTTACGCCATATACTAATGTTTTATTTTGGGTGTTAATCCAATTCTTGATTCTATCAACAAATAGACTAATTGACGATGGTCCACTAGATTCTGTTTGTTCAGTTTCGTTTACTTCAATTTCTTGATTGTTGTCTTCTATATCTTGTTGTGTCATTGTATGAATTTTCTGATAAAAGGTTGCAAAAATACACTTTTTTTTAATTAATCCATTATAAATGGATAATCTCCGTCATAAACATCGCTAAATAATTCACTTGCTTCGGGATACGGAGAGTTTTCTGCAAATTCTACTGATTTATTTACGGTTTCAATAATTCTGTCCTCTATTGCATCTAACTCAGCATCGGTCGCAAATTTATTCTTTAAAATTGTCTCTTTTGTGGTTTCAATTGGATCTAATGATTTGTAGTGAGCCACTTCTTCCTTAGAACGGTAACTTGCAGGATCGCTCATACTGTGGCCTCTATATCGGTATGTTTTAATTTCTAAAAAGGTTGGACCATCGCCTTTTCTTGCTCTATCTGCTGCTTCTTTAATAGCATCATGAACGGTTTCACATTTCATTCCATCTACTTGAAAAGAAGGCATGTCATAAGCAGAACCTATTTTATAAATATCCAATACATTTGTAGTTCTTTCAACGGAAGTTCCCATTGCATAATCATTATTTTCACAAATAAAGATTACAGGAAGTTTCCATAACATTGCCATATTAAATGTTTCGTGAAGAGCACCTTGTCTTACGGCACCATCACCCATAAAACAAACACATAAATTTTTAGTGCCATTGTATTGTTCAGCAAACGCTAGACCAGCACCCAATGGAATTTGACCACCTACTATACCATGGCCACCAACAAAATTATGTTCTTTAGAGAAAAAGTGCATACTTCCACCTTTTCCTTTAGTACAACCTGTAGCTTTACCATACAATTCTGCCATACATGCATCTGCACTAACACCCAATGCCAATGCATGACCATGATCTCTGTATGCTGTTATAAACTTATCGTCTTTTGTTGTGGCACTAACCATTCCAGCAACGATTGCTTCTTGTCCTATGTATAGATGACAAAATCCTTTTATTTTCTGTTGACCGTATAATTGAGCTGATTTTTCCTCAAATTTTCTGATTAACAGCATAATTTCATACCATTTTAGGTAAGTTTCTTTATTAAAATTTATCTTTGCAGCCTTCGCCATGATTTTTAAAAATTAACGGCAAAAGTAATCAAATATATTTATCAATACAAAAAGTGCGAATAAACAATTTATCAATTTATCAATTTAAGAACCATAAAGACTTTAAGATTGACTTAAATACAGATATAACATGCATTACTGGAAAGAATGGTCAAGGTAAAACAAATATACTAGATGCTATTTTCATGTTGAGTGCATGTAAAAGTTATTTTAACGCCATAGATTATCAATTGATTTTACATGGAGAAACTTCTGCTGCTTTAAATGCCGAATTTTACAACGGGCAGCAACTTGATATACAGCTTATTATAGAACAAGGCAAAAAGAAGAAGTTAAAATTAAATGGCAAACAATACGATAAACTTATACACCATATTGGTTTAATAAATGTAGTAATTATTACCCCTGATGACATTGAACTTATCAAAGGAAATAGCGATGAAAGAAGAAAGTTTATCGACCTTATGATTAGTCAAACCGATAGAGTGTATTTAAATCACCTTTCCGAATATCATAAACTATTAGACCAACGCAACCGACAATTAAAGTTATTTGCCGACCATCAACACTTTGATTCTATTATTTTAGAGAGTTTTAATGAAAGAATGTTGGCACCTTGTGAATACATTTATCAAAAAAGACAACTTGTATTAAAAGAAATTCAGGCCGCTTTCAACCAATATTACAGTTCATTTCAGTCGGGAAAAGAAGAAGTTGTTTTAAAATACGAAAGTGCTTTAAACTCAGATTCTTTTGAAACGTTATTAAAATCAAGCTTAAACAAGGACTTGGCTCTACAAAGGACAAGTGTGGGCATACATAAGGACGATATTTTATTTGAAATAAATGGATATCCACTCAAAAAATTTGGTTCTCAGGGGCAGAATAAATCATTTATTATTGCATTAAAATTGGCGCAATATCAATTTTTAGCAGAAACAGTAAAACAATCCCCAATCTTACTATTGGATGATATCTTTGAAAAAATAGACGAGGAGCGTGCAGAAAAACTCATTCATTTAATTTCTCATGAGTCATTTGGACAAATTATCATAACAGACACTCATGCAGAAAGGATGAGAAAATATTTTGAAAACAGTAATAAAAGCACCAAATTCGTAGAGTTATAAGTATGAAAAAGACCAATCATTTATTTACCATATCAGAAGCTTTGGATTTAATAACAAAGGACAAGCGAATGACTAAGGGACTAACAGAAAGTGTTATTAAAGAAAAATGGGCTGAAATGATGGGCAAAACCATTGCCGAACATACTACTTTATTGTATATAAAAGACCACATACTTTATCTTTATTTTAATTCATCTGTCATTAAAAATGAGGTCAATCTAAGTAAACACAAATTGATAGAAATTGTTAACGAAACTATAGGAGAAAATACCATTACAGACGTTATTGTAAAATAATTATGGCTATAAAAGTTAAACCACATACAGCGGGTTGGTTATTATTCATTGTTTATACTGTAGGTTATGCTGGTTTTCAGTTTTCTGAAACCAAGGGATTAATGCGTGAATTAATTTGGGTGAATTTGCTGCTCACCTTAATAGTTCTATTAATTTATCACAAAAAATGGGACAAAAGCTTCATTTTAACCTCTTTATTTTTAGCTATTTTAGGGTATGGTTTAGAGGTTGTGGGAGTAAAAACAGGACTTATTTTTGGGGAATATGTTTACGGACCTACATTGGGTTTTAAGTATTGGAACACGCCTGTAATGATGGGAGTAACATGGATTACTACCTTGTACTTAAGTAGACAAATCGCAGAATCTTTGGTAAAAGACCCTTTTTTACATTGCTTGATTGCAGCAACATTAATGGTGTTGTTAGATTTTTTTATAGAACCTTTTGCCATTAAGCATTACATGTGGGCATGGGAAAATACAACAGTACCAATTCATAACTATATAGGTTGGTTCATTAGTGGATTTGTGATGCATTACATCTATTTAAAATTCACTAAATATCCTCAGAACAAACTGTCATTAGCTATTTATATAATACAACTTGGATTTTTTTTAGCCTTATTCTTATCGAAAAATTAGTACACAAATAACAAAATGTATTACATTCGTAAGCTAATTAAAAAAAAAGAAAAATGAGTTTACAAATAGGAAATACTGCCCCAGATTTTACGCTTTACAATACTGAAAAACAAGCTATCAAATTATCAGAATTAAAAGGACAAAATGTAGTTTTATTATTTTTCCCTTTAGCATTTACTTCGACATGCACCAAAGAATTGTGTGGTGTAAGAGATGACATTGCCAACTACAATGGTTTAAATGCTAAAGTTTTTGGCATTTCTGTTGATTCGATTTTTTCATTGGGTCAATTTAAAAAAGATCAAGAATTAAATTTTGATTTACTAAGCGATTTCAATAAGGAAGCTTCAACGGAATATGGTTGTTTGTATGATCATTTTGTTCTAGAAATGAAAGGTGTTTCTAAACGCTCTGCTTTTTTGATTGACCCTAATGGCATTATTCAATATGCAGAAGTTTTAGAAAATGCTGGAGAGATTCCAGACTTAGAATTATTAAAATCACACATAAAGTAAATATGATGACATCGTTAATTATCATTTTAATTATTTTAGGGCTAGCATTAATTCTGTTAGAACTATTTGTAACCCCCGGCTTTATAACAGGTTTATTAGGTGGTGCAGCTTGGCTTTATGCTTTATACAAAATATACACATTGTATGGAACTTCATCTGGGCATTTGGCTTTATTGGGTTTATTATTGCTATTAATTGCAAGTATTGTTATTGCTTTAAAAAGTGGCATTTGGAACCGTGCATCGCTCAAAGAAAATATAGATGGGAAAGTTAATAATCTTCCGCCAGTAAATGTGGGAGACAAGGGCTACACAACAAGTTTTATTAGACCTATGGGTCAGGCAATTGTTAATAATTACGACATAGAAGTTAGTAGCATGGGTGAAATGATACCTTCAGGTGTAAATATTGAAATCATAAAAATTGAAAATACAAAAATTTATATAAAACAAACCACAATATGAGTCTATTACAAATTCCAAATTTCTTATTTGGTGCGGGTGGCATCATCCTCATCATTATTGTCTTTTTTATTTTCCTTTACTTCGTTCCATTGGGACTTTGGTTTTCAGCCATTTTATCTAAAGTAAAGATTTCTCTTTTAGATTTAATCTTTATGAGATGGCGAAAAGTGCCACCAGATTTGATTGTTAAAGGATTGGTGAATGCTACTAAAGCAGGATTAAGCGTTAACAGTGACATGTTAGAAGCCCATTACTTAGCCGGTGGTAATGTTATTAGAGTGATTTCTGCATTAATTAGTGCTGACAAAGCAAACATAGCGCTAGATTTTAAATCGGCAACAGCGATTGATTTGGCGGGAAGAGACGTATTAGAAGCGGTAAATATGAGTGTTAATCCTAAAGTAATAGACACTCCTCCCGTTTCTGCGGTTGCAAAAGATGGAATTCAGTTAATAGCTAAAGCACGTGTAACGGTTAGAGCAAACATTTCCAGATTAGTGGGTGGTGCAGGTGAAGAAACTATTTTAGCAAGAGTAGGTGAAGGTATTGTAACCACAATTGGTTCAGCTATAAATCACAAAGAAGTGTTAGAAAATCCTGACAGAATCTCCAAAGGGGTTTTGGCTAAAGGTTTAGATGCTGGTACAGCCTTTGAAATATTATCTATTGATATAGCGGATATTGATATTGGAGAAAACATAGGTGCTAAACTACAAATGGACCAAGCAGAAGCCGACAAAAATATTGCACAGGCAAAAGCAGAGGAACGTCGTGCTATGGCTATTGCTTTAGAACAAGAAATGAAAGCAAAAGCACAAGAAGCTAGAGCAAAAGTAATAGAAGCAGAAGCGCTAATTCCAATTGCTATGGCAGATGCATTCAAAAGCGGGAATTTAGGCATTATGGATTACTATAAAATGCAAAATATAAAAGCAGATACCGATATGAGAGACGCATTCTCTAAACCTACTAAAAAAGACTAATAAATCTTTAAAATATATTCAGTAGCCCATGATAAATCATGGGCTATTTTTTTGGAGAATTGATTCAATTCAGATAATTATATTAATTTCGCCATTCATTGCTACTATGAAAGTTATTTCTTACAACGTAAACGGAGTTCGTTCTGCCCTTAGTAAAGGGTTCTTAACCTTTTTACAAGAGGAAAATCCAGACATTGTATGTCTTCAAGAAATTAAGGCCAACGAAGCCGATATCGACCAATCATTGTTTGAAGCTTTGGGTTATCATTGCTATTGGTTTTCGGCACAAAAAAAAGGTTATAGTGGTGTCGGTATACTGAGCAAACTAAAGCCTGTTTCTATTAGTAAAGGTATTCAGCATGAGTTATTTGATTATGAAGGACGCGTATTGACTTTGCATTTTGACAATTTTTCAGTTATGAGTTGTTATTTTCCATCGGGTACCACCGGAGACATTAGGCAAGAAATCAAATATCAGTTTTTAGATTATTTTTACAATTACATCAATACAATAGAGAAAAATAAAGAAGCATTAATAGTATGTGGAGATTACAATATTTGTCATCGAGAAATAGACATTCACGATCCGATAGGCAATAAAAACTCAAGTGGTTTTTTACCTGAAGAACGCGCTTGGATGGACAAATGGTTTAGCAACGGTATGATTGATACTTTTAGGTACTTAAATCAGGGACCCGACCAATACACTTGGTGGAGTTTTAGAACCGCTGCACGTTCCCGAAACAAAGGTTGGAGAATCGATTATATATCATCAAGCCGTTCACTTGAAAAACAATTATTAGCTTCAGGTATATTGAGTCAATACGTCCACAGTGACCACTGTGGTTCATTTGCCACATTTAATTTATAAACTTAATGGGGTCTAATATACTTATTGGCTCGGGTTTATATGTCAGTGTATTTGAACATGAAATGTGCAAATACGGAATAAATCTTTTAATTATAGAAAAACGCATTCCTGAGGGAAGTAAAATTTTAAAAAATAATTATTAGTCATACCTATATATCTATGGAAAAAGAAGTCGACATATTAATTATTGGAGGTGGTATTACTGGAATTTCTTTAGCTTCATTTTTAGAAACATCAGACTATTTAATTATTGAAAAAGATTCAGAGCTTGGCGGATATTGTAAAACGACTGTCTCAAATGATTATATTTGGGATTACTCTGGTCATTTTTTCCATTTTAATAACAATGAAATTAAAAACTATCTTGTTGAAAATATCGATTGTGAAATTTTAACAGTTAATAAGGTTTGTTATGTTTATTACAAGAATCAACTGATAGATTATCCTTTTCAAAACAATATTCATCAACTTAAAGAAAATGAGTACTTAGAGTGCTTAGTAGACTTAAAAAACAAAGAAAATTTAATAATAAATACGTTTACTGATTATGTAGTAAGTAACTTAGGAAATGCCATTAGTAATAAGTTCGTTATTCCTTACAACCAAAAATTATATGCTTGTGATCTGGACCAATTAGATTTTTATGCAATGGGTAGATTTTTTCCTAAACCATTAGATTACAATGATTATATAAATAATGTAAGTTTTAAACAAAAACAAGCTACCTACAATGATACATTTATTTACCCTAAAGGAGGTAGTAATGAGTTTGTTAAATCATTATTAAAAAGGGTCAAGACTAATAATATCTTAATAAACAATGAAGTTCAAAGTATTGATATTGATGAAAAAAAAGTAACTACTTCAAAAGGAACTATAAAATATAATAAACTTGTAAATACGATTCCATTTAGTCATTTATTGAAGATAAGCGGCGAAGAAACTAAAAATTTAACTTGGAATAAAGTAATAGTCTTTAACATGGGATTTGATTCTCCAAGCGAAGTAGAAGCAAATTGGATTTATTATCCAGGTAATGAGATATTTTATAGAGTTGGATTTTATAATAACCTATTCAAAACTAAAAAAATGAGCTTATATGTTGAAATAGGAATGAAACATAATGAATTATTTGATGAGAAAGTAACCTTAAACTCAATATTAAATGACTTACAAGAAGTTGGGATTATTAAAAATCAGAAATTAGTTGATTACCAAGTTATAGTTATGAATCCAGCTTATGTACATATTACAAAAGAGTCTAAATCTATCTTCAACAAATGGTGTGAAAAAAACAACACAAAAGATGTTTACTCAATAGGGCGTTATGGCTCTTGGACTTATTGTTCTATTGAGGACAATATTATACAAGCGCAAGAACTTGCTTTAAAACTAAACAAACAACTATGAAAGTTTTCGCATTACTAATTACTTACAACCGTTGCTATAGTTTAAATAAAGCGATTGACAAACTATTGAAACAAAAAGACCCTATCGATAAAATTATCGTAATCAATAATAACTCAAATGATTCAACTTATACTTATTTGAAGTCCTTTGAAAACAATCCTTTATTTGCCATTTATCATTTTAACACAAATACTGGCGGAGCGGGTGCCTATTATTATGGGTACAATCAATGTGTTTCTTTAGGTGCGGATTGGATTATTTGTATAGAAGATGATATTATATTGCCTAAAACTTTTAATTCCAACTTAAAACATATTATTCACGAGAAAAAAGAAGATAAAGTTGGGTTTATTTATCCTAGAATATTGAGCATTGAAAATCGCCATCATACACATGGTTCACTTTATTTCACAAAAAACAATTACTTAGAAAAAGCGCAATTTGCAGGTTTGGTGGTTAATGCAAAGGGCATACAATCTGTTGGATTACCTATCCATTCTTTTTTTATCTATTTTGATGATTGGGAATACACCCTTAGGTTGACACAAAATGGATTCGTTGGAATACATGCACCCTCTTTATACGCTTGGCATAATGATGGCGTTAGAGCTAATGGAAAACCTTGGTTAAGCGTTCCTAAAAAAGAAATTTGGAAAAGTTTATTTGGTATCCGTAATGAATTGGTTTTTTATAAAAAAAAGGGGCTTATGGTGTACACCAAACTATTGCTAAAACATGTATTATTGACACCCTTTTCTATCCTATTTCATCGGAAAGAAGATGTTTTGTACGTTGCAATTAAATGGAGTTTGTGGTCATTCAAATCTTTGTATTTTGATTATACAATTGATAAAGTCAATTCAGAAAATGTAAAAAGGTTTGAAAACAACTATTTACGTTAATCTTTCCAAATAAACTTAATTAAGGAAACTCCCATTACAAAAACGAGAACATTAAAACCTGACAGGAGCAATATTTCGGGTAAATAACTCAAAAAACCTAGATCATCAATTGCATTTTTCCCAGCTTTTACCCCTATGAGCACAAAGGGAATAATGAGAGGAAATGTTAATACCGGCAACAAGACCCCAGGATTATCTGTTTTGGAGGCAATACTACTGCTAATTGTAAAAATTGAGGCGATACCTCCCCCTGTTAGTAATGCTATAACATAAAACCCAAAAATTGAATCACTTATTTGACCATGAATCATAATAAAAATGAGTAAAGCAAACGACGTAAATAAAAACATCAAAGCAAAAGATGTGATTAACTTGCCTATTAAAAACTGTGATGGAGATAAAAGTTGATGCCAAAAAATGTAATGTCCTTTTTTCATAGATATAAAGGCTTTGGAGATCCCTTGCAAGGTTGTAAATATGACGACAATCCAAAAAATAGCCGAAAAATGAGGTTTATCCATCCCAGGAAGTGCTAAAAAAGTAATTAAAACCGCAGTAAAAATATAGATAAGAATGGCTATCAGAGCGTATTTGTTTCTCCATTCTTCATCCAAAAAAAATTTAACTGCTTGAAAAATTGTTGCCAAAATAAAAAATTGTACTTTTGCAAAAGTAACGTAAACATTTTTATGAACAACAAAATTCAACATTTAAGTAACGAAGAGCAAACACTCATTTTAAGCGCACCCATTTATGTTTCAGCCTTAATATCAGGCGTAGATGGTGAATTCCATCCTGAAGAAATAAAAAAAGCAGTTAAAATTATCCATATTAAAAGCTTCTCAGAAACCAAAGATTTAAGAGGTGTTTATGCTAACTCTGACCAAGAAAGCGAAGAAAAAATTGAAATGTTGATTGACGCATTACCTATCTCTACAACCGAAAGAAATGATGTTTTAATCCAAAAACTGAGTGGATTAAATGAGATTTTTCCAAAATTAGACACAACTTTTGCTTATGATCTTTACAACAGTTTAAGAGAATTAGCATACTATGTTAGTACAGCCTCTGAGTCTGACATGGCAGGTTTTCAAAATGAATTGGAAAAAGAAATTGCAAAACTACCTTTTTTAAACGCTCCTCAGTTGGACTAATTTATCCAAAAACTTATAAACAACAATCACGGTAAGCATTACTTATCGTGATTTTTTTTGCTTATAAAACTTTTCTAAATTGAACTATTTTTTTTTCCAAACCAACTTGAATTTCAACATAAAAAACCCTGAATTGAGCAATTGCCTCTATTATTGGCAGAAAACAAAATGGTTCAATGAATTCTAAACAACTTTTCAGTCTCTACATTATCAATAAAATTCAAGACAAAAACGAATAAATTTAATAGGCGTAATCCGCTAAGTAAGAGAATTCAGAAGTTAATTTTCCTTCTTTACAGATAGTAGCTTGAGCAATAATCGAACTTTCTTCTTTTAACAATTCAGGAAGAATATATTCCATCAACATTTCACCAAAACCTTGGCTTGCGTCTTTGGGCAATTCGGTAGGAAGATTGCTAATAGCCATTATATCTATTGTATCTTTTAGAAAGGGTTCACACATTTCCATAGTAACTGGATTGTATCCAAAAACCGGTTCATCAATCTTAGTATCTTTAAGAGTAATGGGAACAGATCCATTCACATCGCAACTAATATCGGCAATTACTTTAATTTTAAAAGAAGGGTCTCTTGTGTCATTTTCCGAAAACAGTCTATCCATTTTAGAATCCCAATAAATACCATTCATCAACAAATCACAATGGGGCAAATAATAACGAAAAACACAACGGTATCTGGTTGGATCATGATGAAAATCGCTTCTATCGTATGGTTTACCATCTATACGTTCGTATAAATTTTCGGTCAATAAGACGGCAAAAACAGGTTCAGCAAACCGTTTGGTTAAAAAATCGGAGGGAGTTACTTCTTTGATACCGGCTTCTTTAAGTAATTCAAGAGCCCCCAAAGAAACCCTTCCATTGCCAGTTAAAATTACTTTGATAGGACCTAACTGCATTTTTTTCAATTCTTGTTTTACCTCACTATAATCATGGCACAAATAGGCCCTTTTGAGTTCAAAAGACTGGTGTTTCATTCCCCATGTATAAAAACCATTGTATGCACCAACGACGCCTGCAAAACGGCCAAAACCTAAAATTCTATCGCCATTTTTCCATTTAAGTGTTTCATAATCGGTCAACGTAATATTCTTTTGAATCATCGCCTTCATCAATCCTTGATTGTGCGCTTGTTTTTTGATAGTATGCGAGAAAAAGAAATAATGTTTATTGGGGATTAAATCATCTATTGTTCTTTCTTTTATACCCATAAGCAAATCACATTGAGAAACATCTTCAACTATTTCGGCGCCTATTTTTTTATAAGATTCATCTGGGAAACAGCGGTCTTTAGAAGGTTGAACATAAAATTGAATCTGAGGATATTGTGACATTATTTGACTGCATTGTGCAGGAGTATAAGCCACACGTTTATCAGCTGGTTTTTTTTCTTCACGAAGGAGTGCAATTTTAAAGTACTTCATTGGGTCAGTAGAATGAGCAAATATAGTAAACTTGATAGGATAAAGAAAAAGCCATGAGGATAAAAAA
>JBILJV010000132.1:0-2570 GCA_044377005.1 Bacteroidia bacterium
TTGGGTTCCTGTGGCATCATTGGCGTATTTGGCAAAACAGTCAGTGTGTTTGGAATCCATGGTTTTGCCGTTGAGTAAACTAATAAAATATTGATCCTCATTAAGCGAAGCCCTTTTCTCTGCTTCATCATCACTCAGTAATTCACCCTCAAAAACCGCTATTTGTTCGCATTTAAAGAGTTTTATAGCAGTAAACAACCCCAAACCAGCATTGGGGATTTGCGAAGGGTCTGTGTAAAGATAATCGCTTTCTTCGGCTTCTATTTTTTGAATATTCATGGGAGCTAGGGATAAGGAATGAGTTGTGACTAGGCTAAGCCTATTAGGGTTAGGATTTTAAAAACAATGCAACAATAAAACCCCTCCCTTCTCTTACCTCTATGGCAATAAGCGTCCGTACATACGTGGGAAAGGAATACTTTCTCTTACGTGTTTTAGTTTACACAACCATGTTACTAAACGCTCTAAACCTAATCCAAAACCTGCGTGTGGTACACTTCCGTATTTTCTTAAATCTAAATACCACTCAAAAGCTTCCATTGGTAAGTCGTGTTCAGTAATTTTGGAGCGCAACATTTGTTCATCTGTTTCACGTTCACCACCACCCACTATTTCGCCATACCCTTCAGGGGCTAACACATCTACACCTCTTGCAAAACGAGGATGTTCAGGATTGCGTTTTAAGTAAAAGGCTTTAACCTCATGCGGCCAATCGTAAACCATAATAGGTTTGTCAAACAAACGTGTTATAACCGTTTCATCACTTCCTCCCAAATCATTACCATATTCAAAGTTTTTAGCACTAGCTAACCATTGTGGAATGTTTCTTTGCGTTTCTTCTGCCTCTTTCAATGCTTGTTTTAACTGAACAATTTTAGTTTGATTAAAGTTTATCTCACCTTTTTTCATTCCCGGAACAGCTATTTTTGCTTCTCTTTCTGCAATTTCTGCTTCAAGGGCAGTTATTTGTTCATTGACAGCTGTTAATTCATCTTCCAATGATTTGATACTGTTTTGTCCGTTTACATCTTTTTCACCTTTGATAATGGCCACAGCTTCGTCGTATGTTAAACGAGGGAATGCCTCCAAACTCGATTTTAATATGTCAGTATCGCGGTCTATCAATTTAAGTTCCGCTTCGCAGTTTTCTAATACTTGCTTAATGACAAATTGTAAAAAAGATTCAATAATATCCATGTTTTGATGAATATCACAAAAAGCTATTTCAGGTTCTATCATCCAGAACTCAGAAAGGTGTCTTCTGGTTTTGCTTTTTTCAGCACGGAAAGTGGGTCCAAACGTGTATATTTTACCAAATGCCATTGCCATTGCTTCGCCATACAACTGACCACTCTGACTCAAATAGGCAGGGTCGCCATAAAAATCGGTTTCAAATAAATTACTTGTCCCTTCACAAGCATTTCCTGTAAAAATTGGTGCATCCATTTGAACAAAACCTTCTTTTTGAAAGTATTGATGTATGCTGTAAATAATGGTATTTCTAATGCGCATTATAGCCCATTGCCTTTGACTTCTCAACCACAAATGGCGTTGATCCATAAGGAAATCTATACCATGTTCTTTTTTAGCAATAGGATATTCATCGGCAAATTGGTATACATGCAATGATTGCACTTGAATTTCAAATCCACCTATTTGGCGTTCGTCTTTTACCACTATCCCTTTCACAGAAATAGCGCTTTCCAAACCAAGTTTGCCAGCATTGTTAAATTCAGTTTCGCTCAGTTTGCTTTGGTCTGCTATACATTGAACCAAGCCACTTCCGTCTCTTAAATTAATAAAAACAAGGCCCTTGCTGTCTCTTCTGTTGGCTACCCAACCCTTTAATTCAATTTCTTTTCCCTCATATTGGGCAATATCTCTAATATACATTTTTAAAAATCTTTGTAATAATACCGCAAAATTAATTTACTTTGCAGATAATTTTAGAATTAAATTAATATTTCCTCATGTTAAAGCAGTCATTAAGCCAAAAATTGTTGCAAAAATTGTCTCCTCAACAGATTCAATTTATCAAATTATTGCAAATGACCACTGCAGATTTTGAGGAAAGAGTAGAGCAAGAGCTGTTAGACAATCCCGCTTTAGAAAAAAGTGAAGAAGATTTTGCCACTTATACAGCAGCCGAAAAAAAGAAAGAAGAATTTAACAATGAGGAAAGTATCAATGATGATTTTAACAGCAATGACCATTATGATACCGATGATTTTAATGTTTCAGATTTTTTAACTGCCGATGATTCAGCAGGGTTTAAAATGACCGATGATTATAATCAATCCGACGAGGAACAAAAAGAAATGCCCATTGCTTATCAACAAAGTTTTTACGACTTTTTGGTTGACCAAGCACATGCTAACTTCGAAAATGAGGAAGAATTGCAGCTTGCTTTGCATTTGGTTGGAAATATTGAAGAAGATGGTTACCTAAGAAGGCCTTTGAATTCTATTGTTAATGATTTGGCATTTACTGAAAATATCAGTACGAGCGAGGAACAATTGGAACGAATTCTTACAAAAATTCAAAATTTTGACCCGCCAGGAATAGGGGCT
>JBILJV010000078.1:0-9252 GCA_044377005.1 Bacteroidia bacterium
TGCAATAAAGTACCTATAACAGGTAGAAAACAAACAACCTGGGCAAGTGAAGCAGAGTTAATGAAAATGAGTGAAATTGAATATCGTAAATTTTTGTCCGAAAATAAGGTTGTGAATAACACACCACAAACTGAATTAGTAAAAAAAGTAGGGATCAATATTTCAACTTCAATTAAAGAGTTTTTCAAAACCTATCAAAATGGGAAGTACAATCAGTTAATTTCAACTTTCAATTGGGAGTTTAACACAATCGAAGATAAAAATGTAAATGCTTGGTGTATGCCGGGCGGAAAAGTAGCTTTCTATACAGGGATTTTTCCTATAACCAAAGATGAACAAGGTATGGCAGTTGTAATGGGTCACGAAATAGCACATGCGGTTGCCAAACATGGTAATGAAAGAATGACGCAACAAATGAAAGCTCAAGGTTTAGGAACTGTGGTAGGGGTTGCAATTTCAGGAAGTCCACAAGCTACTCAAGATATTTTTTCAGTTGCATTCGGTATTTCAGGTAATTTAGCCTTGTTAAAATACTCTCGAAATCATGAGTCAGAAGCAGATAAATTAGGATTGGTTTTTATGGCACTTGCTGGATACGACCCATCAGCAGCTATACCATTTTGGGAGAGAATGGCAGCACTAAGTTCAGAAAAACCACCTCAGTTTTTAAGCACACACCCAAGTGACGCACAAAGAGTTAAAGACTTACAAGCGTGGTTACCAGAAGCAATGAAGTATTACAAAAAGGCAAATTAGACGTTTTGCAAACTGTATTCGATAAAACATTAGAACTTCATCAACTAGATGAAGTTCTTTTTTTGCTCAATTATGAATTAAAAACCACCTCTGTTTTATTGTTACAAGGAGACTTAGGGGCAGGTAAAACAACACTAACCAAAAAACTAATGTCACAAAGGGGAATTTCAAAAGAGGTGAGTAGTCCCACTTTCAATATTGTCAATACCTACAAAACTGAAGAAGGTTTTAATGTTCATCATTTTGACTTGTATAGAATTAAACACATAGAAGAATTGGATGAAATTGGTTTTTGGGAATACCTAGACAGCGATGATTTGTGTATTATTGAATGGCCTGAAATCATTGAAGACTATTTGGATATTGATTATTTGAAATTACATATTAAACATTGTGGGGAACAGCAGAGGCAGTACATGCTTATTAAGTTAAGTTAGCTCGAATCATTATAGGAAGATATTGTATATTCACAATGCCGAATTCACATGTTGAATTAAATTATTAAGTTTTGAGATTAAATAAAGCGTTTTTTGAAAAAAATAAAGAATACTTTAATTTTTATGGGGGAATTATTTTAATTGCCTCTATAATGGTTTTCGGACCTATGTTTTCAAAATGGTATGGTGCAAATTTTATAAATAAAGTCAATGAAAACGGTAAAATAATTGAAGGTAAAATTATTGGAATAGGAAATTATAAAGGCGATTACTATTTAGTTAGGTACTATTACAAATATACAGTTTATACCTACCAAGAAGGTATAAAAAACATTGATTTGAGGGTAGGGCAAAATGTAGAAGTGATGGTTGATTCAACTGATCCATTTGATGCCTATGTTATCGACAATAAATTAAATATTGAAGATTAATTGGTAAAGTATTTAAGATTGAGAAAATCTTTAGATTTTTAAACAAAAAAAACCATTCGTTTTAAGCGAATGGTTTTTTCTTTATAGTGTGATTAGTAATTAAACCAATACCACAATTTTGTTTTTTAGAACTTCTACAATACCACCATTGACATTGAATGATTTTTTTTCAGAACCATTGTCAACCACAACTTCACCTTTAGACAAGGCAGAAATAAGTGGGGCGTGATTATTTAAAATTTGGAAGCTACCATTAATTCCTGGAAGGGTTACACATTGAGCATCTCCAGAATATAAGGCATTATCGGGTGTTAAAATATCAACTTGCATAAGTCTTATTTGTTAGCGTCAGCTAATAATTTTTTACCTTTTTCAATCGCTTCTTCAATAGTACCAACTAAGTTGAATGCAGCTTCAGGATATTCGTCAACCTCACCATCCATAATCATATTAAATCCTTTGATGGTGTCTTTAATGTCAACCAATTTGCCTTCCAAACCAGTGAACTGTTGAGCCACAAAGAATGGTTGAGATAAGAAACGTTGAACACGTCTTGCACGGCTAACGACTAATTTATCTTCTTCGCTCAACTCATCCATACCTAGAATCGCAATAATATCTTGTAATTCTTTGTAACGTTGTAAAATTTGTTTTACTTTTTGAGCAGTGTTATAGTGTTCAGCACCTAAAATATCTGGAGTCAAGATACGTGAAGTAGAATCTAGAGGATCCACCGCAGGGTAAATACCTAACTCAGCAATTTTTCTACTTAATACAGTAGTCGCATCTAAGTGGGTAAATGTTGTAGCAGGAGCAGGGTCAGTTAAGTCATCCGCAGGAACGTAAACAGCTTGAACTGAAGTGATAGAACCTCTTGTTGTAGAAGTAATACGCTCTTGCATCACACCCATTTCAGTTGCTAACGTTGGTTGGTAACCTACCGCAGATGGCATACGACCTAAAAGTGCAGAAACCTCAGAACCAGCTTGTGTAAAACGGAAAATGTTATCGATAAAGAAAAGGATGTCTTTTCCTTGACCTTGTCCATCACCATCACGGAAGTATTCAGCAACAGTTAAACCAGACAAGGCAACTCTAGCACGCGCTCCTGGAGGCTCATTCATTTGACCGAAGACCAAGGTTGCTTGAGAGTTTTTCAATTCTTCTGTATCCACTTTGCTCAAATCCCATCCACCTTCTTCCATACTGTGAACGAATTCTTTACCATATTTAATAACCCCTGATTCAATCATCTCTCTCAATAAATCGTTTCCTTCACGGGTTCTTTCACCAACACCAGCAAAAACTGACATACCTGAGTATGCTTTTGCGATGTTGTTAATTAATTCCATAATCAATACTGTTTTACCAACACCAGCACCACCAAATAAACCAATTTTACCACCTTTAGCATAAGGTTCTAATAAATCGATAACTTTGATACCAGTATACAATGGCTCAGTACTAGTAGATAATGTATCAAATTTAGGGGCTTCAGCGTGAATTGCTCTACTTTGTTTGTTAGCAAGAACATTGATACCATCAATAGCTTCACCAACTACATTCATCAATCTACCTTTGATTTCATCACCTACAGGCATTGAAATTGGTTGACCAGAATCTGTAACTTGAGAACCTCTAACTAGTCCGTCAGTGCTATCCATAGCAATTGTTCTAACTGTTTTTTCACCTAAATGCTGTTGTACTTCTAAAACGACAGTGGTACCGTCTGATTTTTTAACATACAATGCATCTAATATTTTGGGAAGATTTGAACCTTCTTCACTAAAGTTTACGTCCACAACAGGACCAATTACTTGAGAAATTTTACCGGTGTTAGCCATTATGTAATTTGAATTTTTAAATTTTTTGCAAAAATAGGTTTTTTTTTGATATAAATCGAGTGCTTTTTGAACATTTTTTTAAATTAAGAACAGGTGTACACAATTTCAGACCTTTTTGGTTTTTTTAATGTTATTTTTATTGATTCTTTATACTTAATTAATTGAATGATAGTAGGTGATCATCCTAATTATTAAGGCAATAAAAAAGCGAAACTTTATAAGGTTTCGCTTTAATAATTTTAAACTTGAATAACTAGTGCTTAGTATCTTTTGTTATAACCACCACCGCCATTGTTGTTTCCGCCTCTGTAGTTACTTCCACCACCATTGTTTTCTCTTGGTCTAGCTTCGTTAACTACCAAGTTTCTTTCCATGAATTCTTTTTCATGTAATGCGCTGATAGCAGCATTAGCTGAACTGTTGTCATTCATTTCTACAATAGCGAATCCACGAGAACGACCTGTGAATTTGTCAGTAATGATTCTAGCCGAGCTTACTTCACCGTACTGGGCGAAAAGGTTTTCAACATCTTGCTCGCTCGCACGAAAGCTAAGATTTCCTACATAAATGTTCATCTGTTTACTATAAATTAAATCTGTGTATTAATTATACACGATACAAAGGTAGGTGAATAATTGACATATCCTATTCTTTTGCAAATAAAAAGAGCAATTATTTTCAAATTGCTCTTTAAAATCAATGAATTGTTAAAGTGGCCTTATCTTTTTGTTACTTAATGGTAATAGACGAAGTTTGAACCGATTTTCCTTTTGGAATTCTAATATTCAAAATACCATCAATAAAGCTTGCTTCTATTCCACTTGGGTCTGTATCTCCTACATTAAAACTTCTAGAAAATTTACCATAACTAATTTCTCTCCTGTAGTATTTGGCATTTTCTTCTTTACTTTCATGTTTTTTTTCACCCTCAACAGTTAATAAGTCCTTCTCTAAAGTGATTTTTACATCTTCTTTTTTTACCCCAGGTATCGACAAATGTATTTCATAATGTTCTTTCTTCTCAATGATGTCAGAATTGGGGTTGAATCCAAGAATGATACCTTTTAATCCTTTTACATCAAAAAAGTTTTGAAATGATTGGTTAAACCCTTGAGGGAAATAAAGGTCTGAATGAAATGGGTCGTTGTTTGATTTAATGATACTCATAATCTTTTTATTTTTTATTGGTTATGCAATGTATAAGATCAAACGGTATTCCTATTAAATGATTGATGTCAATTTGTCATATTCTAATTGTTTTTATTGAAAATAAAGTGACATATTGTCAATATTATAACAGTTGTTAGATGTCCAAAATACCATAATTTGATGTGGAAAGATTTTGAAAATACAAGTCGTAATTAATACGATATTTGCTTTTCAAATGAATATTAAATCGTTTTCTTTTTTTACTGTTCTATTTCTCTTTGGTCAACTCAATGCGCAGAATTCCAAAGACACTTCAACGAATAAGGAAGTAGTAATAGGATTGAAGTATCAACCTATTTTGATAGATGCCTTTAAAATTGAATCGGTGCCTGTTATCAACAAACCCACCCCACAAGCGCCTAATTACACTTATCAAATTCCGAGTAAGCAAGTGGAAACACCTAAAATTGTAAATCCAATTCCTGCAGCTGATTTCTTTAAAAAAGAATCTTTTGATTATCCTTCTAGTTATGTGAAATTAGGTTATGGTAACTACAAAACTCCTCTTGCTGAACTTTATTTTAACAACAAAAAGGATGAAAAATACAGTTATGGAGCCCATTACAAATTCTTACAAACCAATTCACACTTGAATAAAGGTTTTGCTGATTTTACCGACCATAACGCAAAAGCCTATTTAAAAACCTACAGCAGTGTGGGTGAATTAGGTATGGAATTATCATACAAACAAAACGATTATAATTTCTTTGGTTTTAATGATACGCTTGATCTAACTAAAAATGACCTCAAACGCAGAATGAGAAACTTTGATGCTGTGGCCTATTTTAACAGTACACCTAATTCTAAAGACAAAGTAAAACACCGTTCTGCTTTTAATTTTAATCAGTTTCAGATTGATCAAGTTAAAGAATCTAATTATGCATTAAAATCAAATATTTACAGTTCTATTTCTAATTTTAATGATTTGCAAAATGGGGTTTTGAGTGCGCAAATAGGAATTAATTACATGACAACTAAGCTTGATTCCAATACCACTTTCAAGCGTTTGTTCATTCAAGTTGATCCAAGATTTGATTTCGTTTATGAGGATTTGAAATTCTCGGTTGGTTTTAATTCAACTATCTTTTTCAATGGAAATGATACTGCACAACCTTTTATAAACCCCGTTATAAAAGTGACTTATCCATTAATCAAAGATGTTGCTAACTTATATGCAGGAATAGATGGAAGGTATCACCAACAATCTGTTAGAAACTTAATTAATACCAACCCCTTTGTTGACCGTTATGACTTAACCAATTCTTTTGACAATGTAAAACTATACGCAGGTATAACTGCCAAAGTAGGTTCAAGTGCAGATGCCTTATTTGAAATCAATTACGCAGATATATCTAACATGCCATTGTATATAACCCGTTATGATACTGTTCCTCGTTTAAACTCTTTTACTACCATTTTCAGACAAGTAAATATGGTTAAATTTTCAGGGGCATTTAATTATAGTTTTAGTGAAAAATTCAGAATTGGCGTATTGGGTAATTTCTATAATTACACGGTTAATAGAGAAGATGCTGCATGGCAATTGCCTGATGTTGATGCTAAAGTTAATTTGAAAATGAATGTCAAAAACAAAATATATCCTCACCTTGATTTTGTGGCAATGGGTGCTCAACAACAAAGAACTGGAATTGTGGAAGCGACTAAGTCAATTAGTAAAATTGATGCGTTTTATGATATTTCTGCGGGTATCGATTTCAGATTTAAAAAGAAAATTTCCCTTTTTGTTCAAGCCAATAATATCATGTCAACGCGTTACCAAAGATGGTATAATTACCAAGTACTTGGGTTCAACTTGATTGGAGGTTTGACCATGTTGTTCTAAGAATTTACAACCCAAGGGTTAACTGCTGAGGTAACAATGTAAAAGACATTCTATGGTGAATGCATGGACCTACTTTACGAATGGCATTGCGATGTTCCATGGTTGGATAACCTTTGTTCTTTGTCCACTGATATTCAGGAAATTCTACTGCTATAAGTGCCATATAATCGTCCCGATGGGTTTTTGCTAATACTGATGCAGCTGCTATTGATTTGATTTTAGAATCCCCTTTTACCACAGTAGTATAAGGAATATTTTTGTATGGTTTAAAACGGTTGCCATCAATAACGATGTGTTCAAATGGACTATTAATTTGATCAATCGCCAATATCATCGCTTTAATGGATGCATTCAGTATATTGATGGAGTCAATTTCTTTTTGGTAAACAGCTGCCACAGCCCATATACATTCTGATTCTATTTGCTGCCTAAGTTCTATTCTTTTTTTTTCTGACAATTGTTTAGAATCGTTAATTAGGTCTAGGTTTACACCCTCAGGAATAATAACCGCAGCGGCAAAAACAGGGCCTGCCAAACAACCTCTTCCAGCTTCGTCGCAACCTACTTCAATTAGATGTTCGTTTAATCTTGATTTTAACATCGTTTCAAAAATACATAAATTTATCTCCAATTTTACCTTTGTATTTTTTGCTAATAAGACTTAATATTGTGGTATATGAAATCAACCTTATTATTTTTAACCTTATTAATTTTTTCAACTCAAGTTCTATTATCACAAGCATTGAAAACACCAACCCCAAGTCCTATGCAAACTTTAAAACAAGGATTTGCATTAACTGACATTAGTATTGAGTATTACAGACCAAGTGCTAAAGGAAGAACAGTATTTGGTGATGTGGTTCCGTATGGTAAAATATGGAGAACCGGTGCCAATGGTGCATCTAAAATAACGTTTGGTGAAAATGTGAAAATTCAAGGAAAAGACGTTCCTGCAGGTACTTATGCAATTTACACCATTCCTAACAAAGATAATTGGGAAGTTATGATATACAAAGACCTAAAACTAGGTGGAAATGTGAATGACTACAAACAAGAAAATGAATTAATCAGATTCACAGTGCCTGTGTTAAATATGAATGATCTTGTAGAAACTTTTACAATAAATGTTGCAAATATTCAAGCAAGTTCATGCGCAATTGAATTGACTTGGGAAAAAACCAAAATTTCTTTCAATGTTGTTGCTGAAATAGACCAAGCGATAATGGGTTCTATCGACAAAGCAATGAACGTAGATAGTAAACCATATTACCAGGCGGCATCTTATTATTATGAAAATAATAAAGACATGGCTAAAGCTTTAGAGTGGGTTAGTAAAGCGGTTGATCAAAATCCTAAAGCTTATTGGGTTGCATTATTAAAAGCTAAAATTGAATTAAAGTCAGGCGATAAAACAGCAGCTACAACATCAGCACAAAAAGTAATTGAATTGGCCAAAGAAGCAAAAAATGACGATTACGTTAAAATGGCTGAAAAGTTAATTAGCGATGCTAAATAATCCAGATGTCTGAATTTTATAAAAAAATTTTTAACAATAACAAAGAGTGGGTTAAACACCACTTGGAGGCTGACCCGAACTATTTCAAAGATTTAAGTGAAGGTCAGAAACCTCCTATTTTGTGGATAGGCTGTTCTGACAGTAGAGTGCCAGCCAATGAAGTAACTGGAACCAAACCTGGAGAGGTTTTTGTTCATCGCAATATTGCAAATATGGTAATTCATACAGACATGAGCATGCTTAGCGTATTGGATTATGCCATAAATGTATTGGAGGTTCGACATGTAATAGTATGTGGTCACTATGGATGCGGAGGTATTAATGCTGCTTTAACTAGCAAAAAGTATGGTATTATCGATAATTGGCTAAGGCATATTAAAGATGTATATCGTATGCATAAAGAAGAAATAGATTCTTTGCAAACTGATGATGAAAAACAGAGAAGAATGGTGGAACTAAATGTTCAAGAACAAGTATTCGACTTGGCCAAAACCTCCATTATACAACAATCATGGGCCAATGGCAAATTTTTACAAGTACATGGTATTGTTTATGATATTGCCAATGGAATTTTAAAGGATTTAGGGGTCAATTTTAATTCAAATGAAGACATGGACCAAGTTTACAGGTTCGATTTTTAATAAAAATTAGTTTAATTTTTATTTTTATCTATCATTATTTGAATAAAAAAAGCAATTGTCATAAGTAAAAGTGTGCCAATTAAGTTGAGCCACAAAAAGGCGCTCAATTCATTAATCCATGCATAAATGACAAAACATTCTGTTACTATGGCTGCCCAAAACACCGCTACACTTCCTACTTTTTTAAGGTAAAAGGACACTAAGAAAATGCCCAAAATGGTGCCGTAAAACAAAGATCCTAATATATTAACAGCCTCAATAAGGTTGCCCAATTTTTGAGCAAATAGAGCGACAATAATGCAAAAAACACCCCATAACAAGGTGCTTATTCTGGAAACAGTGAGATAGTGCCTATCGTTTTTCTCTGTCTTTTGGTGCCTTCTGTAAAAATCTATCACCGTAGTGGAGGCCAATGAGTTGAGCCCACTGGCAGTTGAACCCATTGAGGCCAAAAAGATAATGGCAATAAGTAAACCCACCACACCATGCGGCAAGTAATTGGTCACAAATATTAGAAAAACAAAATTGGTGTCGTTAGTGTCCGCCTTTTTGTTGTTTTTGAGCATCAGGTCGGT
>JBILJV010000134.1:0-2555 GCA_044377005.1 Bacteroidia bacterium
CGAAGAAACCAATTTACCTTCGGGTGATATAACCTTGATAATAGCATTTTTTAAATAATAAGGAAATGTGAGTTTAAATATTCCATTTGAAGGATTTGGTTTAACATTACAAATAAAATTATCTGAACTAATTAATTCAAAACCAGTAGGTCCGTTTGAGGCAATAAATTTAATTTGATTGCCATAGGATGTACCTATAGAATTAACTGCATATGCTCGGACATAATAAGTTGTTCCTGGAATTAAACCCGTTATGCTACTCGTAAAAGTTCCGATACCTGTTCCGTTTGTTGTTGTTGAATTAGAAGTTGTAGGATTTGGAGAGGTAGACCAACAAACCCCTCGATTTGTAACATTAGTACTTCCATTTACTATAACATTTCCTCCACAAGTTGCAGAGTTAGAATTTAAATTTGTTATACTACTTGTAATTATACTAGCTGTATTTCCTAGATAATTTAAATTTTGGGCATTGAAAGTTCTAATTATTGTACCGTTTTTTCCAACAGCAATCAAAGTATTTTGGTCTAAACTTTCAATATCAAATAAATCATTCAATGTTCCAGAATAGTTACCAAACCATTCCTTTTGCGGATCTGGTTCACTTGAAGCGCTAATTATACCTCCGTGGGCATTTCTTGTTGTTATTATAGTTCCTTTCTCACCAACTAACCAAATTTCACTTGAGGAGATCATCTTCACTCCATAAAAATGAACTGCTGTATAAGTTGGATAGCATGCCCAATCGCTTGCCGTTGTTGGATTAGCAATTTTTGTTCTTTCAATCCAACCTGTTTGTGTTTGTGGGGTAGCTAAAAACTCCATATCTCTGGCTATGGCTATATGATTTTCAGCAGTACTAACTGCGTTCATCCCATAATTTTTAATCCATTGTGAATATGTTAAAGAGGTACAGCCCGCATTTGTTACCCCAGCTCCATTATCTAGGTTTTGAGCAACGTATGTCCCCCCATCAGTCCTTTTTGCACCATATCCTTGATGGCCAGAACTTGTATAGTTGGTGCCAAAAAATATAAAATCAGATATTGGAGCAGCTTCATAATTACCTCCTACATTTGTCCATGTGATACCACCATCAGAAGTTATTTTTTTTACTGAATTTAGCGCATCAGCATAACTTGCTAATACATAATTGGAACTAAAAGCTTCAATAACTAATCCTGTAATATTTCCAGCACTTGAACCTGGCATATTGGCTTGCAATGTCCAGTTTATCCCCCCATTTGTTGTTTTTAAAACATCTATTCTATTCAGTGAGACATTATAGGCAATTACCCAGCCGGTTAAGGCATCAACAAACGAAACATCTCTAAACTTGTAATTTGGGTTGGTAAGAACTGCATTAAATGATGCCCCTAAATTAGTTGATTTCAATATTAAGCCATCGCCAACAATAAAAGTACTTCCACCTTTTGTCTCTATCTCGTATAAATCATTTATTGTTGAAGCATCTATTGTAAACCAATTTATCTCTGTTTCTTTAAATGGTGGTTTT
Organism: Bacteroidia bacterium; assembly: GCA_044377005.1. Classification (GTDB taxonomy): domain Bacteria; phylum Bacteroidota; class Bacteroidia; order NS11-12g; family UBA955; genus JABMMZ01. The sequence continues at coordinate 1,517 of JBILJV010000134.1, forward strand.
TCATTTTGATAAACAGCATTAGTTGTAACTATAGAATTCATTTTTAAAACTGTTCCATTGTTTCCAATTATTATTGCATTATTATCATTATAAAAATTTATATCGTTAAGTTGTTCGTTTGTAAATGGAGAAACCTGAGTCCATGTTGTACCTCCATTTGAAGTAAAAGCAACCTTCCCCGATTTACCTACAACAAATCCATAATTAACATCTAAAAAATCAATACCATAAAAACAATCTGTATTAGTTGTACCTGTAATTGTTTTGTAATTATACGTATTTGTTTGATTTACTTTAATTTTTAATAGTTCACTTCCCGAATTACCACCTGTAACAGCGTATATGTCATCCGAAGTAACTAAATCCAGATCGTAATAATCTGAGCTTTGATATCCTGAAATACCATAAGCTACTCCACCCTTAGTTGATTCTAAAATTCCCGAACTTCCAACGAAGGCTTTATTTATGTTTGGCATACAAGCAGAATAAGTTTGGATCGTAGAAACAGTACAATGATTACCGCGTCCTCCTGTTACTGAATAAAATTGTGTAGTTCCACAACCCCAAATCAATCTACTTTCATCCAAAAAATCAATTGCGCCATTGCGCATTTCACCTTCATTAAAGCGAGTAGATGCAGATGATTTTCTTGAACTTGAATATAATAAAACCCAATTTATTCCGCCATCAACAGTTTTAAATAAGGTAGAAATTTTATTCAGGGCATCTGCACCTTTAGGCCATCCAACAGCGTATCCATTTTGACTATCAGTGAATTTAACATCAAAAAAATAGTAGTTATTGTTTTGAAGTATTACGCTCCATGAAGCGCCACTACTAGTGGATTTTAATAAGCATCCATCACCCGCTATGTATAAATTTGATCCTTGAGAAGATATAGAATATAAATTTTTACCTGAAACACTTGATGGCAGAGAAACGTTTTCGAACGTTACTTGCGCATTTAAAATGTTAGCAATAAAAAGTATTGAAATAAGTTTTATTAATGATCTCATAATTTAAGCTTTTTCAATTTTAA
>JBILJV010000135.1:0-2547 GCA_044377005.1 Bacteroidia bacterium
TATTGAGTAATTTACAATCTTTAAAATTAGGATTATAGAAAGTTACTACTCCTTCTATTTCCACATTATCAAAAGCAACAACATCTGTTTTTAAGAATTTTACTTCTACAAACTCAGGAGCCTCAATTTTATTAAACGTATATAACCAATATATCCCAAAAGGAATTAATATAATCAGAAATAATACAAGGATTCTTTTGGTCATGAAACTAAATCAGTAAGAAATTTTACTTCAAAATAATTGACCTTTCTTAATCCTTCTGCATATTGACAATTAATAAGTCTACCCCATTGAATAGCTCTTCCTTCAATACTATCCAAAAAGCTCTTTGATGAAATTGGAGTTTCCACTTCATTTGAGTTTGGATTGTAAAATTGCGATGAATATGCCAATAAAGATTCCATTCGAGCTTTCCAAAATGGAGTTACATCAATTAAAATATCAGGTTCCAACAAGTAATCTTGAATGTAAGAAAATACATTTTTAGGACGCCAAGCTTCTAGGTTTACTCCATTATGTTCAGTTATCAACTTGGGCAATCCAGCTAAAAAACAAGCTTCCTTTAAAATAGTATGTGCTTTTCCATGATCAGGGTGCCTATCTCTCTCTGCATTAATAAGAACAATATTAGGTCTAAATTTTCTAATTTCGGTCACTATTGCTCTTAAAGAAGTTTCGTCACTGTTTAAAAAACCATCCTTTAATCCTAAATTGACTCTAATATCTATATTTAGTATTTGTGAAGCTTTTTCACTCTCTTGAGAACGTATAGTTTCATTTCCTCGAGTGCCTAACTCACCTTTTGTTAAGTCCACAATTCCAGTTGTTAAACCGGCTGCTTTATGTTTTAATAAAGTTCCTGAAATAGAAATTTCTATATCATCAGGATGGGCAGCAAATGCCAATAATTCAATTTTTGGATACATTGTCGACTTCTAATGATTTAATAATTTCTTCTATTTGGTAATCAATAACAGGGTCATAAGTTACTTTCATGTTGGCATCGTATGTTTTTGCCATTGCTTGCCAAAATAATGTTTCAAATGTACCTCTATAATTTTTGAGGATATCCCAAGTCGTTTTTCCCGTTTCACGATGAATCAACTTTAATAATATTTTACCTTCTTCTACATAAAAGTTTTTTAAATCATCCATGAATTGCTTTTTCACAGCTTTTTCGCTTTCCTTAATATATTTTTTTCTGGCTTTTTCAGTTGTCAATAAATTAAGGTTATCCTCCATCATTTGTAACCTGAAAGCCGCTAACTTGGCATATGGTAATGCTTTTTTTACATATCTAACCAATTTAGCATAGTTGTCTTTTTCCTCTTGAGTAATGGTTTCTTTACTCTTTACAAATCGATTGATTAAATACACAGACATAGTATCACCATCAACAATTTCGACTCCTATTCTCACTACATAACGGTCGCGCTTTTGTGTACTATCTTGTCTTTGAATAGAATCTTTCTTTAAAGTGCTGTCCTTCAAGTTAGATTGTGCTATAGTCTGAAAGGACATTAAAACAATTAAAGATAAAATTATCGATTTCATAAATTTAACATTCACAATCCTCATGCCACATTATCATTTCCCTTTACAGGTATTTTTTTATTTATGCTATATACGATTAATGAAATACCCAACAACATTAATGAAAATGAAATAATTTCTGCTTGGGTCATATTAAAAGAATCCATAATTGTATTAACCCTTATTTTTTCAATTAGAAATCTTTCAAGACCATTCAATATTAAGTAGATTCCAAAAAGAACGCCTGCATATTTTAGTCGTTTTCTTAACATCCACAATATTAAAAACAATAGAGTACATGCAATTGCTTCGTACAATGGAGTTGGAAAGACGTTGGCGATTAAATAAGGAGTTTCATTAAAATCACAATTAATGTTTTCTAAATACCTTGGATCGGTTTCTGTAAAAGGATTACAAACTTTATTGACATTATTAGGGTAATTATAGGCCCACATCCAATCTGGCAATATGTTCATCCATTTAGGTTTAGGCAATTCATTGACAATTCCCCAATCGCCATCACCACTTACATGACAACCAATACGACCCGTGCCATAAGCCAACATCATTGCAGGGCCACCTACATCCAACATGTGTAAAACAGGAATACCTCTTTTATGAGCTACAAATAAAACGGAAGCCGCACCGACAATCAATCCACCATAATAAGTCAAACCACTAAATGACATTATTGAATCCATAGGATTGGCATAAAACTGAGACATATTCTCTAAAATATGGAACAATTTGGCACCCAAAATACCTCCAATAAATGCAGCCATAGTTAAAGATCCCATGTGATAGGAAGGATCAATTTGTTTTTGTTCTTTGACAATTTCAGGTAATCTTTGTTTCTTATCTTGCCAATAGTTAAAACCTAAGAAAGAAAGCATTACTAAAAGTCCATAAATAAAATCACCTTTTGTTGATAGAATATAGGATTGAGGGTCATTATTTACAACAGAAAAATCAATTAATACTGGTAAAAATTTGAATCCAATAATAAATCCAGT
>JBILJV010000082.1:0-8307 GCA_044377005.1 Bacteroidia bacterium
AAAGCTATTGAAGTGCTTTTTGAGTAATCTGCACCAAAATATTTGCCAATTAAAAAACTGACTACAAACATTACAGCAAAATAAATAACCAATGGAATGGCAATTCTAATAACATCAAAGGGTATTTCTACAATCATTTCGCCCTTTAAGCTGAACATAACTACAATGGTAAATAATAATGCAATTAACGTAATAGGGGAGATTTTAGGAACAAATTTTTGTTCAAACCACTCTATTCCTTTTTGTTTGATTAGGGTGTATCGGCTAATAATGCCAAGGGCAAATGGGATGCCTAAGTATATGCCAACACTTTCTGCAATTTGCCACACACTGATATTTACCTTGTAGCTTTCAAATCCAAAATAGGGTGGTAAAACAGTGATAAATAAATAAGCATAAAAACTGTAAAGTAATACTTGGAATATGCTGTTTAAGGCGATAAGACCAGCGGCATATTCTCTGTTCCCTTCAGCTAAGTCGTTCCAAACCACAACCATAGCAATGCAACGCGCTAATCCAATAAGAATTAGTCCGGTCATGTAAGCTGGGTATGATTTTAAGAAAATTAAGGCCAAAATAAACATGAATACTGGACCGATAATCCAATTTAAAATAAGCGAAGCGGTCAATACTTTTGTGTTTTTGAATACTTCGCCCATTTTTTCATATTTTACTTTTGCAAGTGGGGGATACATCATCAAAATTAACCCGATGGCTAAAGGAATATTGGTCGTGCCGCTTGAAAAGGAATTGATAAATTGACTGCTATTAGGGATAAAATAACCAATGGAAACACCAATGCCCATGGCCAAAAATATCCAAATAGTTAAATGTCGGTCGAGAAAACTCAGTCTTTTTCTCTCGAAGGCAGGGGTGCAATTTTGGTTACTCATGAAGCTTAGCAGCAGTTGGAATCAGGAGAACAGCAGGAGTTGTTATTAACCGGAATTTCAGACAGACGGACTTTCTTTTTTTCTTGAGGAATTCCGCAGCTGTCAGAAGCCAAGCAATCTGTGAATTTAGGCATTAATACAAAAGATTTACCATTGAATTCTAAGCCATATTTGCCAATGGTTTCCATTTGGTATTCTACTTCAATTTCTAAGTCTTCCAACCCTAATTTGTTTTCAGATAATTCAATGATATTAAGTAGTTTTTGTGGTTTAAGTCTGTGGTCCGTATCATTGGCATTCCAAAGTTGGAAGTTGGCCATTTTTTCATTTCTAATGGTTCCTCCACAATCAATAAAATGTTTGTTTACAACACCGACTTCGGTAACATGAAAGTGGTCAGGCACTTTTGTTCCATTTTGTAATTCGAAGTCAACTGAATTTAATTCAGCTAGTTTGGTTTTTATTTCAGTTAGTTTCATAATTGGGGTGGTTTAACAGCATTTTTTAAAGTTAAGTTGTTTGTTGATAGCGTTAAAGTAGGACATTAATTCTGCGATAATATCCTCATTGACGCAGTAGCAAATGCCTTTACCTTCGATAGTTCCTTTAATTATTCCAGCATTTTTAAGTTCCTTTAAGTGTTGGGAAACTGTGGGTTGTGCCAAGGGGAGTTCATTAACTATATCACCACAAATACAAGCGTCAACAGAAAGGAGATATTCTACAATAGCAATTCTTGCAGGGTGTGCAAGTGCTTTTAGGATATTCGCCATTTTGTTTTGGTGTTCAGTAAATTGGTCTGATTTGGTAATGCCCATGTTTTAAAATTTAGTTTGGCGAAAAGTTCTAATTTTCACATTGCAATATTACGATAATAAATTGAGATATTCAAATTAAGTTTATTTTAATTTTTAGCCGAGTAATTAAATCATTAACTTTGAATTAAGAGTGATAAAAAGAGGACAAGTAATACAATTATTAAAGCTCAGTTAAATAGTTCCTCTTTAAAATCCCCTCAAGGTCTTCGACTCTTGGATGATTTTTTATGCATAAAAAAACCTTCACTATTGTGAAGGCTTTGATACTTGTGATCCCGAAGGGATTATAATATTATCCTTAGAAGGTGGTTCTGCACAAGTCTCAAAGCCCTGTTTCACAGGCCCTTTTTTTTATGCCTCTTTAAAATCCCCTCAAGGTCTTCGACGCTTGGAGGATTTTTTAGGCATAAAAAAAGCCTCCACATTTGTGAAGGCTTTGTTACTTGTGATCCCGAAGGGATTCGAACCCCTGACCCACAGATTAGAAATCTGTTGCTCTATCCAACTGAGCTACGAGACCATTAACATTCAAAAAAAAAGGCAGTAACAGTTTATTAATATCTAGACTGTCAACTGCCGTTTTTGTCGGGGTGGCAGGATTTGAACCTACGACCTTCTGCTCCCAAAGCAGACGCGATACCGGGCTACGCTACACCCCGAAAGTAGTTGTTTTGATTATTAGCTTAGATAAGCTAATAAAAAATGTCGGACCAAACTAAAAAACATCCGACCAAAGGGTCTTTTCTAATTTTAAGAACTTTTGCAAAAGTACAATTTATTTTTTAAATTGTAAAATTACTTTTCAACTTTATTTTGCGGTGAGGGAGGGATTCGAACCCTCGGTACAGTTTCCCGTACGGCAGTTTAGCAAACTGCTACTTTAGGCCACTCAGTCACCTCACCTATTGAGGGGGGCAAAAATATTCAATATTTTTGAAAAACAAAAACTTTTTTAATTATTGAAAAAAATACATTTTTCTGACATTTTAAAATTTAGAATTGCTTAATATTGAAACTTGATATTATTTTTTATATGAGCATCAAAGACTTGTTGAAATTTAGAGACATTAAAACCTATGGAAGCACTGAGTGGTTGGCACACAATGCAAAGAAATATAGATCTGTTTTTGATGAAAATGAAACCGCTTACATTTATTGTGAGTTTTCTTTTTTTAACAAAAAATACGATGAAGATAATTGGGATTTAAAATTAAAATTGAAATGTTTGAATGAAGCAGATGAAGAAATTTGCGATTTAAACTGTGACAGATCAATTGATAAACGCGATAATATCGTCTTTGTACGTGAAGGTTGGGGTGTAAAAACGCCTAATACTTATTGGAAAGCAGGGGCTTACCGTTGGGAAGCCTATGTCAATGATGAACTATTTGCAACCAAAAGTTTTTATATCGAACGTCAAGGTGTTGTTAAAAATGGTAATAATCCCTTCTTTAAAATTAATACTTTAAAACTTTATGAAGGTCCTGATGCCAACTTAATTGATAACGATAGAAAATACTACATTTGTTTCAATGCGTTAACAACTCGTTACATTTGGATCGAAATAAATGCTAAAAATTTAGTTAGAAAAAGTACAGATTGGGCTTGTGAATTGGTGTTTAATTATAAAACTTCTTCAGGATACCTTAAAGGTTCTGCAACAAAACTGTTTTTTGTAAAGCCTGACGATGAGAATTTTAGTACCACTGTAGGTTGGGGTAGTGATATGTTAGGTACTTGGGGTAGAGGTCGATATTACATCGAAGTGGTATTTATGGACGAATTAGTAGCAAGCGTCCCTTTCGAAATTGGCGATGATTATGTAGAAGCTGTTGAAGAGGATTTTATCCCTTTGGTGCAGTCAGGGTTCTACTTCGATGCAGATTTTGACTTTGAACTAGAAGAGGACAACCAAGAAACAAGTGAGGTGAAACCCGAAGTTGTTAATGTTCCTTTGGTTAATGATTCATACGAAAATGTATTGAAAGATTTAGATGCCATGATTGGTTTGGATAGCATTAAATCTAAAGTTAAAGAATATACAAACTATCTTAAATTTATTGCTTTGCGCAAAGAGAAAGGGGTGGCTGATAATGAACATATCAACTTGCATGCAGTTTTTAAAGGAAATCCGGGAACGGGTAAAACCACCGTTGCTAGAATGCTTGGTAGAATCTATAAAGAATTAGGGTTACTCAAAAAAGGTCACGTCCATGAAGTAGATAGAGGGGATTTGGTGGCTGAGTTTATTGGACAAACAGCACCGAAAACTAAAGAAGCTATCAAAAAAGCAAAAGATGGTATCCTATTTATTGATGAAGCTTATTCATTAGCCCGTAAAGACGATGACAGTAAAGATTTTGGAAAAGAAGCCATTGAAATCTTATTGAAAGAATTGAGTGATGCTAGTGATATCGCTATTATTGTTGCAGGTTATCCTACCGAAATGAATACTTTCCTTGAGTCTAATCCTGGATTAAAATCACGTTTTAACATGATTTATGAGTTCCCTGATTATATCCCACAGGAATTAATCAAAATCTCTGAATATGCCTGTCAAAAAAGAGGTGTTAAGTTAAGCGAAAGTGCTGTTGCTGAAATGTATAAACATTTGGTAGATGCTTACAGAAATAGAGATAAATTCTTTGGAAATGCAAGAATGGTTAATTCCATGATTGATGAGTTTAAAATGAATTTAGGATTGAGAGTAATGAAAGTTAAAGACCCAAATAAACTAACATTGGAAACACTCAGCACTATAGAAAAAGAGGATGTTTTAAAAGCATTTACAGCTCAGTCTAAAACCGATGCCGATATTCCAATTGACGAAGAATTATTGAAAGAATCGGTTGGAAAACTAAGAAAACTTACTGGTTTGGCAAAGGTTAAAAATGACATAGATGAACTGATCAAATTGGTGAGATATTACAAGGAGTCTGGAAAAAATCCGCGTGAAATATTTTCATTACATTCTGTGTTTTTGGGTAACCCTGGAACGGGTAAAACGACTGTAGCCAGAATATTAGCTCAAATATACAAAGCATTGGGAATTTTAGAACGTGGTCATTTAGTAGAGTGCGATAGACAATCTTTGGTGGGTGGTTATATTGGTCAAACGGCAATTAAAACTTCTGAATTGTTAGACAAATCGCAAGGAGGTGTATTGTTTATTGATGAAGCCTATTCATTAACAGAAGGTGGTGGAAATGATTACGGTAGAGAAGCCATAGAAACTATCTTGAAAAGAATGGAAGACCAAAGAGGAAAATTTGTGGTAATAGCAGCAGGTTATACTCAAAATATGGAGAAATTCTTGGAGACCAATCCTGGTTTAAAATCTAGGTTCGACCGTACTTTCTTATTCGAAGACTTTAATGCCGAAGATTTATATGGTATAGCTATCCAACAATTGGCCGACCATAACTTAAGTCCAGATGAGGCAGCTAAAGAACAACTTAAAACTTACATCTCATACATGTACCAAAAACGTGATAAGTTTTTTGGAAATGGAAGGGCGGTAAGAAAAGTAATAGAAGAAGCGGTGCGAAATCAACATTTAAGATTGAGCGAATTGCCTAAGAGTAAAAGAACGGCTAAGGTAATTGGGACACTTATTTTTGAGGATGTTGACGAATTTAAAGCAGACAATATTCCTTCACAAAAAACTGGAATTGGATTCAAATAAACATGACGTTACAATATCCAAATACGATTTTTGAAATCGTAATACTTGTATCATGTGGACTTTTTGTATTAATACAACTAATCGTTCATTTCTATTTAATTTTACCGTTTTTGAAAGTCAAAAAAACTGACATGCCTATTCATGTTTCTTGGCCAGCTGTAAGTATTGTCATATCTATTCGTGCTGATTTTGAAAATATTAAAAAGCTTTTGCCTGAATTGATGAATCAAAATTATCCAAACTTTGAAATTGTTCTGATAGACGATGCCAGTTGGGATGAAACTAAATCATTTATTGAAGAATCTGTTAAGCAATTTCCAAATGTAAAAGGTGTGTATGTAACAGAAGAAATGAAAAAACAAACCCTCGGTAAAAAACTAGCTCTCACACTAGGAATAAAAGCGGCCTCTAATGAAATTATTGTTTTAACAGATGCTGACTGTATGCCAGCATCTCCTTATTGGTTGCAAAGAATGGTTGCCCCTTATTTGGAAAATCCTTCTACAGAAATTGTTCTTGGCTATTCTCCATTTATTAGAAAACAGACTTTTGTTAATCTAATTTCACAAATGGATAATTTATGGACTGCTATTTTGTATTTTTCATACGCAATGCGAAACAAAGCCTATATGGGTGTTGGAAGAAACATGAGTTATAAAAAGTCTTTATTCTTGAAAGTGAAGGGTTTTGCTAGTCATTTACACGTTCTTTCTGGAGATGATGATTTGTTTGTAAGAGACGCAGCAACTATTAACAATACTGCAATTTGTATTCATCCCGATGCTTTCATGTTTACAAGCAGTAAAACGAATTTTAGAACATGGTATTTGCAAAAAAAGAGACATACTTTTGTTGGGAAGTATTACAAGTTTAAAGACAAAGTAAAGCTTGGATTCATTGGGTTGTCTCATGCGTTAATGTGGGTTTTAATAGTTCTCAATTTGTTTTTAATAAACAATTGGTTTTGGACATTGATTCTGCTGTTATTGTTTTGGTTAGTTAAATTTCCCTTGGTTTTTATGGCATTCAAAAAACTAAAACACAAATATAAAATAGTATGGATGCCCCTATTCGATATGTTTTATGTAATCTATAATGCAATGTTTGGGTTGGTGAATTTATTTAATAAACAAAAGAAATGGTAGACTCTGCAATCATACAAACATATTTTAAGGAACTTACTGAAAAGCAAATTAAGCAGTTCGATCAATTGTATGCGCTTTATACCGATTGGAATGAAAAAATTAATGTCATTTCACGAAAAGACATAGATGAATTGTATGTAAGACATGTTTTGCATTCATTGGCAATTGCCAAATTTATTGATTTTTCGCAGATTCGTTCAGTGTTAGACATAGGAACAGGCGGTGGCTTCCCCGGTATTCCATTGGCCATTTTGTTCCCTGATATTGAGTTTTATTTGGTTGATTCTATAGGTAAAAAAATTGGCGTTGTAAATGCCATCATTGAAGGAACGGGGCTAACAAATGTTAAAGCAGAACAATTAAGAGCAGAACAAGTTAAAGGCAAGTTTGATTTGGTTGTAAGTAGGGCAGTTACCCAATTGGTTGATTTTTATGCTTGGATTCATAAGAATTTAAAGACAGATTCAGAGGTTGCTTGTTTAAAAGGTGGCGATTTAACTCAAGAGTTAATAAACTTTAAAGAAGTATACCCACGCAAAAAAATTACTATCGAGTCTATTTACCACAGTTTTGATGACCCGTTTTTTGAAACCAAAAAATTGGTAATTGTAAGGTAATTGTATTGAATTGTGTTTTTTTAGGTTGTTTGATTAAGAAAAAGTTCATTTTTTCAATTTCGTTTTTTATTGTTTTTACAATAATTGTATAGGTTTATAAATCTGAATTATAAGCCTTAGTTTCTGATTTTTTTACTTTTTTCGATTTTAATGATTAAGCTAGGCTATAATATCTAACTATTTAATGTTAATAGTGAATAAAATTGTATAAATGACCATTATATTTACTTTGAATAAAAAAATCAGATTTACAATTTGTGTTTTCCTTATTGTGAATGCATTAAATGCAACCAACTTTTTAGGTTCTACTAGTTTGGGAAATCATGTGTATCTTTATAATCACAGCAATCTTGTAAAAGTGGACTTGCAATCAAAGCACCTGCTTAAGGAAAAAAATATTAAAAAAGACAGTATTACAACCCAAGCTTTGATAAAAATGGGGATGTCTAAAGATTATTCCAACGGCAAGGAACATGTCATGTTTCAAAATGTCAATATATTTGAGATTTTGAGTATCGGTAATAGGAATGACAGTTTGTATGTAGCTCTCCGATTTAAAAACCCCAAAAATCTAAATTTGTACAGCTATTGTTTATTGCGGTACGACCAAGATTTAAACTTTCATAAAGTATATGTTATAAAATATCCGCCCTTGGTTTCTTACAATTACTTTCCAAAATATAAAGAGTTGGAGTTTACCGACGATGCTCAACTTCGTTTGCTTTATTGCGACAGTTCCAAACAGTTTTGCCAAATTGATTTTAAATTCAATGAAAATAAAAGTACGCTTAAGTCGGACCCTAAAAGTAGAGTGCTTGTAAAGCATTTTACAATATTTGCCATGTTTACTTCGCAAAAAGAAATTGTATCACCGCATTTGTATGCTATTAAAGGCAGTGATTGGTATTACATGCTTCCTTATCCAGTGTTTTTTGATGCCAATTCAACGCAGTTTTTGGACCCATTTAATTTGAAACAGGCTATAATAGAAGCAGATAAAAAAAACCATTATAAAAGATTTTCAACATCACCTAGCATGACACATGATGCCTTTAATCTTAATTATATTCTTTACCATGCCGTTCAAGAATCATCAGGTTTACAGGTTTATGTAAAAAATATCGAAAAGGGTATGTTGCAAAAACTAAG
>JBILJV010000079.1:0-8713 GCA_044377005.1 Bacteroidia bacterium
AAATTTCTACTATTGTAGATGTACAGGGGCCAATTTCTTAGTTTGATAAGTCTACAAGACTATTTAAATTTCTACTATTGTAGATTAGCATATCTCATCTAAAATATATTCACCGTCTACAAGACTATTTAAATTTCTACTATTGTAGATATAAGACCATTTACCCTCAATAATTTGCAAATTCAATTAAATACAATACTTTTGAAAACATCACAATATATGGAAAACCAATCAGAAATCATTGACCAAAACATCATTCAAAACGAAAGCACAATTGAAGAACAAACGATTATTAGCTTAAATAAATTCATATTTCTAAGTATCATTACTTTTGGGTTGTACGATGTATGGTGGTCATACAAAGCTTGGCGTTTTTTTAAACAAAAAGACAATTTAGATATTATGCCCGCTATCCGAACATTATTGGCTATCATCTTTTTGCATTCTTTGTTTAGTAATATTTTAAATTACGCCAAAGAAAAAGGCTATGAACAAAACTATTCTCCAACTTTTGCTTTCTTGGGAGTAATAGTCTTTAATTTAATGGGGCAACTTCCGGATCCTTATTGGATGATTTCTACATTAACTTTCCTCTTTATGATAGGCCCTTTTAATGCTTTAAACTATGCCAAACAAAAGGCAGATGATATAAATGTTAAAATACAAAATGGCTTTAGCTCAAGGCAAATTGCATTAATTACTATCAGTATTTTATTCTGGGGTTTAGTGATTTTAGGTCTAATGGCACCTGATGATCATGGGTATTAACTAGGTAATTTGTCATTTTTTTGTCATAATAACAAAACTACGCAACTATTTTTTTTTACTAAACGTCTATAAGATGCAATGCGATAATAGTTGTAGTAATACTGATATCCATTTCATACGCTGATGCAAGAAAGCCGTTGTTTGTAAAAAGACAATGGCTTTTTTGTTTTATGACAAATTACACAAAATCAACATACTAATTCCTATTATTCATTAAACAAAAAATGAATAATTTGATTATTTTTGTCTTTTAACAAATTTTGCAAGATTTTTGCACACATACTCTTTAAAAGCAATTCAATAATAAAAATGAAACCCTCAATATTCCCTTTATTTATTTTATTAATTATCTCCAATACTTCTTGGGGTCAAACTGAATCAACCAAAACTATTATTGTCGCTGATGCAAAAATTTCATGCACTTACCAAAATACTATTATGGCTTGTTTGAAAATCAAATCACACCCTGATAGTGTTTGGCGCGACTTCCCACACGATATTGAAGGGTTCATTTTTGAACCAGGATTTGAAACAACTATAGAGATTTTAGAAACCGTTATTCAATTTCCGGGAGACTCTATTGCTACCAAACAATTCAAACTTATAAAAACAATTGATAAAGTTAACAAAGTTTTAACCGACAAAAGACTGTTGAGTAACAACCGTTGGAAAATTGTGAATTATGAAAAAGACGGCACTCTTACTCCATTGAGAAGAACAAGTGCTTTTGCAATATTCGATATCGACAACAACAAAATTAGCGGAAATAATTCTTGTAACACTTTCAATGGCAACGCAATTATTGAAGACGGCGTTATCTCTTTTGGCGTTTTAATGTCAACAAAAATGGCTTGCGAAAACAATCAATCTGAAGCCTTAATCAATGAAGCATTCACAGGCAAAGCCGCCTACTATGTTAGAAACAATATTTTATTTATTGTTTGTGAAAACCGCGGTATTCTTCATTTAAAACCAGAAAAAAGACTTGACTCAATGATACAAGTCATTAACACTCCTAAATCTCCTTTTGATGGCAACACAATGTTTACCTTAAAAGATGGTAAAATTCAAGTCAAATTAGATGAACTTCCTCAGGCAAAAAACAGAATGATGATTTTTAATACCGGCAAACTCACTGATTTAGAAAAAAAAACTAATTCGTCAGTATCTAAAGTCTTAATAAACACAGATTCAGAAAGTGAAATTACCCAAATTCAAATTTTAAAAACCCCTCACAAAACAAATAATATAAAATACATTGTTGTATTTTTAAAAGATGGGACTAAGCGAAAAATGGAAATTTCCCAGGTTTACTAATTCTTAGAAATCCACTCTGGAATTTCAGAGAAATCCATCTCTTGCATACATTTAAAATGCTTTTTTGGACAGGCGCTATAGCCAATTTTGCTACAAGGCCTGCACGACAATTCTGAAACCTCCAATATTTTTTGTTCAATTCCATTGTTTAAAGGATAATAAGGAGTCATTCCAAAATCAGGAATGGTGTTCCCCCAAATAGACACTACAGGAATTTTTAATGCCGCTGCAATGTGCATCATTCCGGTATCATGCGTAAACAATCTTTGGCTGTTTTTAATCAACAATGCACTTTGATGAATACTCAACTCTCCGCATAAATTAACTACAGTTGGACATTCTTTCGCAATTAGTTTACCTTGATGAATATCTTCCTTCCCTCCTATTAAAACCACAGGCAAGTTTAATAAACTGACCAGTTCAAGTTGCTTATTTAAAGGCAATTTTTTAGTGGCGTGCTGACCTCCAATGGCATAAACAAAATAGCTTGAATTAAGATCCCATTTTCCCTCTAAATTGGCATTTTCATTGATAAAAAAATCCAAACCTTTTCCATCATTCACTACACCTAGAGATTGACAAGTATTGAGATATCTGTCAACAATATGGATGTATGGCAAAATATTAATTTTAAATCTCACTATTAACCACTTCTCCCAATTTAATTTATCGAAATGGTAGGTTTTCACCTTTAAAATAGATTTTATTATCCTCGTTCTAAGATTGTGATGCAAATCAATAACGACATCATATTTTTCATTTTTCAACATTTTAGCAAACTGAAGTAATTGCTTATCAAACAATTGCAATTTGTCTATGTATGGGTTATTTTCCAATAAAACACCAAAGTGTTTTTTGGTTGCAAAATGCACTTCCGCATTGGGGACCTGTTGTTTTATTGCTCTAATTACTGGTGTTGTCAATACAATATCACCAATAGAACTAAACCTTATGATTAATATTTTCATTGGCTATAGGATTGATACAAAACTACTTATTTTTTACCCAAGTATCAAAAGCCTTTAAATCTTTTGAATTTAAACAAGATTCGGGTGTTAGGTAAGCTTTTCTTGCCACATTGACACCATAACGCATGTCTTGATAACCATCTTTGTGATGGGCATCGGGATTGATGCTAATTAACCCTCCTTTCGACACATAATAATCGATCCAACGCCAATCGATATCCAAACGGTAAGGATGGGCATTGAGTTCAACAACGACTTTATTTTGCAAACAAGCATCAAGAATATATTGGTGATTGATACTGTATCCCGGGCGCATCAAAAGCAATCGCCCGGTTGGATGACCTAAAATTCTAGTTCTGGGATGTTCGATGGCTTTTATAAGTCTTTTGTGAGCTTTCTCCTGATCCATTGTCAATTGACTATGAACACTCGCTACTATGACCTCAAACTGCGACAATAATTCCTCATCGTAATCCAAACTCCCATCGATTAATATGTCACTTTCTATTCCTTTATAAACCTTAAACCCATTATACCCTTCATTGATTTTATCTATCTCCTCAAATTGCTGTATCACTCTGTCTGGCTTTAATCCACCGGCATAACCTGCAGATTGTGAGTGATCGCAAACTACTAGATATTCAAACCCACTTTTTTGTGCAAAATCAGACATCTCTTTGAGCGTATGCAACCCATCACTGTAAGTGGTATGATTGTGAATTACTCCTTTCAAGTCCTTGTATTCAATAAGATTTGCCTGTTTTTCTAAATTATTTAACTCACTTAATCCCTCTCTTAACTCAGGTAAAACATAAACCAACCCTAAAGACTTGTAAATTTCTTCTTCTGAGCTTTTATTAACTGCGTTTCTGTTATAATTTATTAATCTTAAGTGGCTTTCCGTTGCGCTAGTTTCAAATAGAATACTTTCAAAATCATCTGAATTACTCAAATGAAAGACTACATTCAAAACTTCGGCATATTTGAACTTAGCTAATGTTCCATTAAGTTCAATAAAATCCAAATGAGGCACAGAGAGACTTGTCCAATCATTTGTTGGGGTAACCGTTTCAACTACAAACTCGAGTTGATTGATGATTTCATCCAACCTTCTATATTCTCCACTTAGTTGCACTTTAATACAAATATCAGAACTATTGAGACTTTCCAAAATTAGCAAAGCAATGGGTTCCACTTTTGCCCAATGAAATTTACCTTCTTGATTGTATTTAAATTCAATATCAGACAAAATTTGAGTTTGTGTTTTGTGACCAAATCCTTTAATTTCTACCAATCTATTTTCCCTACAAGCATCGAGAAGTTCAACTACAGAGGCTATTCCAACTTCTTTCCACAACACCTCCACTTTTTTGGGACCTAAACCTTTAATATTCAATAAATCGACAACCCCTTTTGGTGTTTTTTGGATTAATAAGTCAAGTTCTTGCAATGTACCCGTTTCTTTAATTTCAATCAGTTTTGGCAAAAAACCTTTATGAAAACTTAAATTAGACAAAATTTGCGCCTCATCCATTTCAAAAAAAGGCTCTTGGAATTTCTTTAAAAAAAACACAAAATTAGCTATCGATTTAACTTTAAAGGAATTACCACCATGTAGTTCGTACAACTTACCATACAAAGTAAACAGTTTAGAAAGTTCTTGATTGGTCATTTTTGAAAAACAAACATACTTACATTTTTTTTAAAAAATAATAAAAACAATATAAAACATCTTAAATTAGCACAATAAATTTCTATCAAAATGAAATCACGTTTTTTCAAAACAATAATTGGGCTTTTTTTACTTATTAATTTCTCATGCAACAACAGTTCACAATCCATAAAGATTATATACACCAATTTTAGCGAAGAAGTTACTTTGTCTCAAAATCTAATTTTCAGATTCAGCGAAGACATTGTCAAAAACATTGACGAAATGAACGAGCTGCAGCAAACAACAATTCCAATTTTGTTTACCCCTACTATTGAAGGAAAATTTAGATGGACTGATAAAAATGAAGTCATTTTCACACCCCTTAAATCATTAAAAATTTGCACTAAATATGTCGCTAAAATTAACGAAAGTCTTAAGAAATCATTTCAACTAAATCGCAATATAGACAACAATTCGACTGAATTCCACACTCCATTTCTTAAAATAAGTTCCATTCATGGCTTTTGGACATTGAATGAACAAACGGCAACACCGACATTAAAATTAAACATAGATTTTAATTACCCTGTTAAACCGAACGAATTTATTAATAAAGCCAAAATCAATATCAATGAAACCCCACAAAATTTCGCAACTACCAATGACAAATCGAGTTCAGAAATTAGTGTAGAAATAGCAGATAAAAAAGCTATAAAAGAAGATTTAAATATTCAATTAGAAATTGACAAAGGATTTGGACCTGCTGGAAGCGACTACAAAACGTCTGATTTATTAAAAGAACAACTTGTGGTGCCATCACCTTACATATTATCCATCACTTCTGTCAACCAATCATTTGATGGCAATATCGGTATTATTTCATTGGCTTGTTCACAAGAAATAGAAGAAAGCTCTTTGAAAAATTGCTATACCATAGAACCCCCATTAGAAACAACCATAGAAAAAACTAAAAATGGATTCGAAATCAGAGGAGAATTTGCAGAACAAGTTGGGTACACTCTAACCATTAATAAAACGATAAAAGGGGTTTTAGGCGGACAACTTAATGAACCATATACTAGTAATTTAATGTTTGGAGAAATGCCTCCATCTATAAACTTTATCAACAAAAAAGCTCTTTACATATCTAACAAAGGCAACCAAAATATTGGATTAAACATTACCAACATCCCTGAAGTCAATTTAAAAGTCAACAAAATTTTCAGCAATAATATTCTTTTATACCTAAACAACATGCAGGGTTATGATTGGGAATACTATGAAGAAGATGGTGAAGAATTATACACTAGCAACAACTATTATTACGAGGATTACAACGAACAATACAGTCAGGTTATCGTCAATAAAACTATAGAAACCAAAAACCTTCCTAAACTAAAAAACACCTCCTTATTGAATGTAAACTTAAACAATGATAAGCGTTTTAAAGGCATATACCACATTCAGGTTAAGAGCAATGGCGACGACTATTCTTCGGCATCTAAACTAATATCAATCTCGGACATAGGCATATTGGCCAAACAAAGTCAAAATGATTTATTTGTAATGACCAACTCCATATTAACAAGTGATGCACTTTCTGATGTTGTGGTGAATTTATACAGCAGTAATAATCAAAACTTATATACGTTAAAAACGGATGAAAACGGGGTTGCACATTTTAAGGACTTGGAATCAAAAACTGCAGGTTTTAAAATTGCAATGATTACTGTAGAAAGCAATGAAGATTTCAATTTTCTACTTTTAAAAGACAACAAAATAGAAACTGCAAGATTTGAAACTGATGGTATAAGGGAAAACAAAACTGGATGGTGGGCCTACCTATACAGCGCAAGAAACATATATAGACCCGGAGAAACTATCCCATTTAATACCATTGTAAGAAATGAATCTATGCAGAATTTGGAAAACATTCCTTTGTTTATCAAACTCATTGCACCCAATGGAAAAGTTTCAATGGAAAAAAGAATAAATACCAATTTACAGGGTGCAGCAAGTGCTTCTTTTACAACACTTCCTTCATACCTAACAGGACAATACACATTGCAAGTCCTAAATAGCAATGATGTTGTTTTAAACTCACAAAAAATCAGCATTGAAGAATTTATACCAGACAAAATAAAAGTAAAAGTAAATTCTGACAAAGAAGATTACAGCATAGGTCAAAAGATACAAATAAATGGCGAAGCACTCACTTTTTTTGGACCACCTTCTGCTAATCGTGCTTATGAAAGTGAATTATTATTTAAAAGTGAATCTTTTTATTCCGAAAGCCACCCCAATTATATTTTTAACATTCCTAACAAAATCAGATTTGAGCCTAATGTTGAAGAAGGTACAACCAATGAAAGCGGACTTTTTAGTCAAACATTTGACATACCAACTGAATGGCAAAATACAGGCTTTATCAAAGGTCAATCTTTTGTAACTGTTTTTGATGAAAACAACAGACCTGTTAACAGAATTAAGAAATTCAACGTCCATACACAAAGTGTGTATTATGGCATTGCCAAACATGAGCATTGGATAGACATGAACAAACCAATTACTTTCAAATTATTGGCATTAAATGCATTAAAAAAACCAATTAACGCTAGCAATACTATTGTTGAGGTTTACAAAATTGAATGGCAAAACATTTTAGAGAATTACAATGGTACATTTAAATACAATTCCAAACCAACAGAAAAGCTATTACTATCCAAAAAAGTAAGTTTTAACAACGGTAAAGTAGACTTTATGTACACCCCATTATTATCTGGTGAATTCAAAATAAGGATTAAACAAATTGGTATTCCCACAGGATATTCAGAAACTTCATTTTACGCTTATCAATATGGTTCAAACAACGCCTCTTCATTTGAAGTGGACACAGACGGAGAGATTATTATAGAATCCAACCAAACCAAGTACAATCATAATGAAACGGCACAACTACTCTTTAAAACCCCATTTAATGGCAAACTTTTAGTAACTGTAGAAAGAAACAAAATATTGGAATACCACCAATTGGAAACCAAAGACAAAACAGCTTCATTAAAACTCGATTTAAACGAACAACACATTCCCAACATCTATATCAACGCTACATTAATCAAAAAAATGGCTGATAATAGTTTGCCATTAACTGTTGCACATGGTTTAATAAACATTAGCATTAATAAAGAAAAAACAGAAATACCGGTCACTATCAGTTGCGCTGAAAACAGTCGTTCAAAGTCAAAACAAAATATTAAAATAAAAACATTACCCAATGCTGAAGTCACTGTTTCGATCGTTGATGAAGGCATTTTATCAATAAAAAACTTTAAATCTCCCAACCCATTTCAGTATTTTTATCAAAAAAGAGCTTTAATGGTAAATAGTTTTGATTTATATGCCCGCTTATTCCCTGAAATGACAAGCACTGCTAGTGGTGGAGATGGAATGGGTCTTGAAAAAAGGGTTAATCCACTTTCAACCAATCGTTTCAAACCTCTAAGTATTTGGAGTGGTATAATTAAAGCAAATGCGCAAGGTGAAGTAAATTTTGAGGCCAACATTCCACAATTTTATGGTGCTGTAAGAGTAATGGCTGTTTCTTATAAAGACGAGGCTTTTGGAGCTGCAGAAAAAGAAGTTAAAGTATTTGATCCATTGGTGATTAGCACTTCACTCCCTCGATTTTTATCCCCTAATGATGAAATTAAAATGGGCGTCAACATCAATAACACTACTCAATCTGTGATGTCTATAAATCCGGATGTGATAGTGGAAGGTCCTTTACAAATCATTGACAAAATCAATGAAAATATTCAAATAAACCCAGGTAAAGAAGCGCTAATTTATTACACATTGAAAGCTAAAAATGAATTAGGGAATGGTTTAGTTAAGGTAAAAATAAAAGGGAACGAAACATTATTCACCGAAGTCACGGAAATAAGTGTTAGACCTGCAGCTAGTTATACTATTCATTCACATGAGGGTCAATTAAAACCTAGCGAGA
>JBILJV010000080.1:0-8703 GCA_044377005.1 Bacteroidia bacterium
TTTATTAACGGATTGTTTTGTGTTAAATATTTTGAACGCTTTACTACTTTATACCCTTTAGTTACTATTTTATTATTGTGTATTCAATTAGGTGTTTTATATTTTTCTTTTTACGATAAAATTACCTTAAAGCAACAAAAAATAATCATGTATTTGTTGTTATTACTATCTGTTATAGGTTCTATGTTTGTTTTTTATAAAATAAACATTACTTCATTAAATGTAGACAGATGGAGTGTTATATATTCTTTTTGGGAAGCTTTTTTTAATGGTGATTATCCCTATTTTGCTAAGTCACACATGAATAATCCGCCAGGCCCAATGCCCATTTATTTTGTAATCGCTTTGCCGTTTTATTTGATAAATGAAATCGGTTGGATGCCTCTTTTAGCCGTTTTTGTTGGAGTCCTCTTTATTAATAAGCTAATTAAAAATTTAACTTCACAACTTGTTTTCATTTTATTTATGTTCACTTTTATGGGTTTTTATTGGGAACTATTGTCACGAAGTACTATCTTATTAAATTCAATTCTGGTAATGATTGTTCTTCTTTACAGTGAAAAAAGTGTTTCCCGACAAAATTATTCCTTTTATCTCAGTGCACTCTTATCTGGTGTAGTTTTATCAACCCGAATGGTCTTTATTATGCCTTTTCTATCCTTGGGAATTATGACCTTGCTTAGTAAAAAAGTTTCGTTTCATAGGTTATTAAGCTGGTCAGCATTAGCCCTTATTGCATTTGCTTTTACATTTTTGCCTTTTTATATCGGATTCCAAGAGTCATTTTTCGTAATGAATCCTTTCAAAGTACAATCAGGTTTTTTGTTACCTTCCATTTACAATTACTTATTTTTATTAATTGCAATAGTATTGTCTCTGTTTTTTTATAATCAATTAAGTCTTTTACTTTTGTCAGGGTATTCATTGTTTATAAGTATATTCATTTATTTTGTTTATCATATTGTGCATTCTGGATTTCAAAGGGCTTTTTTTCAAAGTGGTGCTGATATTTCTTATTTTTTATTTTGCGTTCCGTTTTTAATAATGCATTTTTTAATAGAAAAGAAAATAAAAATTTAATATATTCGCTTTTAAGAATTCACGCTTAAAAATGTCTGTAAACACTCAACTTACGTATGATGAAAAATTTGAACAAATTTATCAATCCCTAAATTCAAATCAACAAGAAGCGGTTAATCATATAGATGGTCCTACTATGGTTATAGCAGGTCCCGGAACCGGAAAAACTCAAATACTAGCAGCTAGAATTGCCAATATATTAAAGCAAACCGATACAGCACCCTACCAAATATTATGTGTAACTTTTACTGATGCCGGTGTTGTGGCTATGCGAAGTCGCTTGGAAAGTTTTATTGGTCCCATAGCCTATCAAGTTAACATTCACACATTTCACTCCTTATGTAATCAAATCATATTAGAAAATACCGATTATTTTGGATACAAGTCTGTTCAAGCAGCCTCTGATTTGGAAATATTGCAAGTAATAAGTGACATTATAGACGAATTACCTGCACAACATGCCATAAAAAAACTAAAAGGAGATGTCTATCAAGAAGCTATAGATTTAAAAAATTTATTTTCTATAATGAAGAAAGAAGATTTTTCGATTGATTTTATAAAAAACAGAACTGATAAACACTTGGAAGATATGCTTGAAAGTGGAGATTTTTATTATAAAAGAGCATATAAAGACAAAAAAGCAGGAGACTTAAAAGAAGATAGTTATAATCAAGAACTTCAAAAACACGAACGACTTAAAGCCGCAGCCGAATTATACTCTACATTTACCCAAAAAATGAAGGAAAAAGGTTGGTATGATTTTGATGATATGATTCTATGGGTGATTAATGCCTTTAAAGATGATCCCTCTTTTTTGCTCAATTATCAAGAACAGTTCCTATACTATTTAGTTGACGAATTTCAAGATACCAATGGTTCTCAATTAGAGTTAATTAATTTGTTGGCAAGGTATGATGATAATCCCAATCTGTTTGTTGTAGGTGACGAAGATCAATCAATTTACCGTTTTCAGGGAGCAAATATTAACAATATCATAGATTTTGAGGAAGCTTATAAAAATTATATTCATACCACTGTTTTAACCGATAATTACCGTTCATCACAATCGATATTAGATGCTTCAAAAGCTTTGATTTCTTACAATACTGAACGTATTACAAGTGTAGATAAAGTTCTTTTGGCCAAAGGAGCAGTGAATAGTGCTTTCCCTAAATTGCTACCTAGTTTGGAAGTTTACCAAAATAATCTTCAAGAAGTGGTCGGTATTGGAAACCAAATAAAAACTCTGCATCAACAAGGTGTAGCATACAAAGATATTGCAGTTTTGTACAGAAATCACAAACATGTAGATGACCTAATTGCTTATTTCAATATTCATAAAATCCCATACAGTTCATTTAAAAAAGTGAATGTATTGGAAGAACTTTTAATTAAAAAATTATTAACTATCCTCAAGTATATTGAAGCGGAAAATAAAAAGCCATTCTCGGGGGAATCCATGTTATTCCAAATTTTAAATTATGATTTTTATAACATTCATCCCTTAGATATTGCTAAAATTTCGGTTGAAATTTCTAAGTCAAGAAAAAAATGGCGAGAGTTTTTAGGAGAGAAAACTCAAGTAAATGCATCCCTTTTTGACAATGTGAGTTCTAGTGAATCCAAAGCAGAGCTTAATAGATTGGTGTCCGATTTAGAGTATTGGATTAAACAATCTAATAATTTAACACTGCCTCAATTGGTTGAGAGAATTATTGCCAAAGGTGGTGTGTTGAGCTATGTAATGCATGCGCCTGATAAAAGATGGCAATTACAAGTATTAAGAACCTTTTTTGATTTTGTAAAAGCCCAAGCTGCAAAAAATCCCCAAATTTCCATTAATGAATTGCTGCAATTGGTAGCTGAATATAACCGTTTTGGTATTTCATTGGATGCTATACAAATGACATCCTCTCCTGATAGTGTCAATTTAATGACTTTACACAAAAGTAAAGGACTCGAATTTGCTTATGTCTTTATGATTAGAAGTACCGAAGCAGACTGGTCCAAAAAAAATGGAAATAAACGAGATTTTAGTATTGCTAAATATGTTAGCTCACACCTTGATTCAGTCGTAGACCAAAGGGATATTGAGGAATTAAGACGTTTGTTTTTTGTGGGAATGACAAGGGCAAAAAAACAACTCACTATTTCATATTACAGTAAAACCATTAATGACAAAGAGGTAAGTAAATTGCAATTCGTGTCCGAATTAATTGAAAGTGCTGGATTGCAAGAAAAAAACGCACAAGTGGATGAAACAGACTTGTTTGATTTTGAAAGTGCCTTTTACCGCTTTGAAGAAACACCTGATTTTGATCTTATCGACCATGCTTTCATTGATGAAATTCTTAAAAATTACATGCTTTCAGTTACGCATCTCAATTCTTATCTAAAGTGTCCAATCACTTTTTATTTCAACAATGTATTGAGAGTGCCGAGCGCCAAAAATGAAAATCTAGCTTTTGGAACTGCCGTTCACGCTGCATTTGAGAATTTGTTAAAAGAGAAAGCATTACAGCCTGTATTGCCAGATATTTCTATTTTCTTGTCTAGTTTTGTTAAATCAATGCACCAAAATAGAGATAGTTTTACAGATAAATCTTTTGAAAGAATGATGATTCATGGGCAAGATGTTTTAACAGCCTATTATCAAAATTATCAAAATGATTTAGCCGCACTTACTACTTTTGATGTTGAGAAAAACTTAAACTCTGTTAATTTTAATGGCATCCCACTAAAAGGGAAGTTGGACTGTGTAATTACAGAAGGTACTAAAGCATATGTTGTTGATTTTAAGACAGGTAAATATGATAATAGTAAAAAGAAATGCAACCCACCTAAGGAGGGGGCAACCGAAGAAAGTAAGTTTGAGGAGCAATTTGGTGGTGATTATTGGAGACAAATGATGTTTTATGCCATATTAATAAAACACGATGACCGCTACAATAAACAAATGATTGGTGGAGAAATGGATTTTATTGAACCTAATGTGGTGGGAAATTCAACAAAATTTTTTAAAGAAAAATTCCAAGTATTGCCCAAAGATCTTGCCATTGTAGAACATCAAATTCAAGACACCTATTTTAAGATTAAAAATCATGAATTTGAAAATGGTTGTGGAAAGGAAGAATGTGATTGGTGTAACTTTGTAAAGTATTATTTAAAGAAAGAAGTTCATCTAAGTGAGCAATTGCCTGGTAGTCAGGTTGATGAAGACTAGGATTGTTTTTTGTTGACTGAAACTGATCTTTGATATTTTTTCTTTACTTTTGAAAAATGAGAAATAAATCACTCCTTCTCTTGCTATTCCTTTGTGGATTGTCTCCTATTTATTCTCAAAATAATGATAATAAGAATCGTTATTTTAAAGTAGATTCAGCAACTAAACTAATTGAACATACAGGTGTTTTTGGCGGAAGTGGTTCCATTCAGTACGATTTGTTTATAAAATTATCTCGTAAAAAAATTAAATCTATCGACTCTGCTTGGGCTCATAATCAAACTGCTGTCGTTGTATTTAAAGCCCCCAAAAGTGACAATGCTTTTGTGCTCAAAAAAAATAAATCATACCATCTCATTGTCACTGTTCCCTTTAATCCAGACCCAAGTCCTGAACAAACAATAGTCTCAGTTTCTCCCCCTCAACCATGTCAGGATTTATTAATCTGCCTAACTCACAAAAACAAACGTCACTATGTTTGTGTTAAACAATTTAAACTTATTCCATCCATTAATTTACCATAATTTATGTTTTATAAATCGCTTTTTATTTTTACATTTTTTGTTTTTACAAGTACACAAGCCCAATCTTGGCTTCAGTCTGCTGATTCTAGCGCTAGTTTTTTTGATATTCAAAATAAATTTTACACCTACTGGAATCAACGCCCTATAGAAAAAGGGTCAGGATATACCATTTTTAAAAGATGGGAATGGTTTTGGGAAACCAGGGTAGGTCTGTCAGGTCAATTCCCCAATTCTAATCATGACAGGTTGGAATGGAATAAATTTTACACAAATAGTACCAAAAGAAATAGTAATAAAAGCTGGAGAAGCATCGGTCCCTTTTCTACTCCAAGTGGTTACAATGGTTTGGGTAGAATTAATTGTGTGGCATTTCACCCTGCCGATAAAAACACATTCTGGGTTGGTACACCTGGCGGTGGAATTTGGAAAACAGATGATATGGGTTTAACCTGGACTACCACTTCGGATAAAAATCCTGTTCTTGGTGTTAGTAGTATTGCTATTCATCCTACAGTACCCGACACTATGTATATAGCAACCGGCGATGGTGACCGAGGAAGTTTGTCCGGATTGACTGGTGGTGCAAGAGGCGATAGTAAAAGTGTTGGTGTTTTAATGTCTTCTGATGGAGGTAAAACATGGAAAACAACAGGATTGAACTGGCAAATAAACCAATCTTTATTGATTAGAACGCTTATAATGAATCCAAAAAAACCATGGATTTTGCACTGCGCTACTTCAGATGGTATATACAGAACTCTCAACGCAGGAAAAACTTGGACGAGAGAGATAACAGGTTATTACATGGATATTGAATTTAAACCCAATAATCCGAATGTTATTTATGCAACTTCATTCGATTTGAATGGAAATGCTCGAATTTATAGATCTTTAAATGGTGGATCTAATTATACATCTATTAAAACATTAGCAAATGGAACTAGAATAAAAATTGCAACTACTATAGCTAATCCAAACAAAGTGCATTTTTTAGTGTCACACAAAACAGGTGGAAGTTTGGAGGGTATTTATGAAACACTTGATAGTGGTAATACTATAGATATTAAATTTAATTCAAGTAATTTACTTTCAAATAAATACGATGGAAGTGGAACCACGGGTCAAGGTTGGTACGACCTCGCATATGCAATTGCCCCTAATAATGAAAATACTGTTTTTTTAGGGGGGGTTAATACTTGGAAATCAACCAATGGTGGTATTAATTGGACACTCAATAATTTTTGGACAGGCTATGAACCCTATAATCCAGACAGAGTAACAGTAGTTCATGCTGATAAGCATTTTTTAATGCATCACCCCTTAGATAATTCCTTGTTGTTCGAATGTAATGATGGTGGAATTTATATGTCTCCAGATGGCGGGGATTCTTGGACTGATATAACTGGTAACATGGCCATCACCCAGTTTTACAGAATTGGTTATACTGAAACAGATTCAAATATATTAATAGGCGGAACACAAGATAACGGCGCTAGAATGTTTAGAGATAATGAATGGTATGAAGCTACAGGTGGTGATGGTATGGAATGTGCTATAGATTATAATAATTCAGATATAACATACTCCTCTTATGCTTACGGAAGGTTATACAGAAGTAATGATAGATTCCAATCTGGTAATTATTCCACTATTTCTGATAATATTCCCGAAGGAGGATCAGGTGCTTGGGTAACGCCATTTTTAATAGACCCTAATGAGCCTTCAAAATTATATGCAGCATATAAAACAGTATATATGTCAAATGATTACGGTGATAGTTGGGATGATATTTTTTCAAGTGTTACCAATAATTCATTGCTCAGAAATATAGCTGTAGCAAAGGGAGATAGTCGTTACATTTATGTTGGAGATTACTATAATATTTGGAAAAGCGATAATGGAGGTAGTTCTTGGAGTAAAATAGTAACGTCTTCACAACCCATAACTATGATAAAAGTTCATCCTAGTAATTATAATATTATTTACTATACTCTTTCCTCTTATACTGCTGGTAATAAGGTGATTAAATTCAATAGTTCCTTGCCTTTAGGTTCTCAAATAGAAAACATTTCGAGTAATTTACCCAATATCAGTGTTAATTGCATTCAATTATCAAGTGCTAAAAACGAGGCGATGTATATTGGTACTGATTTAGGAGTGTTTTACAGAGATTCTTCAATTAACAGTTGGGAAGTTTTGAATGGTAATTTGCCTAATGTAGTCGTTACGGATATTGAAGTAAATATGACGCAAAATAAATTAGTGGTAGCTACCTATGGAAGAGGTATTTGGCAAACTAATTTGTTGGATAAAGTATTGACAAATGTTACTAATTTAAATCCTCCGCAGTTAAGTGTAAATAATGCTATTACTACAAAACCTGTAATTAATTACAATAGAACAGTCATTAAAGGAAAGGGTGTTATTACAATCAAAGAAAATAATGAAATCGTATCTCAAATAAAAGTTGATTCTAGTGCAGTAGTTGTTAATGGTAATCAAGTGGAGATAAACCCGGGCTTTGATTTTAAATTAAGTTCAACGGTGGATATTGAAATTCCTAATGGAACATTTGTTGACTTGCTAGGTTACAATGTGCCAGCAATAACTAAAAATGCTTGGCAGTTTAGTATTGAGGCATTTGTTTCTGTTGGAAATATCAACAATGACAGATCTTTGCAATTATACCCTAATCCTGTACACCAACTATTGAACGTGCATGTTAGTAATCAATGGTTAAATTCAGATTATGAAATATATGATTTTACTGGTAAACTAGTTGAAAAAGGAGAATTTAATGCATTACAAAATGAAGTAATTACATCCTCTTATCAATCAGGATTATATAGCTTAAAAATATGTAAAGGTCAACAAGTGAAGACGCAATATTTTATTGTCAATCACTAAAAATCCATTTAAGTAAACAGTATTAAATTGCTGTGGATTTCATTCGTTATCTTAACTGACATAATTCAGTTACATGGGTTAATTTTGCCTTTTAACCCTTTTAATGGCATTTAAGAACAAAAATACATTTAGAAATGCTGCTGATGACTTTCAGCCTGAGGAGTCTGCTAAAAAAAGTCGTATCAAAGGAAACTATTTTTCGTGGTTGAAAGACGAGAAAACAGCCAGAGTAATAGGTGCCTTTTTTGTGCTCTTTTCATTGTTTTTGTTCATGTCTTTTATTTCTCATATTGTCAATTTATGGGGATTCGAAACCGACCAAGATTTACTGCTTTCCAACAGTTGGCAATGGTATAAAACCAATAATCCAAAAGGTGCAGTCAATTTGATGGGATATTTGGGTGCTTGGTTTAGCCACTTGTTTATTCACAAATGGTTTGGAGTTGCCTCTTTTGTATGGCTATTAACTTTTTTTACATTGGGTACTAAAATGTTATTTAATTGGCAATTGTATCCTTTGTTAAAAACATTAAGATATTCCTTTTTCATTGTTATTTGGGTCTCAATGTTTATGGGTTTTCTGTTCTATAAACACAGCTTGTTTATGGGTGGTGGATTTGGTTATTATGGCGTGTCATGGTTGAGTTCATTGTTTGGTAAATTTGGTGTTGTTTTATTCTTGTTGTTGTATGCTTTTATGTTTGCAACTATTGTCTATAATCTAGATTTTAAAACAATTAATAGAAGTAATTTAATAGATGACAAGGAATCAAATATACCAGTTGTGCCTTTTTCTGACCATGAATTGGAAGCCGAGTCTATCAAAACTGAGTTTTTAAATCAAGTCGATCCATCTGATGTATCTGTTAGTGAAATTGAAGATGAAGATGAAGGAATAGAACTGATTACGATTAATGAAACACCTGAAATAAAAGAAGAAATAGAACTCGAGGAAATTATGAATCCTCA
>JBILJV010000081.1:0-8639 GCA_044377005.1 Bacteroidia bacterium
TATCCACAATTCTTACAAAAATATTTAACAATAGATTTTGTCATAAGTATGTCACAAATTAACGAATTTGTAGGGTAGAAATAAAAATTATCGTTAAAAAGATGAAAAAAAAGAAAGAATTAACTAATATTTAATTTAGATTGTGGAATATTTTAATATTTTTGCAGTCTCATTAATAGAAAATAAAAAAAATGAAAAAATTATTCGCCTTAATTCTTGGAATTAGCTTGTTTAGCAGTAACATGAGTTCATTAATGGCTCAAACACCACCTGCACCTGCCACAGAAGAAACTACAACTGATACTGGTGCTAAAACTACAGAAGTAACACCAGAAGCTCCTGCAAAAGAAGAGAAAAAAGCAGAAGCACCATCTGGTCATCAAGTTATCAAAAACAAATTCATCGAGGGTGACCCTATTTGGATGGCGCCAGTATTAATTTGTATGTTAATTGGTTTAGCTATCGTTATAGAACGTATTATCTCATTATTCTTAATGGGCATTAATACTCAAAAATTTGTAAGTAGAGTTGAAGAACTTTTACGTACAAAAGGTGTTGAAGCTGCTAAAGAAGAGTGCAGAAACACAAAAGGCCCTATCGCAAGTATTTATTATCAAGGTTTAGATAGAGTAGACGAAGGTATTGAAAAAGTAGACGCAGCAGTTCAATCTTATGGTTCAGTTCAAATGGGACAATTAGAAAAAGGAATGGTTTGGATTTCATTGTTCATTGCATTAGCACCGATGTTAGGTTTCTTAGGAACGGTTGTAGGTATGATTTATGCATTTGATATGATCGCTGCAGCCGGTGATATTTCACCAACAATTGTTGCGAGTGGTATTAAAGTGGCTTTGTTAACTACAGTTGCTGGTTTGATTGTTGCGATTATTTTACAAATATTCTACAACTTATTGTTATCAAAAATAGATAGTATCGCTAATGAAATGGAAGATGCTTCAATTTCATTAACAGATATGTTAATCAAAAATAAAATTGTAAAATAAACAATATGAACAAACTGAGTAAAAATATTTTTTACGCTCTCACCATTGGCTTGTCAGTCGTTTTTACGATTATGATCTTAATTGCTGGCAAAAATGATGTTGATATGCCTGTTGGATTGGGTATGATACTTATGTACATATTACTTGTAGTTACTCTTTTATCTTCAGTTGCTTTAGCTGTAAAAAGTTTGATTCAAAAACCAAAATCAGCAATGATGTTCATGGTTGGTTTGGGTATTTTAACAGGTTTAACACTAATTGGATACTTTTCAGACAGCGCTGAATTACAGTCAAATTGGGCTGAATTTGGTGTAGACACTGTGTTTTATTCAAGGATGATTGGTGGTAGTATTATTGCAACTTATATCATTTTAGTTGGTGCAGTTGCTTTGACTTTCTTTGCTTCAATCAGAGACTTTATTAAAAGATTCTAAACCATGGCTAGAACTTCAAGAAAATTACCAGAAATTAATGCAGGTTCGATGGCTGATATAGCCTTCTTACTACTTATTTTCTTTTTGGTAACCACAAGTATTGACAGTGACAAGGGTATTCCAATTAAACTTCCGCCGAAATTAGATGAGAACCAACCGGATCCTCCTACCATTAAAGCAAGGAATATTTATGAGGTTTTAATTAACTCAAACAATCAATTGCTTGTTGAAAACAATTGGATGAACATTGAAGATTTAACGGAAAGCACAAAACGATTTATTACTAATAATGGTATTGACCCTAATTTAAGTGAAAATCCAGATAAGGCTGTTATTTCACTTAAAAATGACAAAGGCACATCTTATGGTGTTTACATTATGGTTCAAAATGAATTGAAACGCGCTTACAATGAATTGCGTGATGAATACGCTTTGAGCACATATGGTTCTACTTACGCTGAATTAAGGAAAGGAAGTAAAGAACAACAGCTAGTCGCAAAAAAATATCCGCAAAAAATTTCAGAAGCTGAACCAGAAGATGCTTTCAAAACTGGTAATGAATAAAAAAATTTAAAAAGACTAATGGCAAAATTTAAAAAAAGCGGTAGCTCAGATTCACAGAATATCAATACGGCCTCTTTACCAGATATCGTATTTATGTTATTGTTTTTCTTCATGGTAGTAACCAAAATGAAAGACGATGAGATAAAAGTTAAAATTTCTGTTCCTGTAGCAACTGAGGTTACAACACTTGAAAACAAACAAGTTGTTACCTACTTGTACATAGGTAAACCAAAACAACCTGAAATTTATGGAACTTCTACTCGTTTACAATTAAACGATGCTTTCAGAGACCCTAGAACAATTCCTGTTTGGGTAGAAGAAGAGAAAAAAAGATTACCAAGTAACTTAGTTCCATTATTTACTGTTTCCATCAAAGCTGATAGAGACATTAAAATGGGTATAGTACAGGATGTAAAACAAGGTTTGAGAGAAGCTAACGCTCTTAAAATCATATACTCTACTAACAAAGGAATGGTAAAATCTGAAGATTAATAGATTATTACAATATTTAAAAAAAGGGTTGTTTTGCAACCCTTTTTTTTATGCCTTTATGGATATAGTTACACCATTTTAAGTAAATTTTTTATTCGTTTTCATCTATAGAATTAAGCTTTTTTAGGAGCAAAGGGATTCAATTAATCTCTGCTTTAAAGAGTCTAGTCAAGTGAAAATGAGATTGGAATTCTAAGTTTTGTTCTAACTGCCAAACCATTAACCTCTCCAGCTTTCCAATGACCACTACTTAACGTTATTATCCTTAATGCTTCTTTTACAATACTTTCATTATTACAATTACTTGTTTCTATGTCTGAAACAGTTCCATCTATATTTACTACAAATGTTACAACAACTTGACATGTAATATTATTTTCTCTAGCACTTTCAGGATAAATGATATTATTTGCTAAAAATTTTTCAAAAGTTAGATTCCCTTTTTTGAAATAAGGGTTTTGATTTGTTGATTCAACTACGAATGAACTAATTACTTCATTAATTTCTTTTGATTGAATATGATTTTGTGTTTTCCCATTCAATAATGTATCATTACCCGATATTTCATATTTATTTACATAAACAAGAGTTGAACTATCAAACGAATAATTATTGAAAACAGAATCTATCCATGTTATAGAACTGCCGTTGAGCTTGGTTTGATGAACTCTGTAAAAAATTTCATTTTTCGTTGTAGTAACTTGATAATCCTTGTTTAAAAAAAATTTGTTTTTTGTCAATTGGGCAAAACTTTCAGAGACAATCAATGCAAATCCAAGTAAAATCATAAAACGCATATTCAATATTAATGAGAAGAAATTGATAAACAAAAATATATTTACATTACAATTGTCACAAATATGTAAACATTTTATAATAATTTAAAGGATTTTTGAATTATAATGTTATGTTTGTACTAATTAAGTTAACTATGATACAAGCCACTACTAAAAAAATCTATCTAATAATTTTCACATTTATCAGTGTATTTTTAATTAGTTATTCAATACATGCACAAACGTGTACTATCTCGGGTGACACTTCTGTTTGTGAAAATGGAATAGTATCATACTCTTCTGTTGTTACGGGAGTTGGATATACATATCAATGGAATACATTTGGTGGTGTTTATATTGGCTCTGGTTCATCAATTTCCGTTGCATGGGCAAATTCTGGAAGTGGGCAAGTAACCTTGATTGTTAGAAATAACTTAAATCAAGTGATCTGTTCTACTTATCAAAATGTGATTATTTATGCAACTCCTAAACCATTTATATTACCCTCTTTTGCGGCATCATGTGGTGCAAAAGATTCTATTAAAAGGGATGGGAACTCGGGTCAAGGTCCTAAAAGAGATGGAGATGAATGTTTAAGTGTATGTGACTCATCGTGGGTAACCTATTCAACCCCATTTCATGCAGGAAGCACCTATGCATGGACTATTGCAGGAAGTGCAACTGTAATTCCTAGCACTAGCAATACAATCCAAGTTTATTGGACAGGTGTTGGCAGTGGCAATGTAACTGTAACTGAAACAGATGTAAATGGATGTGTAGGCACAAATGAACTTTGTGTTGTCATAGTTGCTAAACCAAATGCTTCTTTTACCACCATGCCTGCAGCTGTATCTGGGGTCGTTAATGCTTGTCTAAATCAAGCCATCCAGTTTATCAATACTTCAAATACAGGTGGAGGAAGTCCATTATGGCTTTATACCTGGGTTTGGGGTGACGGCAATACAACTATATTAAATGGTAATGGACCCGGGAATACGTCTCATGCATACGCAGCATCAGGGAGTTACACGGTTATGCTTATTGTTGAAAATGAATGTCATTGTAAAGACACTTCTTTTATCAATGTAAATGTAAATACCTTACCTGGTCCAAACATTGAATGTGTAAGCACAGTTTGTCCTGGTACTACAGTCACTTATTCCACTAATGCAATTTGTCCAAGTTATAATTGGACTGTTATTAATGGAAGTATTATTGGTAGTTCAACCAATGCTTCTGTAACTGTTGCATGGGGCAGTTCAGGTCCCGGCTATTTAACTTTACAAACGTTAGGATGTTCTTCAATGTGTTCTACTCCAACAACTGTTGTTGTACCCATAATTACACCTTCTGCAACCATTAATGGCAAATCATTGGTTTGTGAAAATACCTGTGAAAAATATTCAATTTCTTGTACTATTCCAGTTGATAGCATTAAATGGCAAGTGCCTACAGGTGTAACTATTATTTCTGATTCAGTCAATGTACATGAAATAGAAGTTTGCTTTAATCAAGCCAGTTTTACGAGTGGACAAATTACAGCCAATTATTACCATTCAACACCGGGAGCTGTACCAGCATTGTCTTGCGGAGGTGTAGCTACTTTAACTGTTTCCAAACGTCCTCAACTCAATTTATTTTACCCTAGTGAAATATGCGACCAATCGACTTTAGGAGGTTCACATATCACGGCTGCAACAGGAAATATCCATTGGGTAATAACGCAAGCTGGCAATCCTTCACCTTTGGCAACAAGTACTCAAGCGGCTTCATTATTTTATAATCCACTATGGGTTTGGGGACCAGGCAATTTTACTATTACAGCCAACGACTTAAGTGGAAACTATTGTAATGCACCTCAAAGTTTCAATTTAAAAGTAAATCCAATCCCATCGCCTCCCGATTCTATTGTTGGGCCAAATTTGGTTTGCCCAAATACACCTTATACTTACTTAGGTTTTGCTAGTTCAAGTCAACTTACCCTTATGTGGAATATTACAAATGGAACACCAACAAGTTCTAGTGGTCCGTTTGTATCTGTTCTTTGGGGTGCTTCGGGACCATACAGTTTGTCTCTTTATCAAGTTGACCCTGCTACTGGCTGTCAGTCGAGCGCTATTAATTACAATGTCAATTCTATTTTGCCATTATCTCCTGCCAACATTATTGGTGCAAGTTCAGCTTGTTCAAATTCAGCAATCTCTAATGCTTATTCTACCAATTCGCCAGGATCTAGTTTTGTTTGGTCAATATCACCAACTGCGGCAGGAAGTGTAACTTCGGGAAACTATTCTCCAAATATTGATGTACAATGGAATAATTGGACTGGAACCGCCCTAATTACTTTAGTTAGAAATGTTTGTGGAACAAATCACACTACTTTCTTCTCAGTTAATGTTACATCACCTCCAACACCTTCTATTACTGTGCCATCTTCTGCATGTCAGGGTGCTACGGTTACTATGAGCAGCAGTACGCCTGGAGCCACTTATACATGGAATTTTGGAGATGGTGGAACGGGTTCTGGCTCTCCTATTACGCATATATTTTACAGTCCAGGCACTTATAATATTATTGTTACTGCCAATTACAGTGGTTCATGCACAGGCAGTGCTAATGCAGCTTCTACAATAGTAGTTAACCCAAAACCAATAGTCAATATCTCGACCCCAGACCCTAATATTTTTTGCGGCACTGTTGGAAATGTTTCCATGTTTGTTGCTGCACCTGCCATTGCTACCACTTATCAATGGTACAGGTCGCCATCTACCTTACTTGCTACAGGACCTTCTTATACTTCAAATGTAATTGGAACCTATTATGTTGTAGCTACTAATTCTTTTGGTTGCACAGGCATAAGTAATACCATTTTAATTGATACAACATGCAAAAAATGCATTCCTGACCCTAATTATTTAGTTGATTTTGCAATTATCAAACAAGGGTGCAATAAAGACAGTTTTTCGGGCACCTACACAAGCGGCGCAAGTAGTCCTTTTTATAATTTTGATGACCCTTATGGCAGTCCTAATATAGTGTTTGGCAATACTGCTACACACACTTTCCCCGAACCTGGTTACTACCGTGTTAGATTTTGCGTTAATGTTCCTGATACTAGTCAATTAGATTCATGTACTATTTGTAAAATGCGAGTAGATACTATAAAATACATTCCTAATTTTTACACTTCATTTACTTGTTTAAATGGTTCAGGTAGTATGCTTTTAAATTTAGTTAACACAACTAAAATTTTATCAGGCTACCCTACTCCTTCTTATGCATGGAATATCAATAGCAACCCTGTGTTTAGCACCTCTGCCAATACATCAGTTGTTTTAACCACTGGAACATACAATGTAAATCTTACTGTGAATGGAGTATGCGTAAAAACAATCTCCGTAACAGTTCCCGGATTTCCTCAAGCCAATTTTACAGCACCCGATTCGGTCTGTGTCAATGCCCCTATACCGTTTACCAATACAAGCACCGGATTTTACACCAAATCGGTATGGTATTTTGGCGACCTATCTTCTGTAATAACCAATTCACCTATAAAAGCTTATGCAAGCGCAGGTTTGTTTAATGTAAAGTTAGTTATTACTAATGTATACGGCTGTAAAGATTCTGTAATTAAATCAATTAGAGTGTTACCAAATACACTTTCTGGGATTATTAATGCCACAGGGCCAACCTCTTTCTGTGAAGGTTCTTCTGTTTCGTTACAGAGTTCAGTTAGTTTGGGTTATCCTGGGTATAGTTATTTGTGGAATACAACTGCCACAACAGCTAATATAAATGCACAATACACAGGAAAATATTATTTAGATGTTAGTGACAGTAAGGGCTGTTTTGCACGTTCTAATTTTATTGATGTTTTAGTTCATCCACAACCTAGACCTAATATAAGTGGTCCAAACTCTGTATGTTTTGGCACAAATCCTAAATTTACTGTTAATTATCCTGCAACACCTTACACTATTAATTGGAGTTTGGATGGTTCCAACACCCCTTGGCTCAATCAACCGAATACAACCTTTTTTGGACTTTCGGTTGGCCCACATTCTTTAGTAATTCAAATAACAAGTCCTAATAATTGTGTGGGTGTAGATACCTTTAATTTCATAGTTCATCCAACACCAAATGCTTACATTATTCCAAATGCTTCATTGTGTGAAGGACAGTCACACTTATTGGTTGGCAGTTCATTTTCATCTAACATTATGGCTAATTACTGGAATACGGGATCAAACAATGACTCAATTACAGTATCTGCACCTAGCACTTATTTGTTTACAGTGGTTGACTCTAACAGTTGCAAAAATACAGTTTCTAAAACAGTATATCCTTTACCAAATTTTTGTGGCTTAATCACAGGTTGTTACGATATTTGCGATACAGTTACGCAGTTGGTATGGCATGCTCCAAAAGGATATGCTTCATATCAATGGTATTATTTTAACAATCCAATTCCATGGGCCACTAATGACACATTCCATGTTCCACTTTACCCATCGGGAACCTATTATTTAAGACTGACTTCTTTACAAGGTTGTACCAAATTGTCTCCAGCCATCAATATCAAGTTTATTAATTGTGGTTCAGACTGTCAATTAAATGCAAGTGTCCAAATAGCTTGCTCTCAAGTGAATCAACAAGGTTATCAGACTTACAGTGTAACGATGCAAATTAACAACAATTTGTCAAGTGGTGCTGGTGTTTCAATAACTTCCCCTAATGGAATTATTAGTGGTTTATCACCAGGGAATTTACCTTTAGGGGTTAATACTGTATCCTTTACATTTACAGATGTACCTCCTGTTAATAGTTCAACTTGCTTTATAGTTACTTTATTTGATGAGAACAAAAAGTGTGATACGACCATTTGTGTTAAATTACCTCCTTGTGAGGATAAATGCGAAAAATCAATTCGATTAAAGTCTTTCGATTGTGCAGGAATAGATGGTGCAGGCAATTCAATGTATCAAATGTGTTTGGATATTTTCTGGGGAGGCAGCAATGGTTCATCCTTAAGTGTTAATTCAACATCAGGTAATGTTAGTATTAGTCCGGTCAATATTAATAATGGCAATCAAATTATATGTTTTACTTATACAGATTTACCTCCTTTGAATAATTCAGCGATTTTCTATTTTAATTTCTTTGACCCTCAAAAAGAGAAAATCTGTAAAGATTCTTTAAAAATAGGATATAAACCATGTAAAGACACCTGCAAAATTGGTGTTTATGGCTTGTGTATTCATTGCAAAGAGCAAAGTAGCACAGGAACATTGTATGACATTGAACTCACTGTTATGAATACTTTGGGAACTAATGCCAATATTTCAATATTACCAATAGCAGCAGGATCC
>JBILJV010000117.1:0-3712 GCA_044377005.1 Bacteroidia bacterium
CTAACTGAAGCATTATAGTATACTTTAGAGTTCATTAAATTAGTTGATGAGCCATTTCCAAAGTTCCAATTAAATGTCATTGATGAAATGTTTCCATTATTTCCTGGCTTAGATAAGTTAAGCGTTGATGTTATTAATTCATAACAAGCTTTGTCTTTATTCAAACTGAAGTTTACATTTGGATTGGGACGAACGGTAATTGTACTGTTTGCAGAATTAACACATCCGTTTTGTGAGGTTACATTTAATACCACAGAATAAACTGAATCAACTGTATTAGAAGCTACAAATACATGTTGTAAATCTTTTTGAGTAGATTGAGTTTGGTTGATTTGCCATAAATAACTTAAAGAGTTAGTTGGTTTAGTATTATTTGTAATTGAATTATTAGTCAATGAAACCTTTAATGGACCACAACCAACTGTTTTATCAGCTGTAAAAATAGCTTTAGGAGCTGCAAACACTTTCACTTTAGTAGAGGTAGTATCAGCGCAACCTAACCAATTTTTAACACTTAATTGTACAGTATAGATTGTATCATTAGTTAAAGAAGCTACATAATTCGTAGATGGATTTTTCAATGTTGAAGTTTGTCCGTTACCTAGATTCCACTTGTATTGATTTGCGAAAGTAGTTCCGTTAACAAAACTAACACTCAATACACCACATCCAGAATCTAAATTATTGATAGATGCTAATGGATTAGCAGGCGTAAAGAACACTTTTTCTAAAGTATCAGACTGACAAGAAGAAGCACTTGTAACAATTAATTTCAAACGAGCTATTGAAGTATCATTAGACAATATTATATCGCTGATAGAAGCCGTTTGAGACAGCATAGAATTATTTAAATACCAAGTATGCGAAATACTAAACAAAGATGAGTTTGTAATTTTGAAAGAAGCAGGTGCACATGCATATGATTGACTAATATCAAATACAGCTTTTGCTCCCGGTTTGATTATCACATAATGGTAAGTAGTATCTGTACAACCATTACTTGTACCTGAAATTAAACGAACAGTAAAAGTTCCTGTTGTTTTGTAAGCATATTTTAAAGTATTTAAATTCGAAGTTTGAAATGTTTGATTATCACCCATGTTCCATTTGAATTCAGTACTATTGATAGATTGATTAACAAAAGTAACCGAATCAAAAGTACAAGAAGCAGTATCAGCTGTAAAACTAGCAACAGGCAATCCATACACAGTGAAACTTCTTTTGAACGTATCAGTTCCACAAGAATCACTTACAACAAGAATGACTTCATAAGTCCCTGGTGTTGAATAAACTTTAGATGCAGGATTTTTTTGAGTACTTGTCGTATTGTCTCCAAAACTCCAAGAATAACTTGGATTAACAAAATAAGAATTAGTTGTATTTGTAAATGAAACAGTTATTGGAGCACAACCACTAGCTATTGAAGCAAACTGTGCTTTTGGTTTGTCATTTACTTTAAAGTTTTTGCTTAAGGTAGATTGGCCACACTTGTTACTTACTTTCAATAAAATAGAATGAGTTCCAGCTTTAGTAAAGGTATAATTTAGGATAGAATCCGTGTAAGTATAAGTTGAAGTTCCTTCAATAACTTTCCACTCTCTAGTGATCCCTCTTCCTTTTGAAGTGTCAGTTAATGAAACAATTAATGGATTACAGCCTCTGTCTTGGGTGAAAGAGAAAAAGGCTTTTGGATTGTAATAAACTCTTATTTTGTCTTTGAATGTATCAACACCACAACCATTTTTTGCAATTAAAGTAATGGTATAATCTCCCTCTTTTGAATATTTATGATATTGAGATGCTTTACTTGTAGTCCATCCATATGTAGTTCCATCTCCGAAATCCCAGAAATATTCTTTTAAATCTGGCATTAAGCAATACTTATCACTAGATAAATTGTGAAACAAATGGTTTTTACTAGGATCGCAAGTTGCATCAACCTCCCATTTAGCTTTGTCTTTGTCACTAATGTCTACTGGATTCCATGTGGTAAACGAAGAACCACAAACATTACTTGCTGTTAACTTAATAACACCACCGCACATCCCTTTAGTGTAAGTGTGATAAATGGTGTCATTGCTTGCAGTATAAGGTAAGTTTTGTGATTCCCCATCACCCCATTCTAATAAAAACTGAGTTAAGTTGGAGATATTATAAGAATTGTTTACAATTCTTAATTGGTGTGGCACACACCCTCTGTTATTTCCAGATGGTGGTCCGATGATACCCGCTGTTGGGACTCTTTGATTCACTATTGTTCCATAAACCGTGTCGATACAATTGCCATTGTTAGTTACAATTTTAACTTCAAAGGAACCAAGTGACCGATACAAATGTTGTTTAATTATATTGGGCGCTAAATCGCTAAATGAAGAATCCACACTTCCATCACCCCATAAAATACGCAATTGTTTTAAAGTATCCACAGAAGAGAACTTTATTCGGAATGTATCAGGATCGTTCTGAAACATTAAACAATTTACCCATTGTGGAGAGTGTGACCCAAATGTGCTTTGGTCTATAATTGTCTTCGCATTAGTTGTTACGGTAACCGAACTTACACTTGAAGAATCCACACATCCTGAAGAGTCCCTAACAAACAACTTTATAGTGTTTGACCCTGATTTCTTCAATAACAAGACGATAGAATCAAGGCCCAATGTGGTGTCTACTGTTGTGCCATTTACTTTCCACCAATACTTAGCAGAGGTATTAAATGTACCTGTAGATGTATTTTTAATACTAAGCACATTTGGCAACCCGCAAGTAT
The DNA here is from genome assembly GCA_044377005.1 of Bacteroidia bacterium. Taxonomy (GTDB): domain Bacteria; phylum Bacteroidota; class Bacteroidia; order NS11-12g; family UBA955; genus JABMMZ01. Next base: position 2,771 of record JBILJV010000117.1, read on the forward strand.
TTGATACTACATAGGTAAAATTAGGAGTGATTGTACAGGCGTAAGTACTTGTACTTAGCACTAAAATCATCACTAAAGCGACTAAAACTGAACTAAATTTTTTTGCCATAGCATTTTATTATCTATATCTAAATTAGATAATATTTCAATAAATAACTATGAATTTAAATAAAAATAAAAATAAAAATAAATAAATACAAACTACTCATTTTAAAAACTTTATATAGTTAAAATACAACATAACATAGTACATTAAGCATATTTTGTTTAGTTTTTATTAAAAAAATTAAACAATTTTTAAATTCTAAATTCTAATCCAAACATAAAATTCCTTAAAGCTTGTGGATAAAAAAATCGCTCCTCAGTCAAGTTACCACTGTAAGCATATTTAAACGTGTAACCATTGTTATTGTATTTAATACTTAATAAGTTGTTTACCATAAGCTTTAAACTGAGTAAATTCACTCCTTTTATTTTTAACTGTTTTTCAGCAACAATGTCAAATAAGCCAAATGGTTTAATAATGTTATTAGAATTCCCTGTGTTATCTAAAAATTGTTTCCCCACATATTTATATGACAATGTCATTTGACAGTCTTTTATATGCTTGTCTGTGATCGAACCAAATAAAATAACATTTGGAGAATAAGCTATAGGCATATTATTGTATTCTGTCCTAACTTCCGAATAATCCAAATAATCATAATATACGTCTGTAAATTTCTTAATCCTGTTATCACTAAACGAAACATTACCTTCAAACCAAAGTTTTTTAACAAATTCGATTTTTCCTAACAACTCCAATCCTCTTCTGTAGCTCTCTGGAACATTTGTCCTTAAACTAGCCCCAACATCGTTCAATTGCCCCGTTAATATCAACTGATTTTTATAATCCATCTGATATAAGTTAATTTGAAAGAAGCGATTCCATTTTGAATAAAT
>JBILJV010000105.1:0-4911 GCA_044377005.1 Bacteroidia bacterium
TCTCTTAAGTTTTCATGTTTGGGTATTATCAACCTTAAATGGTCTGTAAAATCACTTCTTACAGGCTCTCTATTTGCAACACTATAACTTGAATAAACATGTGAATACTTATTTATATCATAAACGGCGGCTAACTTGGGATTTATAAAATTGTATTTTTCATTAAAATCAATATTTTTTAGGTAATTGTCAACTCCTTTTGATTGATATTGTATCAACCTAGATTGTAACTCTCCCTCTACTTTCAGTTTCTTGCTTATTTGATAATTGGCTTTTATAAAACTATTAAACTCTTCCTTTAAACTAGAATTGTTATAATACCTGTATTTATTTCCAAAGGCTTGTCCAAATTCTGCCCATATTACATCGCCAAAATGTTTTCCATTATATCTTGATACATTTACCCCCACATCTACGCCCAATTTATTCTTTTGATAAGACAAACTTGTGAAATTTCCATAAAACACATTATCCAACCATCTTTGACGTATTAAATTACTTGAATTGAAAGTATCATTATTAAGTATTAAGTCATTTAAACCATAGTTTGAAAACGACTCACCCGTTTTAAATTCTTCATAATAACCCTTACCTGTAGTTAAAAAGAAAGTTGATTTTAACTTAAGATGTGGCTTTATGTCATACAAGAAATGAAGTTGGTGGTGGTTTTGCCAATAATTGTCTGTTTGATTGGGATAGGTATAAAAGTTATACGTTCTACCACTGTTTAATAACCTTGTTCTTTCGGCTTCATCTAAACCATTTCTATCTGCAAAGTCATTCATTCCTTGAACATCACCATTAACCCTGCTTTCTGGCGTACCATACCACGACTGGTATGTTTTTTCTTTACCCCCAAAACTTACAAAATGCAATTGCATCTGTTTTTTTCTGTAAGCCAAATTGAATTGAAAGGCACTCAAATCTGAAGAGGCACGGTCGAGGTAACCATCACTTTTCAGTTTTGACAAACGACCTGAAAAAGTAAAGTTATTGATAGTACCAGTCCCAAACATCAAACTTGTTTTACTGGTATTAAAGGACCCTACTGATTGGTTTATTTGCAAAAAAGGCTGTGCACTTTGCTCGATGTTGGAAATATTTATATTCGCGCCAAATGCACCAATTCCATTGGTACTTGAACCAACACCTCTTTGAACTTGCACACTCGATGTTGAACTTGCCAAGTCGGGCATATTAACCCAAAACACGCCATGACTTTCGGCATCATTAATAGGAACTCCATTTATATTTACATTAATACGTGTTCCATCTGCCCCTCTTATTCTTAATCCTGTATACCCTATTCCATTGCCAGCGTCACTTGTCGAGAAAGCTGATGGTGTTTGTGAAACAAGGTAAGTAAAATCTTGACCCAAATTTCTTTCATTCAGTTGTTTTGCACTTATTTTAGTGTAAACAAACCCCGACTTTGCAGGCGCAGAAATTGCCCTTAAAATAAAACCGGGTTGTTCGGCTAAATTTTCTCTTAACACTATATTGTATCGTCCCGAATGGTTAATTTTTAATGAAAAGGTTGAATCATAATAACCTAAGGCATATAACTTAACAAAATACTGACCCACGGGTAACTTAACGGATTGTGACGACTGTGAATAATAACGTTCCTTTCCAGAAGTTGGCAACAAAAGCACAGATGCATTTTCAATTACATTGGAATCGGATTGTAGAACGTTAAAAACGATGTTAACTTTTTCTGAATTTTGAGCGAATAAAACGACGTTAATCAGAAAGGCTGCAAGCATTAAAACTATTTTTTTCATATATTTTTTGAATAAATAGTTTTGGAATACTGTTGATGCTCTAATAATAAGCACAAACCATTCTGTTTGTTTTCCTTGACGCAGCTATTACGCTTATCCAAGTACAGTGGGTATCATCTCAGCTTTGTATTTTCACATACAAGAGCACCCCAAAACATGCTGCAAATATAAGTGTAAAATAACCTAAAAATAAAAAATATAATTTACTCCCTACCATTTCTGTCTCAAAAATCTATGTAAAATAATGTGTATAATTGTACCATGAAAATTAGCTTTTGGGGAGCTGCCAGAACCGTAACGGGCAGCAAACATCTGATTGAACTAGAAAACGGTAAAAAAATATTACTCGATTGTGGTTTGTTTCAAGGGGAAGGCAAAAGAACAATAAGCGATAACTTATTTTGGGGATTTGAACCAAGTGAAATCGATTATGTATTGCTCTCCCACGCTCATATTGACCATTCAGGACTTTTACCTAAATTAGTAAAAAATGGTTTTAAAGGCTATATATATGCAACAGATGCAACGATTGCCTTGTGTAAAATAATGCTTTTAGACAGTGCTAGAATTCAAGAAAGCGACCTATTTTATATCAATAAAAGAAAAATAGAAAAAAGAGAACAACCTATTGAACCTTTGTATAGCGAAGAGGACGCCATGAAAGCGCTTGACTTAATGCGTCAACTCCCTTTGAATGATAGTTTAATGATTGAAAATGACATTAAAGTAACAACATTCGACAATGGCCATATTTTAGGAAGTGTTGCCTTTTTAATTGAAACATTAAACGAAAATAACAATGTAAAATTAATGTTTTCTGGGGATATTGGACGTTCAAACGATGCCATTTTAAACCACCCTATACCCGTTTCACAAGCTGACTATATTATTTTAGAAAGCACTTACGGTTCAAGAATCCATGACAAACAAACTGATGTTGAGGCAAAACTATTGGAAGTTGTGAATGAAACATGTGTTAAAAACAAGGGCAAAATCATTATCCCTGCGTTTAGTATTGACCGAACTCAAGAAATAATCTATGCTTTAGACCGCTTGTCTCACCATGGCTTGCTTCCTTCTATTCAAGTGTATGTAGACAGTCCTTTGTCTGTTAAAGCTACCAAAACCATGGCAGCGCACAAACACTATTTCAATCCCGAAATACTGGAATACATAACCAAAGATGGTGACCCTTTTTGTTTTCCCAACTTACATTATGTAGAACATGTGAGTGAGTCTAAAAAAATCAATGAATCTAAAGAACCCGCAATTATTATTAGTGCCAGCGGTATGGCTGAAGCGGGTCGTATCAAACACCATATTAAAAACAACATTGAAGACCCTAAAAACACGATTTTGCTAATTGGTTACGCTTCACCGATGTCATTGGCAGGAAGACTTAAAGCGGGAGAACCTGAAGTGCGAATATTTGGGGATACTTTCAAGGTAAAAGCCAATGTTGTAAGCATGGAAAACTTCAGTGCTCATGGCGATTACATAGAAATGATAGACTATCTAAAACTTCAAAACCCCAAACTCGTTCACAAGATATTTTTAGTCCACGGCGAATACGAAACTCAAAAAATATTTGCAGAAAAACTGATTGAAAAAGGATATTTAAACATCGAAATTCCTCAAAAAGGAGAAACTTTTAACGTCAATTAAATGGATAAAAAGTCGAAACTGTTTATCATGTTGGGTGGCTTTTTTATAACAAATGCCATCATAGCTGAATTTATTGGGGTCAAAATATTCTCATTGGAGAACACTTTTGGGTTTGACTCATTTCAAATCGACTTATTGGGTATTAAAAACCTTTCATTTGAGTTGACTTGTGGCGTTTTACTTTGGCCATTTGTCTTTATAATGACCGATATTATTAACGAATATTATGGCAAAAAGGGAGTTAGACTGTTAAGTTTTATTGCAGCAGCAATGATAAGCTATGCCTTTTTAATGGTATTTTTGGCCATCAACTCCTCTCCTGCCTCATGGTGGATAGACAGTGGCGCTGAGCAAAACATCCCCAATATGCAGTCTGCTTACAAAGGCATTTTTGGTCAAGGCATGTGGATTATTATTGGCTCTTTGGTCGCTTTCCTTATTGGTCAATTGGTCGACGTCTACGTGTTTCACTATATCAAAAAAAAATCAGGCAACCGATATTTATGGATGCGCAGCACTGGCTCAACATTGGTTTCGCAATTTATAGATAGTTTCGTAGTCTTATTTATAGCGTTTTACATTGGCAATAATTGGTCTTTCAATAAAGTAATGGCCATTTGCATTATGAATTACATTTATAAATTCATTGTAGCTGTCGTTTTAACGCCACTTTTATACCTTATTCACCAAAAAATTGATCAATACTTAGGCAAAGAAGAATCAGAAAAAATGATAAAAGAAGCCGAAATGCAATATGAATAAACTTCAACTTTATATTCTATTTTTCACGCTATTAATTACTGGAATAAACTGTCGAAGTAAACAAAAAAACTCAGACTTACACTCCCCCAAACAAGCCATTTCTTTCGCTAAACTATCCTCTTTCGAATGGCTCCCGATTGGACCATTTGGCTCACCCACTCCTATGGCCGATACAGGGCAAATTTCCCCTCATGGATGTGGTCGTTTTTTAAGCCTTTACATTAACCCAAGTAATGAAAATGAAATCATTGCAGGGCATGCCACCTCAGGCATTTTCAAATCCAAAGATGGTGGCAAAACCTGGGAACAAAAATTAAAATTTCCTTATGCAACTGGGATTAACAAAATTATTAAAATCCCTGAAACCAATCAATTATTAGCAGCTTCAGGATTAGACATTGGCAATTCAAGACAATATGGATTTGGCATCTTTCAGTCGAGCGACAACGGCGAAACTTGGCAAGCAAATTCACTCCAATTTACCCCTATTGAATACCAACTAGAACAAGCAAGAGACCTTTGTCACATCACCCTAAACAATAGCACACAAACCTTGTGCATTAGCAATAAAAACATTTACGCTTCAGACAATGCAGGCCTCCGTTGGCGCAATGTGTATAAAAGTAAGTACGACCTAAAACAATTGGTCAATAACCCATTTAATGTTCAAGAATTGCTAGCCTGTGGTTCGGGAATTCTT
>JBILJV010000024.1:0-29598 GCA_044377005.1 Bacteroidia bacterium
AACTGGACAAACTATTAAACGTAGCTTTTATGATCATAATACGGGCAAGTTTACAATACCAACTTTCTTAAAACCTAATAAATTAATATTATTTGAGGGTTTACATTCTTTTTATCTTCAAAATCAATTAGATGTTTATGATTTAAAAATTTTTATGCAACCTCAAGAGAACTTAAGGGTGTGGTGGAAAGTAAAAAGAGATGTAGCTAAAAGAGGTTATTCGCCAAATCAAGTATTGGAACAATTAAAAACTAGAGAAGAAGATTCTGAAAGATATATTAAAAACCAAGCAAATCATGCTGATATAGTGGCTAGTTTTTATAGTATAAATGACATCAATCCATTAGACTTAGAGAATGAGCCACAAATAGGTTTAAAAATTAGTTTTACCAATGGAGTTGGTTTAGATAAATTGATTGATAAATTATCCAAAATAGGGTCTTTAAAACTGGAACACGAGTTTGATAATGCTCATCAATATTTACTTTTTAATGGTAATATCACTGAAAAAGAAATAGAATTAATCGTCTTTCAATTAATTCCACAGTTGGAAGAAATTGGGGTTTATAATCCACAATGGAAAGCAGATTACGAAGGCTTATTGCAGTTGATAACAGTTTATATTGTCTTTGAAAAAATGAAAACATAACCGCGAATGCCCTAAGATGACTCAAATTTAGTAAAGAAATTAATAGCTTAAATAAAGTCTTCCTAAAACATTAGTGGTTTTTAAAAATATGAAATTAATAACTTCCCTTATATCATTAACTAGTCCATTTGTCAATCGTCCTGACTTAATCCAAGGTCCAGGAGGTAATACGTCTGTTAAAGACGAGGAAGGTAATATGATTATAAAAGCTTCAGGATTTAGATTTGAGGAGATTACAGAAGAATCAGGTTATTCTATAGTAAATTCCCAAAATATTTCAGACTATTTTTTCAATGTAAAGGTTACTGATAAAACACAAGAGGAGAAACATTCTCTAAAAGTTATTCAAAACAATATTTTAAAACAAAGTTCAGGTGAGTTTTATCCAAAACCCTCTATGGAAACTGGTTTTCATGCAGTTTTAGATGAATTTGTCGTTCATACTCATTCTGTATGGTCTAATTTAATTAATTGTATAATTGATCCTTTTGAATTCTTAAAAAAAATTCAAACAAATACAGGTTTAATAATTGCTTATATACCTTTTGTGAGTCCTGGTTTTGGATTGTCTTATCTCATTACTCAAGAACTAAAAAAAGCAGATGAATTAAAAATAAAACGAACTCAAATTTTTTTCCTAGAAAATCATGGCATTGTATCACATTCAAATAATTTAGTCGAAGCTCAAGCCATGTTACTAGAAATTGATAACGCCATTCAAAATCTTTTAGGAATATCAAGTGAGTATCCTACGACAGATGTCCTTTTTAATGAAAAGTACTATTCACCCAATAATGATTTTGTTTGGAATTCTATTTTAAAACATCAAGTTGATGAACAATTTTTTAATCAAGTCTTATTCCCAGATCAAACCGTTTTTTTTAATAACCAAGTCACTTTTTCCGAGGATTCTAGTAAAAAAATAAATATCAATCCTGACAAAGGTATTCAATACCATTGCGGAGAGAGAGAAGCTAAATCTATACACGAAACTATGACTGCTTATTTCTTTTTGTTTGATAATATTTTGAAATTGAAGATAACGCCTAAATTTGTTTCAAACGAAGAAATCGACTATATTAACAATATGGACATGGAAAAACACCGTAAGTCCTTAATGAAAATAATTTAAAAATTAGCTACAAAGTCACAAATGTTCTATGGTGCCTTAGTGGCAAAAAAAATATGAAAATCATCATCCCACTTTCAGGTCTTGGCAAACGTTTTCAAGATGCTGGTTACAAAGACATAAAACCATTGATTAAAGTTCATGGCAAACCCATCATCGAATGGGTGGTTAGTATGTTTCCTGGTAACCATAACTTTATTTTCATCTGTAGAGAAGAACACCTGAAAACGACTCCTTTGGAGTCTGAACTCAAACGTATAAAACCAGATGGTAAAATCATTTCAATAGAAGGCCATAAATTGGGTCCAGTATATGCTATAACTCAAGTTTTTAATTTGATAAATGATGAAGAAGAGGTGATTACCAATTATTGTGATTTTTTTCAAGTTTGGGATTTTGAACATTTTGCCAAAACTGTTAAAGAAAAACAAGTGGCTGGTGCAATTCCTTGTTATACAGGATTTCATCCTCACTTATTACATCCAGAAAATTTATATGCTAGCTGTAAAAAAGATTCTGAAAGTAATCTTTTAGAAATCAGAGAAAAATATTCATTTGAAGTTGATAAAACCAAAACAAGTCATTCAGGTGGCACTTATTATTTTTCTAAAGGTAAATATGTAAAAAAGTATTTTCAACAATTGATAGATGAAAAAGTAGCACTCAATGGCGAATTTTATATTAGTTTGGTATATAATCTAATGGTAAGAGACGAACTAAAAGTATTGGTTTATGATGAAGTTTCAAACTTCTGTCAGTGGGGTACACCTAAAGATTTGGAAGAATATAATACTTGGATGGAGATTTTTAAGAAACTTGAAAATAGCCATTAAGAAACAAAGACACAAAGAAAAAACAAAAAGAGCCTTAGAGCCTTTGTTCCAAAAATAAAATGAATAAACCCACCATTCTTATTCCCATGGCTGGAGCTGGTAGCCGTTTTGTAGAAGAAGGTTACACAACTCCAAAACCCTTATTGCCTATTTTAGGCAAACCTATGGTAGTTAGTGCTGCAAATGCTTTACCTCATGGAGATAAACACATTTTTATAGTTCGAGATTTTCAAATTTCTAACTTTAATATAGACCAACATCTTTTAAAACATTTCCCAAATTCACAAACAGTAATATTAGATCATTTAACTGAAGGTCAGGCTGTTACTTGTTTGAAAGCAAAAGAATTAATCAACAATGAAAATCCTTTGATCATTGGTGCAAGTGATAATGGCATGATTTACAGTCAAATAGATTTTGAAGAGTTAACCCAAGAATCTGATTGTATTGTCTTTACATTCAGAAACAATCCAGCAGTTTTAGACAAACCTCAAGCATATGGTTGGGTAAAAACAGATATAGAAGGTAATATTCAAAAAATGTCAGTAAAAAAGCCTATCAGTGAAACCCCCATGGATGACCATTCAGTGGTAGGTGCATTTTGGTTTAAAACAGGTAAGCTTTTTGTAGATGCAGCTGAGCAAATGATTATCCAAAACCGCAGAATCAATAACGAGTTTTATGTGGATGAATGTATTAATGATGTCATTCAAATGGGATTCAATGCCAAAGTTTTTGAAGTGGATCACTATATCTGTTGGGGAACACCAAATGATTATAAGACTTTCCAATATTGGGAAGCATATTATAATAAAGTAAAACCATAAATGACTGCCATTATTGTATTTAGTGTCTTCTCACTTAACGTCTAAAATAATATGTTATCAATCATCCTACCATGCTTTAACGAACAAGACAACCTAGAATTCTTGTTCAACTCCCTTGACCCAGTGGCAGTAACTCATCAGGACTTAGAGATAATTTTAGTCAATAATGGCTCTACAGATAATTCTGTTGCAGTTTTTGAACAAGAATTAGCCAAACGAAACTGTAATATATTTAGAGTTGTTACAGTAGAAAAAAACATTGGTTATGGCTATGGTATTTTAACTGGATTACGAGCAGCAAAAGGAAATGTACTTTCAGTTACACATGCAGATAGACAAACGGATCCAATGGATGTTTTAAAAGCATTCAAAATCTATAAAGAACAAATAAATCAAACTAAAAATGAAATACTTGTAAAAGGTTTTCGTAAAAATCGGAAACCCATAGAAGCTTTCTTTTCATGGGGAATGGGTTTGTTATCGAGTTTAGCATTAGGAACAAGACTTACCGAAATCAATGCACAACCTAAATTATTCAGTAAAGTTTTTTTTGATAGCATAGAACAAGATGCACCACATGACTTTTCTTTGGATTTATATTTTTTATACCATGCCAAAAACAAAGGACAAATTATTGATTTTCCAGTTTACTTTGCTAAACGAGTTGCTGGAGAAGCCAAAGGAGGCAGCGGCAGTAGTTGGAAAGTCCGATGGAAATTAATGAAAAGAATCTTTAAGTATATCTTTGAATTAAGAAAAAAAATTAGAAGATAACAACAAAAAGTTAGGTCATAAAGAAAACACATTTTGCTTTTTTTTGCCTTATTGGTAATAATAAAATAATGAAAAAATTCATTCAATCACAGCTTGTAGAAATAGTATTTAGTATTTTATTTTTGACAATTTCAGTATTGCTCAATCTTCAATTTTTAGAGGGTGCCAATATCAACCAAGCAATTGCAGGTCATGACGAGTATTTAACGATTCGTGAGGTATATAGTATTCTAAATCCTTTAAGTTGGAAACACTTTATTTTGGCAATTATTGGCGGTGATATATTGTATTATGGCAGAGTGATGTTTTATACAGATGCATTTTTTGCATGGCTTCCATTTAAGATTTGGGGATTAAGCGGAATGGTTTTTGCCATTCGTATGATACATTCACTTTGGATTTTGATTAGCTTTTTGATAATGAATCATCTATTTATCAAGAAGAAATTCAATCAATTTTTGTTTCTTTTTGGAAGTTTTGGGGTAATGTATTCATTGTATTATATTCAATTGCCCAAACCCGAACCGCTTCAATTGTTTTTTATCGTAATGTTTTTGAGGGGATTGTTTAAAAACAATTATTTGCCCAATAAATATTTTATTTGGTTAGGATTGGCTTTTGCCGTAAAAATAAATATCTTACTTATATTACCATTTGTTTTCCTAATTCCTTTCTATATTCATATAAAATTGGGGCTACAAAAATTGGTTTTATTAAAATTCAAGATGTTGTTATGGTTTTTTGTGGGGTTTTTTACAGGAATTCCATGTTTATTATTAACACCCATTCAACCAGTTTTTTTACAAACCTATTTGCATAAAACAATATTTGGTACTCGAAAAACATATGATGATTCAAATTTGGGTTTTATAGAGTGGCTAGAATCTGGTTTAGGTGGACATTACATAGGCTCACATTTTTTAGCTTATATATTCATATTATTAGCTCTAACAATTGTAATTTACACTATTTATAAGTATTTGAAAAGTAGAGATAGTAGGTTTTTTAAAGTATTTATAATTCTTTCAATTGGTTTAATTTTAATGCTATCGGTCATGTTTTTAACCAAAAGACTTTGGCCTCATTATCTTTGGACAGGATTTGTGTTAATTTGGTTAAGTTTAATTTATTTCAGTGAACTAGAGATTCAAGTCATCTTTAAAAAAATTTTATTTTATTTTATTTTACTTTTTTTTGGCTTTTCAATTTTTACTTTTTTCAACAAAGTTTTACCAGAATTTTTGAAGAGAGAAATCACAAATGAAAATATTAAATTGAAAAGTGATTCTAAACATTTGTATCAATATTTAGAAGCAAATGAAAAATACAAAGAAATAGGTTTAGATGGAACGGTATATTTTCCGTACCGTCATTTTATTCACGAAAGCCCCTATCATCCATTTGCAACCGAAAGACCTAAAACAGCTACTCAAATCTTCAAATTGCATTCAGATCATCCAAGTAAAATATGGGATAATAGCGATGCAGTTGTATTTTACAAATACCATCCATCACTGGATAGATGCAATCAAACAAACGAGGAGTATCTTTATCCTAATGAAAAAGAACTTTATGAGTTGTTTTTAAACAAAACACAAACAGTATTTCAGAAAGATACCACTATAGGTGTTTATCAAGTTTATAAACGAATTAAACCATTATGATTTGTTATTTTGTTGATGAAATTCAGTCATCTTTTGTAATTAACGATATTAAAAGAATTGCAAAAAAGTATGAGAAAGTTATTTTGTTTTCAGTAGAAAAATTGGAGAATAAAGAAGCATTACCTAATAATATAATAGTTTTTGAAGAATTTATAGATTGGAATAATTATAAACCACTAAGAATTCTTTCCAGTAACCTTTTTAACATTTTAAGTATTTATTTCAAAGAATGTATTACCCTAAAAAAAATTCTTCATTTTAAAAAATCCATTGCATTACTTTCGTCTAATATTTTTAAAGCAGAATGCATTATTAAAAAGTTGAACTCAATCAATGTACCCTCACCCTTATATCCTAAATCCAAACCTCTAATTGGATACTCTTTTTGGTTCTATGATAGTATTTATTTAGCATGGCTGAAGAAAAAACATAGACTAGAAAAAGCCATAAGTAGAGCACATGGGGGAGATTTATTTGAAGAAAGAGGCTCTTTAGGTAATATTTTATTCAGAAATTTTCAATTTAAATACTTAGACCAAGTTTATTCTGTCTCAAAATCTGGAGAAATTTATTTAAAAAATAAATACCCCTTTTTTCCTAATAAAATATCAACTTCATATTTAGGGAGTCAAGACTATGGTTTTAATGAGGTTTTTAATAAAAATGAACCGTTTGTGTTAGTGAGTTGTGCTAAAGTAAGAAACATAAAAAGGATACACAAAATTTCTGAAATGCTTCAATACATTGATTTTCCGATTACATGGGTCCATTTAGGAGATGAAAACTTGAATGCAAAAAATGATTCAACTATTCCTATTTATTTGGAAAATAAAAGTAAACTTAGTTCAAGGAGCAATGTGGAATTTATTGCTAAAGGATTAATGGATAATGATGAAATTATTAAGTTTTATCAAAACAATACAGTCCATCTTTTTATAAGTTTGTCAGAAGCAGAAGGGGTGCCTGTAAGTATGATGGAAGCCATCAGTTTTGGAATTCCAGTTTTGAGCACTAACGTTGGTGGATGTAAAGAAATAGTTACTGAAAAAACAGGTATTTTAATTCATTTGGAAACCGAAATGCAAGAAATAGCAAAAATCATAACTGAATTTAAAGATTCACAAAAAAATACTCAAGAATTCAGAAAAGGTGTTAGGCATTTTTGGGGAATACATTTTAATGCAGAAATGAATTACAATTTATTTTTTAAATCAATAGAAAATTGAAGACTAAATTATATATAACTGATGAAGGATTTGGTCCTTTGGTAAGGCAAAGTGCTGTTTTTAAAGAATTAAGTTCTCTAATTCCCTCATTGGACGTTTTAATTCAAACACAAAGACATATAGAAGATGCTAAGAGAATCATACCTGGTATAGAGTATCAAAATAAATTCAATAACATTATTTGGCATAAAACCGATAAAGGGACTCCAGATCGTGAAAAAATTGAAGAATATTACAAAGGATACAATCAATTATCGGATGAATACATTTTAAAGGAACTAGAAGAGAATAATCAAGTTGACTTTATTATTTCAGATTTTGTTTATGAAGCATTTGAAATTGCAAACAAAATTAATATTCCTTCTTTTGGTATTGCACATTTTACTTGGGATTGGTTTTTTAGTAAATTTTATCCGCCTGCTATAAATCATGATGTAATTTATAAAATGATGAAAAGGGCAATGTTGGCAGATGTGTTATTTTTTCCACCATATACACCTAAAGAAATTATTCAATTTTATGGAAAAAAAGTGGTTGAAGTGCCTTTAATTGTTAGGCATCACACACCTATTGCTAAAAAATTGGACAAGAATAAAAAACATGTTTTATTCATTGATAGTGGCTCAGGTGTCAATAAAATAGCAATGGAAACTATTGCCAAACATTTGCATTTGTTCAAAAATTATCAGTTTTATTTACCTGAAAAATTAAATAAAGTTGCAGATAATATCACTTTGATACCTGAGTCTGAATTGTTACTAGATTATATTTCAAGTATGGATTTGGTAGTGGGAAGAGCAGGTTTTAATACTATTTCAGAATGCATAGCTTGCAGGACACCTATGCTTTTATTTGGAGAAACCTTAAATCCAGAAATGAGAGAAAACAAGTTTTTTGTTAAAGAAGATGGATTGGGTTCTTTTACAAGCTTAGAAAAACTAGTTGAAAACACAGAAAAAGTTTTAAACGATTTTTTTGAAGGGGAATACGACATCATTAATAGAAACATGTTGGCACATAATTATAGAACAGATGGTGCTAAAGTAATTGCAGAAATTATAGCAGAAACGGTATGCAAATAGAACCTATCAATTTTCAAATCAATAAACATTCAAAAGAAGATATACTTCTTTGCGGACATCCACATTGGTCTTATTTGTTAAAAGCAATTCAAGATAATTTTAAACAAAAATCAAATATTTGTATAACAAATGTAGAAAAAGAAAAACTAATTGATTTTCAAGACTATACAAAAAATATAGTATGTGATAAATTTGAAAATGACACAGAAAAAATGGTTTACTTAAGAGACGATTTTCCTTTGTTATCGCAAGATTTATGGCAAACAATCATTCACTTAAATCAACCAACTATTTTTAAATCAGGCGAAATTGAAATAATTAAAGTTCTATTTAAAAATAATCAAACAAATCCTGAAGAAATACTAATTAGAGATTATTTCAACCATTTAAACATTACAAATAATACAGATCAATTGGTAGCAGAAACCTTAATTGCTAAAGATTTCTTTCCTTATCATCCTGTAAGATTAAAACCGCCATATAAAATTTTAAATTCCCTGAATAATAAACCAAAACTTTTGTTTTCTGCTCCTTATGAATTTTTTCCTATACATGTTAAAGCAATGTTTGAAGACATGTTCAATATTACTTATGGTTTTAATGCACCTGCAGATGTGACGGTTCAATTGTTAAAAAATACTGAGATTTGGATAACGGGTACTTGTCCTCCATATTATATCGATAATGAGATCTTTGGTCATGCAAAGAGTTTAAAAATAATTGCTTCTCCTTCTACCGGAACCAATCATATAAATGTTAAACAAGCTGAAAACCAAGGAATTAAAATTTGTAGCATCAAAACATCTGATTTTCTTAAAAATATACATGCTTCTTCAGAACATACCTTTGCTCTGCTTTTGGCAATGATAAAAAAAATTCCATTAGTCACTTCTAGGGCAAAACTTGGAGAATGGCGAGAAAATGAACATGAGTTAAGAAGTATAGAATTAAACGGTAGAACCATAGGAATTATTGGTTATGGAAGAATTGGTTCAAATTTGGCAAAATATTGTCATGCATTTGGAATGAAAATTCTAGCATATGACCCATTTAAAACTATTACAGAAACTTATGTAACTCAAGTTTCAAACAGAGAGGAATTATTAAAAAATGCTGAGATTGTGTCTATAAATTATCATTTAAGTTCAGAAACTGTTAACTCCTTTGGAAAACAAGATTTTGATTTGATGCTAAATGGGGCTTATTTCTTAAATACAGCTAGAGGTGAGATTGTAGACGAATGGTCTATGATTGAAAATTTAAAAAGTGGAAAATTAAAAGCAGCAGCTGTAGATGTAATTTCTAATGAAACTCATTTAGAAAAATGGAATCATCCAGTCATTAAATATGCACGTGAACATGAAAATCTTATAGTTTCGCCACATACTGCAGGCTTAACAATTGATTCTGAGAGTAAAGCAGCAATTGAAATTTTGAATGAGATTAACAAGGCATTGAATGTTTAATCAAACCAATTTAATAGATATCACATTACCTATATACAATGGTATGTGGAGTTATAGATCAGAATGGAGTAATTCCATTGCTACTGTTTTTGCAACAGCTAATGGTGATGCAAGTACAGTTTACAATTTTAATATTCATAGCCATACGGGCACTTATATAGAAACATCTCAGCACAAACTTAACAATCAGTTGTTATTGCAAGATTTTCAATTAGAGTCTTTTTATGGCAAATGTTATGTGGTTGTAATTTCTAACTTAATTGATAATACTGTAACTTTAGAATCATTTTTAAATGCTTTAAATAAAATAGAATTGTCTGATTTAAAAGGTTCAAGGTTAATTATTGCAACAGGTTATGGCAACAATCACTCAAATACAGATTATTTAAAAAATGCTCCAAGTTTTGAACCAAGCCTTACCCAAACATTAATAGATTTGAATTTATCGCTCTTGGGAGTGGATACGCCAATAATAGAAAATCAAAAACACCCCTATCAGCCAGTAATTAAACTTTTTGAAGCGAACGAAAAATTATTGTTATTAGCACCATTACTGATAGATTTAGAACAAGTGGAAACTGGAATATATATTTTGAGTTGTTTGCCATCATTTAAATGTGAAATTTCAGGTTCTCCAACCCGTGCTTTTTTAATCCAAAAATAATAAAATGAAACCAACAAAAATAATAGCCGAAATTGCAAATGCACACGAAGGCAGAATGGAAACTTTGCTTAAAATGGTAGATGTAGCCAAAATAAGTGGAACAGATTATGTCAAATTTCAATTGTATAGAGCCAAAGAATTGGTAGGGAAAGATCATCCAAAATATGAGGAATATTTGATTAAAGAATATTCACATCAAGAATGGGTAGAGGTGGCTCAATATTGTAAAAAAATAAACATCAAATTTGCAACGGAAATTTTTGATGAACCTTCTGTAGCTATTGTGAAAGATATGCAACCAGATTTAGTTAAAATACATTCAACTTCTATTTCTGATTATGATTTGCTTGAAAAAATTGCCAACTTAGGAGTAACAACCCTTTTGTCTGTTGGAGGTTCATATTTAGAGGAAATTCAAAAAGCAATTGAAGTTCTCAATTCAAAAGGAATGTTCGATATTGTTTTAATGCAAGGATTTCAAAATTTTCCAACTCAAATTAAAGATTTACATTTCTCTAAAATTCAAACTTTAAAAAATCAATTTAATTTACCAATTGGCATTCAAGAACATATTGATGGAAGTCATATTTATGCTCAATATTTTCCTTTAATTGCTATTGGAATGGGTGTTGAATTTATAGAAAAACACTTCACACTAAACAGAGATTTAAAAGAAACAGATTATTACTCTTCATTAAATCCAGATGAGTTTAAAAGATTTGTTGAAACCATAAAAGAGGCTAATGTTGCTTTTGGAAATAGTGGGTTTGAATTGAGTGAAGAGGAGTTCAGGTATAGAAATTTACTAAAAAAATCAATTTTTGTTAATAAAAATCTAAAGAAAGGCGATGTTTTAAAACATGAAGATATATGTTTTAGAAGAACATTAAATGAACAGAGGTTATTGATAGATCAATTGGAGTTTGTCATAAACAAAACTTTAATAAAAGATATTCAACAAGAAGAATTTTTAACTCAAAGCCATATAGAATGAAACCAAAAGTAGATATTTATTTAACCGTAAGATTAAAATCTTCTAGATTACCTAAAAAAGCGATTGCGGTAGTAGAAAACCAAACCATTATTGAACACATTATTGATAGAGCCAAACATTTAAAAAATGCCAATCAAATCATACTTTGTACTTCAGATCACGAAGATGATCAAATTTTAACCGAAATTGCTACACAAAAAGGAATTCCATTTGTTGCAGGAGATCAGATTAACATTATTAAACGTTTTTTGAAAGCAGCTGACACTTTTGGTTCAGATATTGGTGTTAGAATTACAGGAGATAATTGTTTGTTTTCCGTAGATTTTGTTGATTATTCCATAGAACAACACATTTTGAATGGTGTAGATTACACCACAACTAAAGATTTAGCTGGAGGTTCAAAAGGAGATGTCTTTTCTATCAATGCATTGAGGCAGTTATCAAGCATGTTGCAAGATGACAGGGCAAGTGAGTATTTAAGTTGGTTGTTGCAAAGAGAGGATTTGTTTAAAGTGTTGTGGTTAGAATCAGAATCAAAACTTAAAAGACCGCAATATCGCTTACACTGTGACACAACAGATGATTTAGAATTCATTAAAAGGATTTACAGTCAATTTTATGTTAAAGGAGAAATCATCAATTATAATGATGTCATAAAATTTTTAGATGAACATCCAGAAATAGTAGCTATCAATGCTCAAATTAAACAGATTTCTCAACAAATGGTTGAAAGTGAAATAGATTTTACATTGAAAAAATAAAAAATTTTAAGTGCAATTCAACTCTATCACTTTTTTTATTTTCTTATTCATATTCTTCATTGCATATTGGGGTTTATTTAAGAATTCAATAAAAAAACAAAATATATTAATTTTAGTTGCCAGTTTAGTATTTTATGGTTGGTGGGATTATCGATTTTTGTCTCTTATACTATTGAGTACAATAATTGATTTTATTGCTGGAAAAAAAATAGAAGCAGCTAAAAATCAAAGTACAAAAAAGTTATTTCTGAATTTAAGTCTCGTTTTTAACTTAGCTTTTTTAGGTTTTTTTAAATATTTTAATTTCTTTATAGACAGTTTTTCTTCATTATTAATATTCTTTGGTTTTAATGTAAATATAAGCAGTCTTGAAATAATTTTACCAGTTGGTATAAGCTTTTATACTTTCCAAACTATGAGTTATTCCATTGATGTATACAATGGTAAATTAAAAGCTTGTAATGATTTCATAGTTTTTGGTTCTTATGTTACATTTTTTCCTCAATTGGTTGCTGGTCCCATTGAAAGAGCAACCCATCTTTTGCCCCAATTTGTTCAAAAAAGAATTTTTACATATCAAAATGCTGTTGAAGGATTGAGACAGGTGCTTTGGGGTTTGTTTAAAAAAATGGTTGTAGCTGATAATTGTGCTGAATACGCAAATATAATTTTTAATAGCAATCAAGAATATGGAGGTAGCACCTATTTTATAGGTGCAATTTTATTTTCATTTCAAATATATGGAGATTTTTCAGGGTATTCTGATATTGCAATTGGTACATCAAGAATGTTTGGTTTTAATTTAATGCAAAATTTTAAACTCCCATATTTTTCTTCAAATATTGATGAATTCTGGAAAAGATGGCATATTTCCTTAAGTACTTGGTTCAGGGATTACGTGTACATTCCTTTAGGAGGTAATCGGGTAAGTTTCTTTAAAAGAATAAGAAATGTGATGATTGTTTTTTTATTAAGCGGATTATGGCATGGTGCAAACTGGACATATATATTTTGGGGATTTTTTCATGCATTGCTTTTTTTGCCATTATTGATTATGAAAAAAAATGAAATTGGACTCTCTAAATTAACTTTCAAAAATCATATTCTAACGAATGGAATGACAATATTTAATATTGTCTCAACATATCTTTTAGTTACTCTTTGTTGGGTGTTTTTTAGATCTGAAAATATTACCCAAGCTTTTCATATATTTAGCGAAATATTTTCAACTTCACTTATCTCCATTCCAACAATAAGACCTTCATTGCCAATAGCAAGTATTGTTTTACTTGTTTTTGTCGAATGGTTGAATAGAGAAAAAGTGTATCCTATGGAAAAATTTGAAACAAGCACACCACTATTCATAAGATATTTAACCTATTTGACTATAATGGTTTTATTAATTTTGTTTTATGGTGCAAATCATCAATTTATTTATTTTCAATTCTAAATAATGAAGTTATTTATAAAAAAAACGGTATTAATTTTTTCTTTATTTTTATTGTTGTTCTTAGGATTGATGATTTTTTCTAATTACGATAATAAAGATAAATATTTAAGCGGTAATGAAAATATTCAAACCTTATTATGTAAAAACAATTATGATAGTTTAGACATCTTATTTGTTGGCAATTCCTACGCATATTCAGGTATTTATTCAAATATGTTTGATTCTATAGGATTGAAAGTATTTAATTGTGGAATTGCAGCATCAGGAATCTATTTTTATGACTTAATTATTAACGACTATTTACTTTCATGTAAATCTGCACCTAAAAATATTTATATTGTTTTATCACCAATGACATTCTCATCAAAATCTGATGATTTTATTGCTTATCCAATTCATAGGTATTTAAATACACCTCGTTCAAATTTTGATGTTGCAATAAAATACAATCTTAATAATGAATTTATTCCTATGTATAGCAAAAGTTCTAGAAAGGCGTTTCAGAATATTTTTAGAAAAAACAAACATACGATTCAATTTAATATGTCTGAAAAGGGATTTATTCCTAATTCTAAAATAACAAATGATACACTTTTAAAGACTGATAAAATAAAATATTCTGACTTAGATAAGAATGTTTTTGATCTTAAAAAAGCTGAATATTTATTCGAAATGGCTAAACGAATAAATAGTAAATCTACAAAAGTTGTTTTCGTTGAACTGCCTACAAACTTATTAAGCAGTTGTTTTAATAAAAATTATAACAAATGTTATGAACAACTTTGGTCTGATATTTCAAAAGAATATAAAACAATTAAAGTTTCACCAACCCTTTTTTCAAAGGATCACTATAGAGATATAGATCATTTGAATACAAATGGGGCAATATTAGCAACAAAAACCATTATACAAAATTTAAAATAATATTATGTTTATTATCTCAGAAATCTCACCACAATTTCACGGACAAGTAGAAATTGCCGAACAAATGATTCTTCAATCAAAAATGGCTGGAGCAAATGCCGTAAAAGTTCAATTGTATACCGAAACACAATTTGGAGCAGAAAGGGCCTACTTATCAATGCCTTTTGAACAATTAAAAAGATTGAAAAATTTTGCAGACCAAATCAATATGCCTCTGTTTGCTACACCTTTCACATTTGATAGATTGGATTGGTGTATGGAATTGAATTTGCCATATATGAAAGTGGCTGCTAGAATGCACAAAGAATCACCAGATTTAGTAGAAGCAATTATGAGCAAAAATTTACCAACTTTTGTATCTATTCCATCTGACTATGACACCAACTTGGTTAAAAAATATGAGCATGCGACTTATCTATTCTGTGTAGTGAAATATCCAACAAGAACTGATGAGTTTGAAATGCCAGATTTTAAAAACTCAATTTTTACAGGTATTTCAGATCATACATTAGGAAACGCTGGTGCATTATTTGCTGCAGCGCACGGAGCAAAAGTTTTAGAAAAGCATTTTACTTTAAGACATTCATTTCAATTTGAAACTGAAAAAGCGCATTTAGGTGCCATGACAGCGGAAGATTTATCCTTGATAAAAAATACAGCACAAGAATTTGAAACCATTAGAAAAACATTAAAATTAAGTTGATATATTTCAAAGTATTTCTTTGGTTTATAAAAGCTATTTTCTCTGGTATTTTTCATCTTGGAGATAAAAAATGGCAAATTGCAGGTAAAGAATTAATCTCTAAACCTACATTTAGATTGCCAGATTCTGCTGCAAATGACAGACTAATTGGTTTTAGATTGTTAAAACGTGTTTGGACTGGATTTAAAAAAAAGATAATATTAGATAACACATATGAGGTATTAATTTTTGATGCAGCTGAATCTGGACTAAAAGCAAGACTTGATTATGTTTTATGGAATAAAGATTATCATCAAAATAGTATTTATAGTGTAGGAAGAGACAAACTAATTGATTATATTAATGAAGGTTATACTAAATTATTTTTAATATTATCAGCTTTTTACATTATTCCATTTTCTATTTTTAGTAAAAATAGAGTTCAATGGTCAATGCTTTATTCAGAATATACGGAATTAGTTGGTTTATTAACTATAACAGAACAAATACAACCTAATAAATTACATTTTTTTAGTCCTGGAGAAAAAGATTCTAATTTTATATTTCTGATTCTAAAAAAAACATCAAGAGTAGAGATTTTTAAACATCCATCACCTGGTGCTTTGATTGCTCATAATAAGAATTTAATGACAGATACTTTAGTGCTTTCAAGTAATTACCAAGCTGAAGAATTTAAATTGTTATTAAATAAAACTATTTTCTGTTCCAAAACGACAATCTGGCAAGCTGAGAGCTCTAAAAACTATATTGACTTATATAAAAACAAAAAAGAAGATAGTGGATTCGAATATCTTTTGGGATTCTATTCACATGGGGGCTGGTTAAGAAAAAAAACCAATTTAAGTCAAGCTTTGTTTGCAAACCCCGATGAAGAAGAAAGTTGTTTAAAAATAGTTGCTCAATACGTGAATGATAATAACATCAAGCTAAAAATTTATTTACACCCAAAGGAGAAAAAATATTTTATTGATGCAAAAAAATATTACCAATCTTATATCAATGAAAAAAACATTGTATATTACACAGACACTTTGCCTTCATCATTTGATTTCAAAGCGGTAAAGATTGGTATATGCGCTTATTCTGCTATTTTGTTTGAAAGAGATAACTTGGGCTTTGAAACTTTAGTGTGGAGAGAAAAAAACAATAATTTTCCTTTAATTGGAACTAAGCTTCATGAAAAATCCTTTAATAATAGCACTGACTTTAATTGTTTAATAAAAAAAGCAAAATTAGAAACATTCAATTGATAATTATTATAAAATAAATTTTAATTTTTTGAATCAAATAAATATAAAGTGTATTATTTTCGCGAATCGAAATCTCATTTATTCTGCATTGTAAACAAGTAACAATTATTTAAACTTATTAAATTAAAATGTGTGGAATATTCGGAATAATATCAAATAGTAATATCAATAAAAGTGATTTAAAGCTTTTAGCTCATCATTCACAACAAAGAGGTAAAGATTCTAGCGGATTGATATTTTTAGATAATAATAAATATCAAATTTATAGAGCTGATTTTAGCATAGATAAACTTTTAGATAAAGCAAGACCATACAAATCATCTATGGTTTTAGGCCATAGTAGATTAATTACAAACGGGCTTTCTGACAATCAACCAGTAGTTAGAGATGATATATTTGTTCTTCATAATGGCATCATAGTAAATGACAATGATATTTGGAGTCATCTTTCTCAAGAACGTAAGTTTAAAATAGATTCAGAAGTTATAGCTGGAATAGCATTGGAACATATCCAAAATGAACGTTCAATTAATGAGCTTCCTAATGTTATTATGAAACAGTGTAAGGGCGTGGTTTCTTGTGCTTTAATCATAAAGAGTTTAGGTAAACTTTTGTTGTTTTCAAATAATGGCAGTTTGTATTTTGGTTCAAAAGCTAATAGTTTTTATTTTGCTTCTGAAAAATATCCTTTAAATCAACTAGGGTGTGAAAATATTTCTAATATTAACAATACTTTTCATATTGTTGATATACCAATACCTATAGATTTGTCCGTTAACTTAAAAGATTTTAATCAAAGAACTGAAAATTTGATTCCTGAATTTAGTTATGTTAAAAATCAAGAGTCTTTACTGGAGTATAAAAAACTAAATTTAAAAAGATGTACTAAATGCATTTTGCCCGAAACTATGCCTTTTATTAGGTTTGATGATCAAGGTATTTGTAATTATTGTCATCATTATAAAATTAGAAACAAACCTAAACCGAAAGATGAGTTGTTTAAATTGGTTGAACCATATAGGAAATCTAATGGTTTGGAGTGTATAGTGCCGTTTTCTGGTGGTAGAGATAGTTGTTATGGTTTGCATTTAATAGTAAAAGACTTAGGTCTTAAACCAGTAACATACACATACGATTGGGGTATGGTAACTGATTTGGGAAGGAGAAATATCAGTAGAATGTGTTCGGAATTAGGTGTTGAAAATATCATTGTTGCTGCAGATATCTCCCAAAAAAGAAAAAATATTCGTATGAATTTAGAAGCTTGGTTAAAATCTCCACATTTAGGTATGATGGCGATGTTGACTGCCGGGGATAAGCATTTTTTTGGGTATGTTGAAGAGGTAAAAAAACAAACAGGTATACAATTGAATCTTTGGGGAATTAACCCTTTAGAAGTAACACATTTTAAAAGTGGCTTTTTAGGGATTAAACCCGATTTTGAAGAAGAAAGGGTATATAGTCATGGTGCTATTAAACAATTGCGATACCAATTAAAGCGATTTAGGGCCATGTTAGAGAGTCCTGGTTATTTTAATTCTTCAATATGGGATACATTGTCTGGAGAATATTACAGAAGTTTCACTGAAAAGAAAGATTACTATCATATTTTTGATTATTGGCGTTTTGAAGAGGATTTGGTAAATAAAACTTTAGTTGATGAATATGGTTGGGAATTAGCAGTTGATACCACTACAACTTGGAGAATTGGGGATGGAACGGCTGCTTTTTATAATTATGTTTATTACACAGTGGCTGGTTTTACTGAACATGATACATTTAGAAGCAATCAAATACGAGAAGGACAAATGACAAGAGAAAGAGCCCTTGAATTGGTTGAAAATGAAAATCAACCTCGTTATCAAAATATCAGATGGTATTTAGATACACTTGGTTTAGAATTCGAAATGGTTATTAAAATTGTAAATAACATCAAAAAACTTTATAGCCAAGATCAAATAATACCTTAGTTTTTAAACAAGTTATTTAACTTAAATTTAAAATTTAATATATTAGTTAAATTTTAGTTGACTTAAAAAATGCATTTTGTAATCGTAACATACACATTTCCCCCATCCAATGAAATTGGAGGAAGACGATGGGCAAAATTTAGTCAGAATTTATCTCGTTTAGGACATAAAGTAACGGTAATTTGTGCTGAAAATTCTGATAATGAAAAGTGTGATACAAGTGAATTTAATGGAATAAAGGTAATATCCTTACCCAAAAAATATCCCAATTGGCTAACTGGCATTAATCTTACTTTAAAAGAAAAAATTTTATATTTTTTTATAACGCGCATTTATAGTGTTTTAACCAACAAAAATTTATTTGATAAGGGTTTTGCATGGAAAAAATCCATGTTAGATACACTTGAAAAAGTACATATTGAAAACCCCATTAATGTTTTGGTTGTTACCGGTGGTCCATTCTCATTGTTGTATTATGGCACTATTTTTAAAAGAAGACACAATAAAATTAAATATATAGCTGATTTTCGCGACCCATGGACATGGGGATCCTTATATGGTATACCCAAATTAAAGCAAAAACAAAAAAAATTCCAACATTTTTCTGAGCTTCAAACATTAAAGTATGCAGATATAATTTCTTTTCCTAGTGAGAGTATGGGTGAATTTCTTAAAAAACAATATGTGGAATTTTCCTCAAAATTATATTTATTACCTCATGCCTATGATCCTGACAAATTTTCAACTTTAAATGAAAATACAGAAAGAAAAGGGTTTATTTATGGTGGTACTTTATATGATGGACTTGAAAAGCTTTTTATTCGTTTGGATAAAATTATTAAAGAATATTCAAAATCAGAATTTAATTGGGAAATATATACAAGTACTTATTATCCTATGTTTGACAATAACTTCGCTAATGGTAAAATACAAAAATTTAACTTTATTCCAGAGCAGGAGTTGTTTAAAAAAATTAAAACTTCTGTTGCATATCTTGTGTTTTTCCCCGAAAGTGAAAAAGATTTAATTTCAACTAAATTTTATGAAATTATTTATACCCAAACACCAATAATATATATAGGAGCAGAAGGAGCTGTTGGAAAATTTATTAGAGAAAATCGTGTAGGAGTTCATATACTACCAGAAAATATGGAAGAAGAACTTCCAAAATATTTTCATCAATCTGTCCCTTTTGAAAGTGGTTATTTTGATTTGTCAAAATTTAGTTTTCAGAAAGTTACACAAGATTTTATAGTAAAAATAAATTCAATTTGATAAAAGTAAAAAATTAATGATAGCAATAGTAGATTATGGTCTTGGAAATCCTTTGTCAATAAAAAATATGTTAAATAGGTTAGGGCATGATTCTTTAATAACACAAGATTATTCTTCATTAAATCATGCTCAAAAAATTATTTTACCTGGAGTTGGTCATTTTAATAAAGGGATAGAGAACCTTAAAAAAAGTGGATTAGATATTGTTTTGTCGGATTTAGTGCTAAATAAAAAGAAACCAATTTTAGGTATTTGTTTGGGAATGCAATTAATGACTCAAAAAAGTGAAGAAGGCTTTGAAAATGGATTGTCCTGGATAGATGCAGAAACAGTTAAGTTTATTTCTCAATCAAATGAAATGAAGATACCGCACATGGGTTGGGCTGATACAAGTTTCAAAAATAGTTTTATAGAAGACCATGATTTTATTGAAAATCCTCCTAGATTCTATCATGTTCATTCTTACTATGTTAAATGTAAATATGAAAGCGAAGTAATGTGTAAAACACAATATTTTAATCAGTCATTTGATAGCGGATTTATAAAGGGAAATATCATGGGTGTTCAGTTTCATCCAGAGAAAAGTCATATTTTCGGTAAAAGATTTTTAAGTCAATTTGTAAATTGGAATCCATGAAAAGAGTTAGAATTATACCTGTTTTAACGATTTCGGGCAATAAGTTGGTAAAAACCACACAATTTAAAAACCCCAATTACTTAGGTGATCCATTAAATGCAATCAAAATATTTAATGATAAAATGGTTGATGAACTCATTATTTTAGATATTGATGCAAGTAAGCAAAATAAAGAGCCTAATTATAAATTGATTGAGGAAATGGCTGGTGAAGCTTTTATGCCATTAGGTTATGGAGGTGGTATAAAAACATTTGAACAAGCATCAAAAGTGTTTAGTTTGGGAGTTGAAAAAATTGTACTAAATTCAGTATTACAAAATAATATCAATTTGATTTCAGAAATTGCTTCAGTTTATGGCAATCAAAGTGTAGTTATTAGTGCAGACATTAGAAAGAACTTGTTTGGGAAAAATGTTTTAACTTATTTTTCAGGCCAAAAAAAATCACAAGAAAATATAAAAAAATTATTGAATAGCTTTATTAAAGCAGGTGCTGGGGAGTTGATTATCAATAATATAGACAGAGAAGGCACTTTTAAAGGATATGATTTAAATTTAATAAAGGAATTTACAGATTTAGAAGTTCCTATTGTTGTTTTAGGGGGGTGTTCTGGACTTGATGATATGAAAATGGCTTTGAAAAGTGGGGCTAATGCAATTGCTGCTTCAAGTGTTTTTGTTTATAGAAATTGTAATGTAGATTCAATTTTAATCAATTATTTCAATTTAAATCGCTAATGTTTTTTCAATTGTTGTTTTTGGTTGAAAGTTTAATAAAATAAAAAATGTTTTGATGAAAAAAGGTAAAATTTTAATAATATCACATCTTTTTTTTCCTGAAAGTGGAATAGGAGGAAATAGATGGTATAAGTTTTCAAATGAATTGAGTAAGTATTTTGAAATAGATTTGTTAACTTCTTATTCCAATCTAAAGAAAAATTATGATTATTCAGAAAACATTAAAAATGTATTTCTTTATAAAAATTCTTATCCAAAAGTATTAGGTTTGATAAGTCATAATTTTATCCAAAAAATTTTATATAAAATCACTTTATTCTTTATAAATATGTTATACCCATCAAAAAACCCTTATGATAAAGGAATTTTTGATGAAAAATCAATAACTAAAAAAATAAATGAATTGTTAAATAATAATGGATACGATTATGTTTTTATTACAGGTGCACCTTTTTCTTTGACATACATAGGAGTGTTAGCTTGTAAGGATAAAAAAGTTAAGGTATGGTCTGATCTTAGAGATCCTTGGACATGGGGTATCGGTTATGGCATGAAAATTATTAACCAAAAGAAATTAAAAACCGAATTATTCAGAGAAGATTATGTAATAAAAAACTCAAATTTTATTTCTGTTCCTGTTGAGACAATGTACAGTCATTTGCAAACAAAATACCCTTGTTCTGTTAATAAATTTGTAACATTACCTCATGGCTATGATGAAACTATTTTGCCAAAGAATATAAAACAAGAATTAAATTTAGAGTTAGATCAAATAATCTTTGGTGGAACTATTTATAATGGCGTTGAATCTGATATATCATTGTTTTTTAAGTCATTAGAAAAAAGAAATAAACCATTTAATATTAATTTGTTTATTTCAAATTTTGATAAAACTATTCATATATATAAAAATGAATCAATACATTTTTACAATCTTATTTCTAACAAAGATTTTTTAAATAAAGTACATGATTCAAATTTCTATTTGGCTTTTTATCCGAATGCATATAAAGATTATATAAGCACAAAAATTATAGAAATAATAATGGTGAATACTCCAATTATTTTGGTTTGTCCTGAAGGAAAACTATCAAATTATATTAAATCTAATAAATTGGGAATTCATATTTTGCCAGAAAATATAGAAAATGATATTAAGAATTGGGATTTAGTTATCAAAGATTTTAAATACAACTCAAATTTTGATGCTAAGGATTTAAGTTATTCTAACTTAACTCAAAAAATCATAGAAAAATTACATGAATAAAAGAATTTTTGGATTGGATATACTCAGAGCCATTGCCATTATTATGGTGGTTATAGAACATGGATCAAGTGTGAGATATTTAGGTGCTAAAATGGGTACTTTAGGTGTAGAGATTTTCTTTGTTTTAAGTGGGTTTTTGATTGGTCAAATTCTTTTAAGAGATTTTGAACAAGGAATTAATTTTAAAAAGTTACTTCACTTTTGGAAAAGAAGATGGATAAGAACCATTCCGGTCTATTATTTAGTGTTGTTTTTAAAGTTTATCATTGCTCCTGCAATAGGTTTTAAAATTATTTGGTATTTTTTATTCCTTCAAAACAATATTGGAGGTATTGATTTTTTTGGTGTTTCATGGAGTTTAGTTATCGAAGAGTGGTTTTATTTACTCATTCCTTTTGGAATCCTCGTTCTATTTTACAATAAGAATTTGACCAAACATAACATAGGGTTTTATATACTTCTGGTAATTGTTGCCATTAATATTTTAAGATACTTTTGGGTTGACATAAGAAATACACCTTTTGGAGGCATAGTAGGACAAATTCCTTTAAGACTAGATACAATGATAGTTGGTGTTGGTTTTGCTTATCTTAAAAAATATTGGAGTCATATATTTTTATGGCTTGCAAAACCACTTGGTTTTATTGTGGCAATTATTATTTTCCATTCATACGTTTATGCATGGGGTGTTGCAACAGAATTAAAGCAACTAGATACTTCTTTTTGGTTTAGAACTGGTCATTTTTTTATTTTGAGTTTTAGTATTGGATTATTGATTCCTTATTTAGACGCAGGTCAGATGCTTAATAATATTCAACCTAAAAACCTGATTAGAAGAGTGATAACTTGGGTCAGTTTAATTAGTTATTCATTGTATTTAACACATACAGATATAGCAGGAATGGTTCAAAACAGTCTGTTTTTATCAAATTGGCAATTAAATAATTACTTATTTGCTATGGTAATTGCTTTTAGTTTATCAACTCTGCTCTATTTCTACTTTGAAAAACCAATATTAAAATGGAGAGATAGGAAATAAGGGGATGAAAATTTTAGTAACGGGCAGCAATGGTTTTATTGGAAGTTATTTAACACCATATTTGAAAAAAAATAACCATAATGTTATTGAAATATCAAGAATTAATGGCTATAATATTTGTGATAAAAGCTCATTAGAAAACATTGATGAAGCTGATGTTATTGTGCATTTAGCAGCCAAAACATTTGTTCCTGAATCGTTTGAAAATCCTTATGATTTCTATGATATTAATTTTAAATCAACCCTAAATACATTAGAACTAGCAAGAAAGCTGTCTGCTAAATTTATTCTGATGAGTTCTTATTCTTATGGAGAGCCAGAATACATTCCTGTTGACGAAAAACACCCTCTAAAACCACATAATCCATACTCACAAAGCAAATTAATATCAGAAGATTTAAGTAAAAGCTATGCTAGAGATTTTGGTTTGAATATCATAGCTCTACGTGCATTTAATATTTATGGACCTAATCAATCAGAACAATTTCTAATACCTGAAATATACAAATATATTCAAAACAGAAAAGTGGTTTTAAAAGACCCAAGACCCAAAAGAGATTATATTCATGTCTTTGATGTAGTTTCAGCATTAAACAAAGCTATTTTATCAGATATTAATGGATTTAATATTTATAATTTAGGAACTGGAATTTCTTATTCTGTGGAAGATATTGTCAATGTTTTTAAAAAAATAGTCCCTTTTAATTTTGATGTTGAATACAAAAATGAATACAGAAAAAACGAAGTTTTAAATACTGTAGCAGATATACATAAAATCTCAAGAGATTTTGATTGGACACCAAAAATTTCAATTGAACAAGGTATTCAAACCATTATCGATTTTAACTAATTAATGTCATTTTTTACTGAAATTAATATATCTAACGTTGTATCATATTTAAACCAATAATCAATCAATTAACTATGCAACAAATCTTAGAAAAATACGAAACAATAAAAAAACTTCTTAAATTAGAAAATGAAACGTCTGACAGAAAAGAGTTTCATGAGAAAGTAAAACCATTACTTTTAGAGTTGGGTTCAAACAAAGAATTTTTAAAAGAGGTAGTTATTAGGAATTTTTCAGACGATGGTTTCTTGAAACAACAATGGTCTGGCTATAATATTCCTTTTTTATATGTTTACGAAACGGAGCATTTAAATTTAAAAATTCATTTGTTTCCTCCCGATAAGGAAAAAAGAGACAATATTGCGGCGCATTGCATTCACCACCATAACAATTATATGTTAACAACCAATGCTTTTTTTGGTTCAGGTTATGAAAGCTTTTTGTTTGAAAAAAATCCTCAAGTCAATCCAGAAAACTTGGAAGTTGAAATGAAAATTAACAAACATTTTCATCAGAAAGATTGGAATCCAAGTACGGTGGACAGTTGGGAACCTCATGTTGTACTTATACCTCAAGAATTGTCTGCAACTTTGTTAATTTGGACACCTGACAAAAAAAGAACGACAGATAATTTAAGACAAAATCCTTTATTGAAAGCCATAAAAGGTCCTTTGCGATGGATTATTCATCAGCTAAACTTAACCAAACAATTCGGAATTGCCGAAGAATATACTTATCAATTTTATCCTAATCCAATTGGAAAAGGATACAAAGGAATTGAAGAAAGCGACTATTTTGCACCTACTAAAGCAGAAAAAGGGCCTAATGTCGATCATTATTCAGCACAAATGATGTTTGCGTTTATTCAAAGAGCAAATTTATTTGATGTGGAATTTTTTAGTGCTAATAAAAAGAATATTCCAAGCTATTATCATCCATTTATTGAAATGATAATAGCGGGCGATTCCATTCCTGATGTTTTTCATCGCACTGAAATAAATATCCCCCAGAAGACTTATTACAGAGAAGATGTTTTGAAAGCATAAGAGTACAAATTTAACCAAATAGAAAGCAGAAATGGTATAAGAGCTCAGAAGTATAAATTAAATATCTTATAACTCCTATGTTTTCTTAGTTTTCTTTTTAATTATAGTTACATTCTATTTATTCTTCTGTAATTTGTGCTCTTTAAGTATATCCCAATGTGCTCTCTTTGTTATGTTTATACATTACTCAATGCAGTTAATTCTCCCAATAAATAAATGAAAATAATTTTCTATTCCCCACATCCAACTCATGATATTGTTACGGAGGTAGGTTATGCAACCCATCAGCGTGAAACAATTATTGCATTACAAAATAAGGGGGCAGAAGTTATTCCTGTAATTATGGGTGGTTCAACATTGGATGAAGTGCCTTACAAGGATGGAAAAGCTATAACCCACTCAGGTTTAAAAGGATTAATTAAAAAAATAATTCCCCGCTATGTTTGGGTTACTCTCAAAGATTTTCGTTTGATGATGCACGATCGACGAGCGGCAAAGTGCTTAGAAGCTGCAATAAAAAAACATCAACCTGATTTGGTTTATGAGCGGTCAGAATATTTGCAAGATTCATCAGTTTCAGTTGTAAAAAAGTATAACATTAAATTTTTTATTGAAGTAAACTCTCCTTTCGTTCAAGAAATGAAGCATTTAGAAGGTAGTAGTCTATGGACAGGTTTGGGCCATTATAAAGAAAAAAGAAAGTACAAAGCAGCCGACCAAGTGTTGGTAGTGTCAAATGCTTTAAAAACGTTTCTAGTAAAACGATATGGGATTGAAAATAGTAAAATAAGTATTTCACCAAATCGAATAAACATCAAAGAATTTACACAGAAAAATCTATTAGAAGTGCCAATTAACTTCAAAAAAGAGGTTCCAATAATAGGTTTTGTAGGTTCTATTTTACCTCATCACGATGTAGAGGACTTAATTGCAGCATTTAAGCTAGTAATAGATAGGGGATATAAAGCACAATTGTGCATAGTAGGGGGTGGAAGTTTGCTAGACTCTTTAAAAACAAAAGTGGAGCAATTAAAGATTTCCGAATGGGTTTATTTTACTGGAAAAGTGCCACACCAAAATGTTCCTGCATATATCAAGCAAATGGATATATGTGTTATGCCGGGGTCTAATTGGTATGGCTCACCTATAAAAATATTTGAGTATGGAATATTGGGAAAAGCAGTTATTGCTCCAAATAATGGTCCAGTAAATGATGTCATGGAAGATTTGAAAGATGGAATATTGATAGAAAAAGGAGCAAATTCTATAGCAAATGCAATGATAAAGTTGATAGAGGATTCAGAATTGCGTTTGCGTTTAGGGCAGACATTTAAAACAAAGATTGAAGCAAAATATCAATGGGATCATGCAGCTCAAATGATTATATCAGCATTTGAAAAATACATCGTTAACTAGTATCACTTTTAATTATGTTATCTAAAAATTAATTAAAACTTCAAATTAATTAAGTTGAAGACTATTCAAGAAAATACAAATTTGGTTTCGGTTTTAATGCCTGTGTTTAATATGCAATCTTCAGTAAAGGAGTCTGTAATGTCGATATTAAACCAAACTTATCAAAATTTTGAATTATTGATTGTAGATGATGGTTCAACAGACGAAACTTGGAATGTATTGGAAGAAATAAAAAATAATAAAATCAAATTATTTAGATTCGAAAATAATAAAGGTAGGCCGTTTGCAAGAAACTTTCTATTAAATAAAGCTCAAGGACAATACATCGCTTGGTTAGATGCAGACGATTTTGCTTTTTCAAGTCGATTAGAAAAGCAAATTAATTTTTTGAAAAATAAAAAATTTGTGAGTTGTGTGTCATCAAATGCATTAATGTTCAATTATAAATGCAGCTTTGTAAAAACTGTGGTTTCAAATACAATATTAATTAGAACACAACTTTTGTTTAAATCCCCTATTGTATTCAGTAGTATAATGCATAGAAAAATTGAAGGACTTTTTTTTGATGAGACTTTATCAAGATCTGAGGATACTAATTTTTTATGGAACCTATCAAATTATGTTAGTTTTTCTAATATTAAAGAGATTTTAGTTAAACATAATTTACCTGATAATCAAAGAGAGATTTATGAAGACTCATTAATTTATGTTAAACAATTTTTAAGCAAAACCATTCAATTACCTCCAAATTTCCCTATTGATAACTTTATTGTTTTACTAAGAGAGCCTAAAGAGTTAACAGCTAAACAAATTTCAATTACTTTGTCTGCTTTTAAAAAATTACTCCCCATTATAAAAAAACAATTTCCAGATTTAATTGCTGGGGTTAATGCTTTATTTGTATATGAAGTAATAAAATGTTCTTATTTACATTCAATTAAAAACCTTAAATATTTAATATTAGCGAATCCTGTATGGGTTTATCAACTGTATAAAACTAAATATTAATTTATTTCCCTTTATTTATGAAAATTCTTCTTTTGACTGATGGTATATTCCCTTTTGTAATGGGAGGAATGCAAAAACATTCCTACTATTTGGCCAAATATTTAGAAAATGAAGGGCTCAATGTAACTTTAGCGCATTGTGTTTATGCGCCCAATAAATTCAAAAGTACTGATGAAGTTCATCAAAAAACAGGCTTAATTAATACGAAAATTGATAATTTTGATTTTCCTTCTTCTAAAGCATTTCCTGGACATTATCTTTATAATTCTTGGCGATACAGTCAATTACTTTGGGATCATTATAAAGCAAGTATTCATTTATACGACTTGGTGTATGCGCAAGGTTTTACTGCTTGGGCTTGGAATCAAAACAAAATTAAAGCCCCAATTGTGGTTAATTTACACGGATTAGAAATGTTTCAAACACCCTATTCAAACCGTGATAAAATTGAGAAAATTTTACTGAAAATCCCCGCTAAAAGTATACTTAAAAATGCCAAGATTGCCCAATCCTTGGGAGGTCAACTAAGTGCTATTATGCAACCTTTTAATAAAAGTGTATTTAACTGTGGAATAGGGATTGATGACAATTGGTTTAATTATAATATTCGAAATAAAGAGGTTAATACGCCTACAAAATTTGTATTTGTAGGTCGATATGAATTTCGAAAAGGTTTGGATGTTTTGGCAGAAGCCATTGAATCTATAATTGATGAACATAATTTTACCATTGATTTTATAGGCCCTATTCCTGAAACACAACAAATAAAAAATACAAAAATTAAGTATTGGGGAAGTGTAAAAGAGGAAAGTAAAATACAAGCTATACTTGACAGTGTAGATGTGTTATTACTACCTTCTCGAGCTGAAGGAATGCCCACTGTGATATTAGAGGCAATGGCACGTGGATTGGCAGTAATTGCAACAGATGTGGGTGCTGTAAGTGAATTGATTAGTCATGAAAATGGTTGTTTAATAGAAGCAGGTCAAGTATATGAATTAAAAATGGCTATGTTGTCTTACATTAATGGCAATTCAGTAACTTTAATGTCCCAAAAAAGAGCGTCTCAAACCAAGGTTAAGTCTTATCTTTGGAGCCAAATGATACACCAATATATTCAACATTTTAATAAGTTTCTAACTGCTTGATCAAAGAGCTTAAATATTATCTAAAACTGTGTAATCCATTATTAGCAAGATTATTGCTACTAGTGCTTTCCTCGTTTGGCGGTTCTATTGTGGCTATGATTACAGCATTATTGGTGATTTTAAATGATTTAAGTAAAGAAAATTACAAATATGTATTTATTATTTTTACCAGTTTATTGTTGTTCTCTGACAGTAATTCAAGTTTATTTTCTCAGTCTGGTAAAAATGGAAAAGACTTAGTAATTGTGGCTATTGCCATTATGTTGATTGTGAAAAATAAAACTAATTTTAAATATACTTATCTTCGGTTTTTTGTTTACTACTTATGTATAGCTTTATTGGGATTGTTGGTCGCTAATTTTTCAATGTTAGGATTACAAAAGCTCTTTTCTTATGGATTGGTTATTTGGATAATTCCAGTTTTATTGTTGCTGATTTTTGAAAAGGGAGAAGGTTTGTTATTCCTTCAACAACTAATTGTTACATTTACCATTATATATTTTATAAGTATCCTATTATCTAGACTTAATCCTGCAAGTTTTGCCCAATTTGGTCGTTTCAATGGAATTCACCGTAATCCGAATGGTGTAGGTATTTTTTCTACATTGTTCATCATGAACTTGTATTTAATCAAAGAAAAGATTCCTCAAATATTTAGTAAACGTGTTTTCTTGACTATTTTGTCTGTTTTTGTGTTGTCAATTGTTATAGCAAGTTCTCGAAATTCAATATTTGCACTTTTTATTTTCTTTGTTTTCAGTCTTTTTAGAGTGCGTTTTTTTGCAGGTTTGGTTTTAATTATTGGTATT
>JBILJV010000025.1:0-28597 GCA_044377005.1 Bacteroidia bacterium
TCGAGGTTGGAGGTACAATATTACTGATATTACATCAATTGAGAATTCAAATGAATATAAGACTTATATGTCTAAATTAATACGTAATAGTTTTGAGAAATCTCTAGAATTTAGTTCGAAATATCGTCCATACTTGAACCGTAATTCAAAACAAATAATAAGTACTACTTGGTTGAATTATTATATTAATTTGTCTTATATGACTAAAGATTATTATTTAAATCAAAAACTTGATAATACTCCAAATTTAAGGAATCAATCAATCGAAACAGATACTATAAATGAACTTTAAAATGATGGTAAAATAATTGGATTCATTTTTTAGATTTTTTTTTCTTTTACAACTAATATTTATTTTATGAAACAATAATAATTGTAAACAGCTTGTTTTTTCAAGCTTTTTTAAAATTAATTTCTAATTCCAAAGCTATCAAATATTTTTTACTTTTTTTACAATGGGATTATCAGGATTTAAACCATAAATGAACAGTAATTGATAGGGAATAAAATAAACAACATATTCTATTTGTTTTAAAAAAAAGCCTTGTAAATTTTTTACAAGGCTTTTTTTTCTTTGTGATCCCGCTGGGACTCGAACCCAGGACCACTACATTAAAAGTGTAATGCTCTACCAACTGAGCTACGGAATCGACTATTTTTAATAGTGGTGCAAATGTAATGTTATTATTGGATTAAATCAAAGTTTTTTTTTAAAAAAAAAGATTATTTTATACGTTAAATCTAAAGTGCATACAATCACCATCTTGAACAACGTACTCCTTACCCTCAACCCCCATTTTACCTGCCTCTTTTATTGCAGGTTCTGATCTATATTTCACGTAATCGTCAAATTGAATAACCTCAGCTCTAATAAATCCTTTTTCAAAGTCACTGTGAATAACGCCTGCTGCCTGTGGTGCTTTCATTCCTCTTGTAATTGTCCAAGCCCTAACTTCTTTTTCTCCAACTGTAAAGTAGGTTATGTAGTTCAATATACGGTATGCCGCTTTTATTAATTTAGCAACACCACTTTCCTCTAAACCTAAATCAGCCAAAAACACTGAACGCTCTTCTACATCTTCTAATTCTGCAATCTCAGCCTCTGCAGCAGCACATATTACTAAAACTTCAGCATTTTCAGTTTTTGCTATTTCTCTTATTTGATCAACCCATGCATTACCATTAGGTAATCCTTTTTCATCAACATTGCACACATACAAGACAGGCTTTGAAGTCAATAAATTAAAATCAGATGTTAATTCAATTTGCTCTTCAGTTAATCCTTCCAATGTGCGGATATTAAAACCTTTTTCTAAATGTGATTTATATTTTTCGCAAGCATCTAAAATTTTAACAGCTTCTTTATCGCCTGCTTTTGCTTGTTTTGCAATTTTAAGCATTGATTTTTCAACGGTATCCAAATCTTTCAACTGTAATTCAGTATCAATGATTTCTTTATCTCTGATTGGATTAACAGAACCATCAACGTGAATGATATTGTCATTTTCAAAACATCTTAATACATGAATGATCGCATTGGTGCTTTTAATGTTTCCCAAAAACTGATTACCTAATCCTTCCCCTTTGCTAGCTCCTTTAACCAATCCAGCAATATCAACTATTTCAACTGTAGCAGGAACAATATTTTGTGGTTTGGCAATTTCAGTGAGGGTTGTTAAGCGCTCATCAGGAACAGTAATAACTCCTACATTGGGTTCTATAGTACAAAAAGGGAAGTTAGCAGCTTGTGCTTTAGCATTACTTAAACAATTAAATAAGGTAGATTTTCCAACATTGGGCAAGCCAACGATACCGCATTGCAATGACATATTATTTATTAACTTGATTTGTTTTTTTGAGGGACAAAGGTATTAAATTATATTAATTATAATTAAGTGAAATTCTATTGAAATTATTGACAATAGAATACTTAACTAACTTTTGGCAATTTCACCAATATCTTTAATAATTTTTGTCGTTAAGTTGCGTGCAGTTGTTTCCGATTTGCTTTCAGCATAAATTCGAATTATAGGTTCAGTGTTTGATTTACGTAAATGAATCCATTCTTCATCAAAATCAATTTTTACGCCATCTACTGTATTGATTGGAAACTTGCTGTATTTTTCTTTTATTCTCTCTAACACTTCATCTGCATTAATTGAATCGCTTAACTCAACCTTATTCTTAGAAATAATGTAGCTTGGGTATGATACTTTTAAAGCTTTACATGTTTTATTAAGCTTAGATAAGTGTGTCAAAAATAAAGCGATTCCAACCAAAGCATCTCTACCATAATGAAGGTCTGGATAAATAATACCACCATTTCCTTCGCCGCCAATAACAGCATTAGATTCTTTCATTACTGTAACCACATTCACTTCACCAACTGCGCTGGCAGTATATTTACCACCAAGTTTTTCAGTAATGTCTTTAAGTGCTCTAGTTGATGAAAGATTTGAAACTGTATTTCCATTTGTTGTGTTTCTTAAAACGTAGTCGGCAACCGCAACTAAAGTATATTCTTCACCAAACATTTCTCCATCTTCGCAAACAAAAGCCAAACGGTCAACATCTGGGTCTACACTGATGCCTAAATGGCATTTTTCTGTTTTTACCAATGTTGATAATTGAGATAAATGTTCAGGAAGTGGTTCTGGATTGTGTGCGAACAAACCTGTTGGTTCACAATTGATTTCTATAATATTTTCAACTCCCAATTTTCTTAGTAACATCGGAACTGCAATACCGCCAGAGGAATTTACAGCATCTACAGCGATTTTATAATTTTTCTCTTTAATGGAGGCAACGTCTACCAAGGGCAATTTAAGAATTTCATCTATGTGTTTTTCTAAATATTGATTATTTTTTGAATATTTACCCAAAGCATTAATTTCAGCAAACACAAAAGGTTCTTCTTCAACTATAGCAAGAACTTTTTCAGCTTCAGTTGCCGAAATAAATTCACCTTTATTATTTAACAGTTTAAGGGCATTCCATTGCTTGGGATTGTGACTAGCGGTTAAAATAATACCACCATCTGCTTTTTCTAACATCACAGCCATTTCCACAGTTGGAGTAGTAGATAAGCCTAAGTCAATAACATTTAAGCCCATAGCAAGGATTGTAGAAGAAACTAAGTCAGAAATAATAGAGCCAGATACACGAGCATCTCTACCTAAAATTATAGTTGTCCCATTTAGTTCAGTTTTTACCCACCAAGCATAGGCCGAAGCAAATTTAACAACATCGATGGGGGTCAGGTTGTCACCTGTTTTACCGCCAATGGTTCCTCTAAAGCCTGAGATTGATTTTATAAGTGTCATTTTTTAAAATTGGACTGCAAATTTACTGCTTTTTTGTTTGTACTCTAAAAAGTTTACTAACAAGTGATATGTTGAAAGATTATTGTAATTTTCATGTTAAATTCATATTGATTTATTAAAAATATCCTTAATTTGCAGTTGAATGTTTAAAAGTAAATGGGTGATTGGTGGTGTTTTTATTTTGCTTTTGACGTGCTTAAGTTTTGATTATCAAACCAAAAAGAAAAACTATACCACTTCATTAATGTGGTATAATGATGAAAATTTGTTCTATACATTAAATGATTTATCAAAAAATGACTATGATTTTACACCTTCTGGAAAATTGAATAGTAATACTTTTAAATATCAATCGAAAATAAACAATATAGCATGTTATATCATGTCTCAATCGAAAGAATTGACTAGTTTTTTTGAATCTTGTGAGATTAAAAAAAAGCATGTTATAAATTATTTCCTTAATACTATATCGTATTTAATCGATTGCAATACAGTTCACTATGATTTTCTTGATAAAGGATATATAAATAAAGGTTATCTATACAATGATAAAAAATCGGTTCATTTATATTCTAAATCTATTCCTGTCTATTTTAATAGTCATCCTAATGATAAAACACTTGGCTTGATATATTTGCAATACAAGTTGATAGATAACCTAGATAATATAAATATCTTGCTTGCTCATTTCCCTTCCAGGCGAGGACGCACTGTACTTTCGCAATCAAAAAGAATTCAGGTTGCTGATTATAGTTCACAATGGATGAAAGGTAATGGGGTTGATAAATATAGGATTTTTGTAAGTGATTTTAATAATCAGCCTTGTGATTTGTCTATATCAAAATATATAA
Organism: Bacteroidia bacterium; assembly: GCA_044377005.1. Taxonomy (GTDB): domain Bacteria; phylum Bacteroidota; class Bacteroidia; order NS11-12g; family UBA955; genus JABMMZ01. Next base: position 4,175 of record JBILJV010000025.1, read on the forward strand.
ATAAACATTTCCTTAATTCAAAACATGAAACTCAACTTTATAAGCTAATTTGGAATTCATATAAAAAATTAGATTCTTTTTATTACCAAGGGAAATGGGAAAAATTGGAACAATTTATAATAAGTCACTCTTTGTTTAATAAATATTTGATTGACGAAAAATTAAACATTGTGAGTGTGTTTAAACCCAATTGTTTGTTAAAGAGAACCCAAATAGGATATTCAGTACCTTTTAGAAAATATGAAGGACTAAAATGGGAAAATGGTTATGATGGTCATTTACCTGTTGTATTAAAATTAAATTGATAAAATGGCAAAGAAAGTTAAATTAATAAATAGAGAGTTAAGTTGGTTGTCTTTTAATGACAGAGTTCTACAAGAAGCTAATGATAAAAATGTTCCACTTTTGGAACGATTAAAGTTTTTGGGAATTTTTTCTTCAAATCTTGACGAGTTTTTTAGAGTCAGAGTTGCAACGAACAAAAGATTATTACAAGTAAAAAGCACTAAAGAACAGCCAATTAATAAAAAACAAATTCAAGATTTATTGATTGATATTCATAATAAAGTGATTATTCAACAAGCTAAATTTAATAAAATTTATGAAGATATTATTGATGAGTTAAAAGGGAAAAAAGTCTATTTTATTGATGAAAAGAGATTGAATTCTCAACAATTATTAGAAGTAAGGAAATATTTTAAAGAAGAAATTATAAATACAATATTTCCTTTGATACTAGATGTTAAAAGAAGTTTTCCTTTTCTGAGAGATAACACCATTTATTTGGCTTGCAAACTAAGTAACAAATTAACAAAAGCTAAAAAATTTGCATTAATTCCATTACCTACTAAGTTGAAAAAACGTTTTTATTTGCTCAAAGAAGATGGCGGAACCACTTATGTGATGTTTATTGACGATGTTATCAGAGCAAATTTAGATGTAATTTTTTCGAGTTTTGAATATGATCAATTTGAAGCATATACAATTAAATTAACCAGAGATGCAGAAATTGATATTGAAAGTGATTTGTCGGTTGATATAGTAGATTATATGAAAAATTCTCTCAAACTTCGCAAAAAAGGAGAGCCTGTGAGATTAATTTATGACAATCAAATGCCCAATGATTTACTCAAGTTTATTAATCAAAAATTAAAAGTAAAATCTGAAGAATTAATTCCAGGACAGCGCTATCACAACTTTAGGGATTTTATCAGTTTTCCAAGTATTAAAAAATTAAACTTAAAATATAAACCTATTGAACCTCTCTATATTAAAGACTTAGACAATTCCCGTTCAATTTTTGATGTTATAAAAACCAAGGACATATTATTAAGTCATCCTTATCAACCATTTACTTATGTTATTAGGTTATTGAGAGAAGCTGCAATTGACCCTTATGTAACAACAATTAAAATAACATTATACCGAGTTGCAGAAAATTCAAATGTGGTTAATGCGCTTATCAATGCAGTAAAAAATGGCAAAAAAGTAATTGTTTTAATGGAGATTAAAGCCCGTTTTGATGAGGAACATAATATCTTTTGGAGTAATAAATTGAAGGAAGAAGGGGCAACTGTTATCTATGGAATTCCTGGTTACAAGGTTCATACCAAGCTGTGTGTCATAGAAAGGAAAGAAAATAAAGTAAGTAATTTTTATGCTCACATGGGGACAGGAAATTACAATGGTGATACAGCCAAAATTTATTGTGACCACTCCATCCTAACATCCAATAAAAAATTGACTGCTGAGATAAATAAAGTATTTGTATTTATTCAAGATTTTAAACCGGAAAAATACAAGTTTAATCAACTTATTGTCTCTCCAATAAATATGCGTAGTAAATTTATTGAAATGATAGACAATGAGATTGCTCATAAAAAATCTGGTAATCCAGCCTATATTAAGTTCAAAATGAATAGTTTAGTTGATGAGCAAATGATTGATAAATTATATGAAGCCTCACGAGCCGGTGTTAAAGTAGATTTAATTATTAGAGGTATCAATTGTCTTAATCCTGATTTTTCATCAGTTAAAAATCCTATCTCAGTAATAAGTATTGTAGATAAATTTTTGGAACATGCTCGTATTTATATTTTTGGCAATGGTGGTAAAGAAAAAATATTTATGGGCTCAGCGGATTTGATGACCCGAAATATCGAAAATAGAGTAGAAGTTATTTTCCCAGTTTTAGATACTAATATAAAAAATGATATTAGAACGCTATTTGATATTCAACAAAGTGATAATACTAAGGCTAGAATTATAGACACTTATCAAGTTAATGACTATAAACCGACTAAAGTCCCATCAATTCGCTCTCAAGAAGAGTTTTATAATTATCTTAAAATCAAGCACTCAGTTTAATTTTTTTAAATAAAACTGATACTTGTCATTTATTTAGACTAAATCTAAATAAAGTTTGAAAACTTCGAAAAAAAGTTTTAATGTTGCACCATAATTTATAATCAATCTAAATAATGCAACGGATTTTTTCTCTACTCACTCTTTTGGTCATTAGTCAATCACTTTATTCGCAACTATTAAATAATGGAAACGACTCAACCTATGAACTTGGGTCTATTATTTTCAAAAAGAGTAAACCCAATAGTATTATAGGCAACATTCCGGGTTCTACGGCTTCTCTATCTAAAAATGATCTTAAACTAATTGCCCCACTTTCTGCTAATGAAATGTTCAGAAAATTTTCAGGAGTGCATGTCGTTGATGAAGAGGGTGTAGGTATGAGAATAAATATAGGAATAAGAGGTTTAGATCCAGATAGAAGTAGGGGTGTTTTGGTACTTGAAGATGGAATTCCTGTTTCTCTTAATCCTTATGGCGAACCTGAATTGTATTACTCTCCTGTAATTGAGAGAATGTCTGGTTTGGAAGTAATGAAGGGAAGTGGTCAAATTATTTATGGACCTCAAACTATTGGTGGTGTTGTAAATTATTTAACGTCTGGCATGCCTGATAAAAATGAGTTAAAAGTAAAACTATCAGCAGGTAGTGGCGCCCTAGCCAATTTGCTCATACATAATAGTGCTAAAATTAATAATAATGTGGGCATAAATACTTCAATTATGCGTAAAAGTGCCAATCAATTAGGTTATGTTAGTTTTGGAATTACAGATTTTAACACAAAATTATTTTTAAAAATCAATAAGAAGTCAGAATTAATTTACAAACTTGGAATCTATGATGAGGTTTCAAATTCTACCTATATCGGACTAACACAAACGATGTATGATAAAGGCAATCAAGATTTTACGCAAATGGCTCCTGCGGATTTATTGAAAATAAGAAGGTATTCTTCTAGTATTACTCACTTGTATAAATTCAATAAAAAAACGAATTTACAATCTAATGTTTACGCGTATACTACCGCTAGAAACTGGCAACGTCAAGACTTTGGTTCTACTAAATCAACAAGCAATCAAACAGGCGTTATTTGGGGAGATACTAGTGTTGAAAATGGTGCTGTTTATATGAGAAATCAAAATGCACACAGAGACAGACAGTTTCAAGTTTTTGGAATGGAATCAAAGTTGAACCATGAATATTTATTTTTAAAAAGAGCTTCTGAAGTAAAAGTTGGTATTAGGTATTTGTCAGAAAAAGCATTTGAACAAAGAAAAAATGGTAAAAAATATGACGCTAAGTCTGGTGATTTGGTCGAAGATGAAATCAGAACAGGTAATGCTATCAGTGCATTTGTACACAACCAATTGGCATTAACATCCAAAATTATTTTTACCGCAGGTGTTAGATTCGAAAATTACGATTACAACAGAAATATTCTTAGAAATACTTTTAGAGTTAATAACGTCAATAGAATTGTAGATACTAACTTAATAGCAGGAAATTCAATAATGACTATCATTCCTGGCGCTGGTTTAAATTTCAATATAAAACCTAATAATACCATTTTTGCAGGTGTTCACAAAGGATTTGCTCCTCCGCGTTTAAAAGATGCAATTACTGCTCAAGGAATTGTTTATCAGTTGGATGCTGAAGAAAGCTGGAATTATGAAGTAGGAACAAGAGGTACTTTTAGACAGTTTATGACTTATGAATTAACTGGTTTTTACATGCAATTTGAAAACCAAATAATTCCTGTTTCAGAATCTTCTGGAGGAACCGGTTCTGGACTAGTTAATGGAGGACAAACAATTCACCAAGGAATTGAAGCTTCATACAAGTTGAATGTTTTTAATATGTTAAGGTCAAAAGCAAAGTCAAAACTATTTTTCCAAAACAATCTTTCTTTTGTAAAGGCCTATTATAACAAAGATAGATTTATCAATTCTGGTTCTGAACAAATAAACATTAAAAACAATTATACGCCTTATGCTCCTAAATATTTCCATACAGCTTCCTTGAATTATGAATTACCAGTAGGTTTAGGATTTGTAGCTAATGCCTCTTTCACAGGAGAACAATTTGGGGATGAACTTAATGCTATTGAACCAAGCAATGATGGTAGACAAGGTATGATTGATGCTTTTAAAGTTTTTGATGCAAATGTGTATTATAAAATCAAGAAAATAAACGCTCAGTTGACTGGTTCAGTAAAAAATTTAACGAATGAAAGATACATTACAAGCCGAAGACCTCAAGGGATAAGAGTTGGTTTACCTCGCATCGCCGTTGTTACTTTCGAAATGACGTTTTAATATTGTATAATTTCTTACCATTAAAAAATTCCGAGTAAATCTCGGTTTTTTTTTGCTTTAATCCTTTAGTCCTAATGATTCAAAATCATAATTAGTTGCTACAGCTAGAGTTTCTGATTCATTCATTTACTGAATGCCAATTTGATATGGTTTTGATATTTAGTGATTATTAATAAACATATTGAATTCATTCTTTGCCGTTTGACTTTCAAACAGTGAGGCATGTTCTCCTCCAGCAATTTCAACAAACTGTCTGTTTTGACAATTTGTACAATTTAAAACATTTTGTTTGAAAATAGGCCAAGAGTACATTTGTATAGGGGTGTCATTTAGTCCTTGTACAAATAAAATGTCAGACTTAAAACCATTGGTAAAATTAAGTAAGGACCTTTGAAAATACTCAATAGGGTTGCTTGTTGTTGAGCCATAAGTGTTTTTAAGTTTGGTACATACAGCACCTGATTGGATTTGTCCATTTTCCTCTAATTGACATCTATATACAAGGTTCAATGGTCCAGGCGCATTAGCAATTACGCCATTTGTTTGATGCATTGTATTAAGTCTAGTTACCATATAACCTCCTTGCGAGTGACCGCCTAAGAAAATTTTTTTAACAGTTATACCTAATTCTTGGCTAGCTTTGTTTTTTAACCATAGTAAAGCTGCTTCGCCTTGAACAATATTGTCGCCTAACAAAACATTTTCTTGTTGATACACCACACTTACTATCATCATATCTTGTCTATTTAAAATACCCTTGAATTTGTCAAGTGTTATATTCGCAGCAGTCATTAAGTTGCTGTCATACAATACAGTGCCATGAAAAACTAATAAAACATCCACATCATTTAATGCAGGTTTGTCTATTATCACATCAACGTTAATATTATTATAATTAACAGTCTTTGTCATTCTATAACTTACAGGAGACGCTGGTTCTAAAGTATTTTTCTTTTTACACGAGAAAAAAAATAATGACAATAATATCAAAAATTTTATACTAAGAAATCTGTAAAGACTTGTTTCGAAAGTTCTCATTAAATTGGTTTAATGTTCTATTTTACAAATATACAGCTATTAATCTTCGTCAGGTGGAGGTGGCGCTTGACCTTTTTCTCGCATTTTTTTTAGTAATTCCTTTTTGAATTCCCTTTCAGTGTGTGGAATCATTGCCACTTTTTTAACAGGAATTACTTTCTTAAGCTTGACGCTCGTTTCTTTGAAAAGTTGATTAATGTTCTCATTTAATTGAAAAAAATCATTGAGATAAGCCTCTGCTTGCTTGTCGTCCATAAATGGAATACTATTGGGTTTATATTTTTTTCTAAAAGAATCTTTTAGTTCTTTTTCTTTCTTTTTGTATTCATCAAAAATTGGCCAAAATCCTTTTTTCTCGGTTTCTGTTAATGCTAACTTATCATTGAGATACTGCTTGAAAAGCACTTTCATTTTTTCATGTTTAGCTTCCTTATTACCGTGTTTCGCACCTTGACCTTTTTGAGACATTAAATTCATAGAGTTTAACATAATAAAGCTCAATAATGCCATTGTTTTTAAGTGATATTGTATGTTCATTTTGTCTGTTAATTATTCGTATTGATAAAGTAAATCGTCGTCAACATCATATAAAATATCGTTGTATTGTATTTCTTCGTTTATAGAAAGTTCTGATATGTTAAGTAATTCGATTAAGTCTTCATCGCTTATTTCATTCGTTTCTAAATAGGATTCTATTTCACTAATTTCTATATTATTTATGCTTACTGATGACGCTGTATTTTGTGTGTTAAAGCTATAAAATGCAACTCCAATCATTAAAATAACAGAGGCGGCAACCGACCATTGTAATAATCGTAGTTTGCCTTTGCTTTTTTTTTCATTTTCTAGGCGATTTAATATTACATCATTCAACTGATTGAAATAATCTGTTGGGGTATTAAATTCATTTTGTAATATTGGTTTGTTTTCTATCATGATGTTTGATTTTTGACTCATTTGTTTTAAAAAAGTTTAATCAGGATTGATTATTTTCTTTATTTTTTCTACTGCAAAATGATAACTTGCTTTTAAAGCACTTTCACTTGTTCCAGTTATGTCACTAATTTCTTTGTAACTTAATTCATCAAAATAGCGGTAGTTAAATACTAATCTCTGTTTTTCTGGCAATGTTAAAGTTGCTGAAATCAAATTTTTAAAGATTTCATCTGCAGAGATTGTATCTCCTTTTGTAACCATAGAATGATAATGCCCATCTTTGTCTAAATAGTCATCAATATTATAGTTTTTATGATTCCGTTTTAATAAACTAATTGATTCATTGTAGGTTATTCTGTAAATAAAACTACTTAACTGACTTTGGAATTTAAAACTATCGGCATGTTTCCACAACTTAATAAAAACCAATTGACAAACTTCATCCGCATCCTGATGGATAAATACAATCCTTCTTGCTTGTTGATATATTTTAAACTTAAATCGATTAATGATTTCATTGAATAGATGATTTGCTTTGCCACTATCCACAAATTCTTTGAATAAATCATTGTCCGAAATTGTTTCTTTATTTCTCAATCTTTATTTTTGACGAAGTTAATGTGAAATAGTTTAATGCCTAAATCTTTTTTTTATCTTTTATTGGTTTTTTCTCTATTGTCATGCTATAAACCTGAAACCCAATTAGCTTCTGGTGAGCCATTTAAATGGTCTGATTCAACATCAGTTTTCTTTTTTCTCAATACTGAATGTCCTCTTTGTAACAAATTAGTTGGTAGATTCTCTTTTTACCAAAAAAAATATCCACTTGTGAAATTTTATTATATTTTTTATGATGATAAAAACATTGAAAGTCACTTGTCATTCCTAAATACTGACAAAATTGGTTTATCGCAAATAATTATTGATAAACAATTAGAAATTTACAATACCTTTAAACCTGATGTTACCCCTCAAGTTGTAGTTGCTCAGAATAAAAAAAACGTTTACAGAGGTTTGTTAGACGACCGATTTACTGAATTAGGAGTCATTCAATCAAAAATACATATTGATTATTTATCAAATGCCTTAAATTCGCTGATAAAAAATGAACCAATTAAGGATGTCAATACTAAAGCAGTCGGGTGTTTTATTGAGCCTATGTAGTGTCTTTTTTTCCTGTAATGACATTCAGTTTTCTAAGGATATAGCACCAATTATTCATAAAAATTGTACGCCTTGTCATAATCCTAATGGTGGTGCACCTTTTTCTTTATTAACTTATCACGATGTAAAAAAAAGAGCGAAAATGGTAGCTTTTGTGACTCAAACAAGATATATGCCACCATGGCCTGCCAATCCAAATTATTCTCATTTTATCAATGAACGGGTACTGTCTGAAAATGACATTCAACTGATTCAAGATTGGTATAAATCGGGAGCTAAAGCGGGTGATACTTCAACTTTAAAAACACCTGATTTTCCTGCTTATCAATCGGTTTTAGGTAAACCTGATATGGTTATTTCATTACCTCCAATTACTATATTTCCAAATCAGTTAGACCAGTTTTTAATGGTTAAAATTCCTTATCATATTGATAATGAAAGAATTGTTAAAGCTGTAGAGTTTGTTCCTGGACAAAAAAAGTATGTCCATCATTTCAATGGTCATTATTTGGGTTATAATGATTTAACCAACCCATTTGATGGAAAAAGAGTTGCTTCTATAGAATCTACGAATTTTGAAAATGAATTTGCTCAACTTAAATTGTTGAACAATGACCTAACAACTCCTGAGAGAATTCATTCTGCGGTAAACTATCTGCCTGGTTCTTTTGGTGTTAAATATCCAGATGGAATAGGAGGGTTTATTCTAAAAAAAAATGGGGCTTTCGTAGGCAATGATATACACTTTGGGCCTTCCTCTAAACGACTAATTGATAGTTCGAAATTATATTTGTATTTTACCGATAAACCTATTGAAAGAAATACTTATGAGCTTATGTTGGGAACAAATGGTGTGTCTCCTATAGTTCCACCTTTGGTTGTACCACCCAATAAAATAAGCAATCATACAAGTGAAATTACTATTTTTAATTCCATTTCTGTACTTACGATTAATCCACACATGCACCTAATCGGTAAGTCTTTTAAAGCTTTTGCTGTTAAACCTAATGGTGATACAATTCCTTTAATTGAAATTCCTAAATGGCGCTTCCAATGGCAATATTTTTATACATTTAAAAAACCGATTAAAATTCCTAAAGGTAGTAAAATTGTTGTTAATGCCTCTTTTGATAATACTACAGCCAATCCCAATAATCCAAATAAACCACCACAAACGATTGCTGAAAGGCTTGAAAATGGTGGTGCTAGTATGAGAACCACCGATGAAATGCTTCAGTTTATTATCACTTACATGAACTATGAAAATGGGGATGAAAACATCAGTTTAGAGCCTTAGTTTAAAGTTTATTTCTGAAAATAATTTGATTCTCAATTGCATCTACAACTATTACGTCTTCTTTCTTGATTTCATTCATTAAAATTTTCTTAGACAATTCATTTAATACTCTTTTTTGAAGTACTCTTTTCATAGGTCGTGCTCCAAACTGTGGGTCATAACCTAATTGAGCCAACCAATCAATAGCCTCTTCGGTAATTTCTATATCGAATCCACTCTCTTTAAGTTGTTTAGTAATTAAATTCATTTGAATTTTTACAATTTCATGGATATGTTCTCTACTTAATGGTTCAAACATAATGATTTCATCTATTCGATTTAAAAACTCTGGTCTAATAGTGTTTTTTAAAGCCTGATAAACTTCACTTTTGGTTTTAGCCATAACATCAAGTTTGTTGTCATCGTTAATTAATTCAAAATTTTCCTGAATAATATTAGAACCTATATTACTTGTCATTATCACTATCGTATTTCTGAAATTGGCTGTACGTCCTTTGTTATCAGTTAATCTTCCATCATCTAATACTTGAAGCAAAATATTAAACACATCTGGATGTGCTTTCTCAATTTCATCTAACAAAACTACAGAGTATGGTCTTCTTCTAACAGCCTCTGTCAATTGACCGCCTTCATCATAACCCACATATCCTGGAGGTGCTCCAATTAATCGACTTACTGTGTGTTTTTCTTGATATTCACTCATATCTATTCTAACCATTGCATTGTCATCATTGAATAAAAAGGATGCCAATGCTTTGGCTAATTCTGTTTTACCTACCCCTGTTGTTCCTAAAAATATAAACGATCCAATAGGCCTTTTAGGGTCTTGTAAACCAGCTCTACTTCTTCTAACCGCGTCTGAAATTGCAGATATAGCTTCGTCTTGTCCAATAACCCTCTGGTGTAATTCGCCTTCTAAATGAATCAGTTTTTCTCGTTCACTTTGCAACATTCTGTTCACTGGTATTCCAGTCCATTTACTTACCACTTCTGCAATATCCTCAGCGTCTACCTCTTCTTTTACCATAGGTTTGTCACTTTGTATTTCAGCTAGCTTTGTTTGTAGTTCAAATACTTGGTTCTCTGCTTCCTTAATTTTCCCATATCTTAGCTCTGCTACTTTTCCAAAATCGCCATTTCTTTCTGCTTGGTCAGCTTCGTATTTAAATTGTTCAATCTGTCCCTTTGTTGTTTGAATCGATTCAACAACCTCTTTTTCTCTTTTCCATCTGGCATTTAAAGTCGAACGATTTTCATTCAAGTTGGCTAATTCTATATTGAGTTTTTCTAACTTGTCAATATCATTTTCTTTTTTAATGGCTTCTCTCTCAATCTCAAATTGCATTATTTTTCTGTTCATTTCGTCCAATTCCTCAGGCAATGAATCAATTTCAATTCTTAGTTTTGAGGCCGCTTCATCTAATAAGTCAATAGCCTTATCAGGTAAAAAACGGTCACTAATATATCGAGCCGACAATTCAACAGCATTGATAATTGCTTCGTCCTTTATTCTTACTTTGTGATGCACTTCATATCTTTCTTTTAATCCACGTAATATTGAAATGGCGTCTTGAATATCAGGTTCTTCAACCATTACTTTTTGAAAACGTCTTTCTAATGCTTTGTCATTTTCAATGTATTTTTGGTATTCAGCAAGGGTTGTTGCGCCTATCGATTTAAGTTCTCCTCTTGCCAAAGCAGGTTTTAAAATATTGGCAGCATCCATTGCACCTTCACTTTTTCCTGCTCCAACTAATGTGTGTATTTCATCTATAAATAAGATAATTTCACCATTGCTTTTAATCACTTCATTTACAACTGCTTTTAATCGCTCTTCAAATTCCCCTTTGTATTTTGCACCTGCAATTAATGCGCCCATATCCAAACTAAAAATAGTTTTGGTTTTTAAATTTTCAGGAACATCGCCTTGTACTATTCTTCTTGCCAAACCTTCAGCAATGGCTGTTTTTCCTACTCCAGGTTCACCTATTAATACAGGATTATTTTTTGTTCTACGACTTAATATTTGAAGTACTCTTCTGATTTCTTCATCTCTTCCAATGACAGGATCAAGCTTGCCTTGAGAAGCCATTTGGTTAAGATTTAATCCATATTTTTTTAATGCATTGTATTGTTCTCCACCACTTTGAGAACTAACTTTACTATCTCCTTTAAGTTCTAATATTGCTTTTTTTGCATCACTCAATTTGATGCCTGCATCTTTCATTAGATTTCCAACATTGTCATTATTGTTTATTAACGATAATATGAGATGTTCAATAGATACATATTCATCTCCCATTTCTTTCATCATTTTTTCTGCATACATTAATGTATTTGAAGTAGTATTAGAAAGTGTTTGATTGTTAGTCCCATTGACTTTAGGGTATCCATTTAAAATGGCATCGTTTGCTGTTTTAACACGGTTTAAATTTGCTCCAACTTTACTGAAAAGATAGGAACAAATTTCATCGTCATTATCTAAAATGCCCTTTAATATGTGAGCATTTTCAATGGTAGGATGGTTGTTTTCAAATGCCAATTGTTGTGCTGATTGAATGCACTCTTGGGCTTTTATTGTGAATTTATTAATGTTCATACTTTTTTAATTAATAATTCTCAAATATTAACCCACACAATAAAACACTGAAAAAATGTCAATTATTAAGTCATTTTGACCTAAATTATTTAATTTAACTGTCTCTAATAAAGACACATTTTCAGTATCGACTATAATTTAATCATTGTCTTGCTCAACTGACCGATAGGTGTAACCAATTGATAATAATAATTTCCATTTGCCAAACCTTCACCATCTAAATTAAAATGATGTAAACCTTCTTCTTTATATTCATCAACTAGAGTTAATTGCAATTGACCTTGATGGTTGTATAGTTTTAACTCAACTTGACCTCCTGGGGAATAAAAATCAATTGTTGTTTTTGATTTAAATGGGTTAGGATAGTTCTGTAACAATTGAAGTTTACTAATTTTGTGTTTATCTTTAATATTTACTTGTTGCTTAAATATAGCAATTGTATTAAAAGATTTTAAAAGAACATCTTGCTGAACAACTGAAGCATTGGCTTGAAACCAATCTTGTAAAATACTTGAATAAACTTGTCTAAAGTCATACTGCATTGGAATATTATCATTAACCGTTACATTGCTTGGTATTAGAGGATTGTTCCCCAAAATTGTAGGGTTAACTTGAGTTCCAAAAACTATCAAAGGTGCGGCCGCTCCATGGTCTGTACCTTTGCTGTCATTACTTTTTATACGTCTTCCAAATTCACTGTATGTCATACCTGCAACTCGGTCGGCAATACCCAATAATTCACAATCTTTTTGAAACGCTGAAATAGAATCGGAAAGAATTTTTAATAAATTGGCATGTGCTCCAGTTTCATTGCCACCTGTTGTTGCAACTTGATTGGCATGCGTGTCAAACCCTCCCAAACTCACTGTGTAAATGGGGGTAGTCAATCCACCTGCTATTAAGTTTGCAACTATTTTCAACTGATTCGCTAAACTATTATTAGGATAAGTTGCTTTATTTGTAACATTTAAAGCAGCATTTTTAACAGTGGTGTTGTAACTTTGGGTCTGTTGTAAAATAAGCCTAACATAAGTTAATTCATGTCCCATAGGTGTATTTGGTGCAGGATCTACTGTTCCCGATACTAATTCATAAAAAGTTTTAGGGTCAGAAATAGCCATCCCTGTATTAGTAGTTTGCCCCATTAACATGGTAGAGACTGTGTATCCTATAGAAATTGCCAGTGGGTCAGGACTTTCAGTGTTAGGGTAATTTTCTGGAAAGTCAGGGTGTATATATTGGTTATAACGACCTGCCCAACCTGATGTAAGGAATTGATTGCTATCACTTGCTGTATGCCAAATATCAGTTGACCTAAAATGTGAAAAATTAGGATTGGGATACCCAACAGATTGAACTATATTTAATTTACCATCATTAAATAATGTTTGAAGTCCCGCAAGTGAAGGATGTAAACCAGAGCCATTTATACCATTCAGTTTTAATACTTTGGATTCAGGAATCAATACATTACTTCTGAGTGAACTTAAATTAGAATATTGGTCGGTTGGAATAATGGTATTTAAACCATCATTACCACCATTAAGTTGTATCAATACAAATACTCTACCATTTTGTGCAGAAGCTTTTGAAATAGCTTTCAACATCGGAGTAGCAGCATGTGTTTTAAAACTAAGACCATCAATTACAAAAGGCATTACACCTGCAAGAGCTGCTTTTTTTAAAAATTCTTTTCTTTTCATGTTTCTTTTATTTTAAGCCAATTGATTTTCAGCTAGGTCAAGTAAATATTTTAACATCATAGTTAATCCGTAGACAACTATATTTTTTTTATCATTATCGCTTGGATTTGTAATGTGGTCATTCCAAGCATTAGTCCAGTAAAAATTTTCTGTTAACCCAAACAATAAAGTACTTTCCTTTAGTTTCTTTTTACTTTCAGCAGAAAGGTCCATGGCATACAGTAAATTAATGGTATCTTGAATTAAGGCATCTGGATTTTCGGGATTAGGGAATTGTTTGGCAAATTCTATAACATCGGCAGTTATTTTACCACCTCCTCTAATATCAATACCATTGGCTATAGATGCTACTGTATATAAAATACGTTTAGGTAGAGTATCTGAGTTGAGCCAAAGTTGATGAAATTGTGGTGTTTGATAATAGGCAGGCCATCCTGATACATTGGGAGGATTTCCAACATTCATGCCTGTTAAAGCAATCGCTCCCCACAATGTGTAATATGAATTGTATTCTTGTTCTATTGTTGAACTTGGAATCGATGCATTAAAGTATTTGCAAAACGAAGACATTACATCTACAGGGTTTTTAATCATGCAACCGATGTTTCTATCATCGTAAAAATGCTCACTTTTTAATAATGCAGAAACCACAGGTTTTAACTCCCAATTTTGCTTGAATAGGTTAGCCAATGGAATAATGACATTGGTTTCTATACTTGAATCGATGACATAATAAACAAAGTAACGGTATAATTTTCTAACTATAAACCTAGCAATAATGTCTTCTTTGGTAAAAATCATATCTATAAGTTCATCTGTTTCATTGGCTCCGTTAACACCAGTTTGTCCGCTTATTACTTTGTTGTTATAAAATGAAGAAAATGTTTTGGAGCTAGTATCATGTTTTTGTGAATTGAAAAAAGAACCTAATGATGTATAGTCAATACTCCATCCTGTAAGAACTTTTGCGGCTGCTTTTACATCGTTTTCGGTATATTGTGTATCGGCAGATTTACCTAAAGTAAATAGTTCCATTAATTCTCTTGCATAGTTTTCATCGGGAGCTGTTTTAGTATTTACATAACCATTTAAATAAAACAACATTGAAGTATCTATTGTAATCTTTTTAATGAGGTCTTTAAAATTACCTAAAGCATTTTCTCTCAATAATTTATGATGATTGTAAGCAATAATAGGAGAGGGAATCTCTTCGGTTTCTGTAGCAAAATGATTGTGTAAGAAAAGGGTCATTTTTTCTCTAATATGCCTATCGGGATTAATAATTAACTTCATGTGCCAAGCATAAATGGAATCTCTTCTTTGTCTTATAAAATTAACATTATCTGGCCCGTTTACCCATGTAGAGCCCGCCGGAATATTAGGGTCAGTTTCTCTAGCATTGTTATATGCATTAACAGGAGGAAGTGGCTGTGTCGTTGGAATATCCAAGATATAATCCACCGTATCGCTCATTGATTTGGTTTTAAAAAAATCTAAATCAGCTTTCGAATAGCCAAATAAAGATCTTCTCAACAAATGTTTGAGTTTTTTTTCATCCCAAGAACCTGTGTAAGGTGCAACAGATGCTGTGCCCAACTCTAAATGATCAGGAATTTTTTGATTTTGAAATTGCTCAATCGGTGTAGCTACAATCGGTTTTTTTTCGTTTACAATTTGATTTAAAAATGAACGTCTTTTCATATTTGTTACTCCAAAAATAATTATTTTATGGTGTAGTTATTACAAATATAAAGAGATTCAAGATAAATTAGTTAGAAAATTGTGAAATAAATATTCCACATCATAATTATACTTTTTGTTTTAAAAGTATTTCCATCAACTTTTCAAAACTGTCATATTGCTTCTGACTGTAATAATTGCATGTAATTCCTAACATATTAGTGTTGTTGTTGAATCGATGCTCAATTGTAATATTCCCAAATAATAAAAAAGCATTGTTTTTTATTGTATCTTCATAAGGAACATTGGGTTTTAAGTAATGTCTATATATGGTAAGTAAAGATTCTGATTTTGAAGCTTCAACTCTTTCATCACTCATGTACTTATAATAGTTGTGCTTTATTAAAATAAAATAAAAATAATCCATTAAAAAACTAAAAGTATCTTTTGGTAATGAATTGTCATTCCAGTTCAAGCTTGTTTGTGATGATGTTTTAGCAATTGTAAAGCCTTCATTTTCTTCTCCAAGTAGTTCATCTGATATTAATTGATTGAAATTATTTAGGATTTCATCTTTTTGATTTACTAACCAATGTTGATAATGTTTATCAAAATTTAAACTTCTTATTAATACTTTTGTTTGCATGTAAAGATTGTTAACAATTCAACGAATGTTTAGGTTTTATATTTTACATTTTTTCTTTTGAATTGTTAACAACCATTTATTAAAAAATATAACAATGAATATTACATTTTATGGTGCTGCACAGCAAGTAACCGGAAGTATGCACTTATTAACCCTCAATAGTGGTTATAAAGTTTTGATAGACTGTGGTTTGGATTATGAGAATAGAAATGATTTTGAAAAAAATAATAGGAATTTCCCATTTTTACCCAATGAAATTGATTTACTGATTTTAACCCACTCTCATATTGACCATTCAGGAAATATTCCAAACTTAATTAGTCAAGGTTATAATGGTCAAATAATTTGTTCAGAACCAACAGTTGAACTTACTACCAATTTATTGCTCGATTCTTTGAATGTTCAGCTAATCGAAACAAGAAAACACAAAGGTAAAAAGAATAAGTTTAAAAAAGTAAATACAAAAAGCGACACTAAAGCATTATACCAAAAAGTTCATATCAATCAAACGAGTGAAGCAATGGTTGCTCTGGCTTTTAATAAACCTTTCATTGTAAATGGTGAATTAACTATTGAATTATTTGAGGCTGGGCATATTTTAGGGGCGGCTTCTGTAAAGTTAACTGTTCATGAAAATGGCGAAACTAAAGTAATTGGTTTTACGGGTGATTTGGGAAATTACAATTCTAAATTAGTAAAAGATCCTTCTCCAATGCCTGGACTAAATTATTTAGTTACCGAAAGTACCTACGGGGGTAGATTACACACACCTCACAATGACGCCGAAGCATTACTTTTAGAATACATCAATTCAACTTGTGTAAAATATGGTGGTAAATTGGTAATTCCTGCATTTAGTGTTGGAAGAACGCAATCCATTATTTTTACTTTGAAACAATTGTCTATTAAAGGTTTGCTCCCAGAAACTATTAAGATTTATACAGATAGTCCATTGGCTATCAAAACGACTAGATTATACGACAAATACAAGAAATACCTGAATGAAGAAGCTCAATTATTTACCAAAGAGCACGGCGATTTATTCAATTTCCCTAATTTATATGTGATAGAAAATTCTAAAGACAGTGAACTGATTAGTTTGACACCCGAACCAGCAGTTATTGTTTCCGCAGCTGGAATGGTAGAAGGTGGTAGAATTCAAGAACACATCAGAAATCACATTAGTGATGCATACAGCACGATATTAATAGCAGGATTTTGTGCAGAAGGCACTTTTGGTCACGAATTATTAATGGGAAAACCAATGGTTTTTATTAATAATAAACCCAAACAAGTATATGCCAAAATCGCAAGAACTGACGTATTCAGTGCACATCCTGACCAAGATGGTTTGATGAAATTTTTGAATGATTGTGAATATAAATCCTTGAAAAAGATATTTTTAGTACACGGAGATATGAACAGTATGCAAAAATTTAAAGATAAAATAGCCTTAGATAATGTTGTTCTTCCTGCTTACGAAGATTCTTTTACATTATAATTATTCTATACCCAATTCCTTTTTCTTTGCCTCTATAAGCGAATCTTCGTTCTGTATAATTGTTTCTACAGACTTAACTTCTACATTTTCAACAGAGTCTTTCTTTTTTATCTCTTCTTGTGTTTTACCTGAATTGCAAGCTGATACAAAGAAATTTAATAGGCAAGATAATATAATTATTCTTTTCATCTTATTCTTTTGAGGCAATTATTTTTGATACCAAAGATTGTTTTTCTAATTTTTCAGCTATCCATAATCCTCCAAAATGTAAAACAACAAAAATTATCAAATAATACAAAGACAGTTTGTGAATGGTTTCCATTGTTTCATGTATATCGGCGGGACCAAATTCAATGAGCAATCCAGTTAAGAGAGAAATAAACATTAGGAAATAAAAGCTTAGATAAACCCAAGCTTGAAATTTTTGTTTTAGTGTAATTCCCTCTTGAAATGGATTTAAAAATATCATTTTACCTATACTAGCCATTGTCAAACGAAGTAAAAATACAAATACCAAAAAATAGCCTGTAAAAACATGCCATTTCCACATTTCGTTTCTTATTTTTTTAGCTATTTTTAAGCTTGCGTCTTTTTCAATTACAATATCTATTTTATCTAGTTCTGTTTGTATGATGCTTGACATTACATCTTTGTTCATCCAATTCAATCGCAAAAAAATAGTTAATAAAATAACGACAATTCCTAATGCTAGTAACCAATGGGTTAGTCTGAACCAAGTGTTGTAGTTTCTGTAGTTTGATTGCATTATTAATGAATATGTTTAATTAACCAATGTTGTTTTAAAGGCAACTTAAACTTAGTTTGTAAATCAGACAATAAATTGATTGTTAAATTATAAAAATAAGTTTCATCAGTAATTGTTTTATTATTATATAGGTTAGAAATGTCCTGAAATTGACAATATTCAATACCATTTCCATTATAATATGGAAGTAACATTCTATCGAAGAGATTAATTTGTAAATAGTTTGATATTTCTTTTAAAACGTGTACACTTTTATCAATACTACAACCTGAAGCAGTATTTAAAGATTCATCTACACACAGTAAAATAAAATGTTCATCGATAATATCAAATGAAGATTTAAGTTGCTGATTGTGTGCAGTCCAATTTTTACAAAAATGTTCTAGTTTAGAATAAACAAAATCCTTTTTTTCTCCTTTAATAGAAACGCTAGAAAAGTAAATCCATATTTTAGATTGCGTTGAAAAGTGTTTCATTAGGATTGATGTATTAAATGAGATAGGTTATCTAGTTCTTTAAGCATTTCATTAATTTTGAATTTCAATTCACGTTTTTTTAACGATTGACTAGATTCATCATCATTTGAAAGTACATGCTCCGCAATACTTTTAACTTTTAGTTTGTATTCTTGTTCTTTGATAGTGTTATTTTGAATTTCAATTAGTTTTTTTAAGCGATCAATTTCTTTGTTTTTTTGTTTAATAATAGCAGACAATTCAATGTTGTTAGAATGAATTGATTCAATCTTTAATTTTATTGTTTCCAAACGTTGAATTATCTCTTCCATAAACTAATTTATTTTCTAATAATTGCTTTTAATTGATTTTCAAATTGAACCATTAATAATTCCATTTGTGGATCTATTTCCTCATCAGTAAGCGTTTTTTCTTTGTTAAAAAACTCAAAACTCAAACTCATGGATTTTTGGTTTGATTCTAATGGTTTTCCCTGATAAACGTCGAAAACATTGGTATTTATCAAGTGCTTAATCCCCGCTTTCTTTATTATTTTCTCAACTTCTATAAAATTTACTTGTTTTTCCAATACCAAACTCAAATCTCTTCTAACGCTTGGTAGAACAGGAATATCTTCAAGTTTAAATGTTTTTTGAGCTTTATTTTTATCTAAATCATGCCAATAAATGATGGCATAAAAGACATCATCTTTTAAGTTAAAAACCTTAAGGGTTGTAGAATCTACTTTTTCTATTTTTACTTGTTTTATAGGCGTTTGATAAAAATTGCAAATTCTTGAAACAATTGATTTTAAAAAGTAATAGTCGGCTGGATTTTGTTTGCTTTCCCAACTTTCACTTTGATTATTCCCAGAACAAGCAATAATTAATTGATCTTGCTCAGCAAAACCTTCTTCTTTATTAATATATGTTTTTCCAAACTCAAAAAAGTGGGTGTTATTCTGTTTTCTGTTTTTGTTATATGCGATAGATTCTAATGTTGAATAAAGTAAATTTTGACGCATTACATTCATTTCACTACTCAAAGGATTACTCATGTATACTAATTTTGACTTGTCATCATAATACTTATCAGAACTCAATGAATTTGTCATTATTTCATGGAATCCCATACCAACTAGCAAACTCGTAATTTGTTTTTGAGTTTGAAACAGTGTATTTGCAGGTCTGTAGTCAAGAGACATTTGAATTTGTTTATTCAATGGAATTTGGTTTAAACCATAGATTCTTAATAACTCTTCAATAACATCTATGTCTCTTGTTACATCTCCTTTGAATCTAGGAACTAATAAATGCCAATTATCATCTTCGGTTTGACTTATCGTAATACCTAATCCATTTAAAATTTGTCGGATACGTTCTTGAGGAATATCAATTCCAGCAATTTTTTTAATTTTAGAAATGGGTAGTTTTACATTAAAAGGGTGTAATGATTCAGGATAACAATCAATATAATTACTAATTTCAATTGAATGACCCAATATTTCAGTTAATAAAAAAGCAGTTCTCTCAAGCGCTTTAACTGTCATTTCAGGGTCAGTTCCTCGTTCAAAACGGTAAGAGGAATCTGTTGAAATTCCATGTTGTTTCGAAGCTTTTCTTACAGTATCTGGTGCAAAATAGGCACTTTCAATCAATATATTTTGGGTTTGTAAACTAACTCCGCTATTGTAACCTCCATAAACACCTGCCATACACAAATGTTGATTTTTATCAGAAATCATCAGTTCATTACCTTTTAATGTGTATTCACTTCCATCTAAAGCAATGAATTTATCATCTTCTTTTGAAAAATCAATACTTAACGATTGATTTTCAAATTTATCCAAATCGAAAAAATGTAGTGGTTGACCCAATTCATGCAAAACATAATTACTTAAATCAACCATGTTATTAATCGACTTAATTCCAATTGTATTTAATTTATTTTTTAACCATTCAGGGCTTTCAGTAACTTTTACATTTTTTACAATAATTGCAGAATAACGCGGTGCAGCAGAAATTTGTTTAACGTTAATATTAATAGGGAAAGAAGCACTTGCTTGTAAAGACAGTACAGGTAATGATTTTAATGGTAAATTTAAAACAGTGGCTAGTTCTCTTGCTACACCTAAATGAGAGGCAGCATCGCCACGATTTGCGGTTAGTCCAATTTCAAATACAACATCATTTTCAACTTTAAAATAATCAGCAACAGATGTACCAATTTGGATGTCGTTGGGGAGTATTTTTATTCCATCATGACTTTCTCCCAATCCGATTTCGTCCTCGGCACACAACATACCCTCACTTGCTTCACCTCTAATTTTTGCTTTTTGAATGGTAAAAGATTCTCCTTTTAATGGATAAATTGTTGTTCCAACCATGGCAACAATTACTTTTTGACCTTTGGCTACATTAGGTGCCCCACATACAATTGACAATAAAGTTCCATTACCAATGGCAACTTTGGTTAAGCTTAATTTATCTGCATTTGGATGCTTTTCGCATTCCATTACTTCTCCCACAATCAAACCTTTCAAACCACCCTTAACGGAAGAAATTTCTTCATAACCCTCTACCTCAAGCCCTGTTGAAGTTAATATTTGTTCAATCTCAATAGGACTCAAATCAAGTGATAATAGGCTTTTTAGCCAATTCAATGATATACGCATTCTGTTTGCGAATATAATAGTTAATGATTAAATAGTTGAAAGTTTATAATAGAAAAATCGAATTGTATATTTAATATAAAATTGTATCAAAGTCGCTCTTTGTATAAAAAAATTGTAATATGTTTGCAACAATAAAAGATTGTATGAAAAAACTTGCATTACATTGGAAAATTTTACTTGGAATGGCCATGGGTGTTTTGGTTGCTATTTTGTTAATTCAGTTTCCATTTGGTAAATCAATTGCTCTTAATTGGATTAAACCTTTTGGAAATATTTTCATTAATGCTCTAAAAGTAATAGCTGTTCCATTGATATTAGCATCACTCATTAAAGGTGTTACAGATTTGAAGGATATTTCTAAGTTATCAAAAATGGGATTCAAAACCATTGGAATATATTTGATAACAACCGTAATAGCAGTTTCTATTGGACTTGTTATGGTTAACATACTTCAACCAGGTGATTTTTTAGAACAATCGACTAAGCAAGAACTTCTCAAAAACTTTGAAAGTGAAGCCCAATCTAAAATTGAAATGGCAGAAAGTCAAAAAAGCCAAAGTCCTTTAAAAGCCATAGAAGATATAGTTCCTTCTAATATAATTAAAGCAGCCTCCGACAATGGTAATATGCTTCAAGTTATTTTCTTTGCAATACTGATGGGAATTGGTTTGATTTTAATACCCCATGAAAAAGCAAAACCATTGATTGATTTCTTTGACAGTCTGAATGAGTTGATTTTAAAAATCATTGATTTAATTATGAAAGTTGCTCCATATGGCGTATTTGCTTTAATGACAGCTTTAGTCGTAGAGTCGCCTTCAGTTGATTTGTTCAAAGCTCTAGGAATTTATGCATTAACAGTAATTTTAGGATTGGCAGTTATAATGTTATTTTACTTTTTTTTGGTGTATGTGTTTACCAAAAAAACGCCAAAATTCTTTATGAATGGTATGTTACCAGCCCAACTTTTAGCTTTTTCTACAAGTTCTAGTGCTGCTACTTTGCCTGTTACAATGGAAAGAGTAGAGGAACATTTAGGGGTTGACGAAGAAGTTGCCAGTTTTGTGTTACCCATAGGCGCTACTGTGAATATGGATGGAACTAGTTTGTATCAAGCTGTAGCAGCTGTTTTTATTGCACAAGCTTTTGGTATGGAATTGTCTTTATACACGCAATTAGGAATTATTGTAACAGCCACATTGGCTTCTATAGGAAGTGCAGCCGTTCCGGGTGCTGGGATGGTAATGTTGGTTATTGTTTTAGCTCAAGCTGGAATTCCTGAAGCAGGATTGGCATTAATATTTGCTATTGACAGGCCATTAGATATGTTTAGAACAACTATTAATGTAACAGGAGATGCTGTTGTTGCAATGATTATTGCGAAATCAGAAGGATTGTTGCATGAGCCAAAATCTGAAAATTAGTTTGATTTTTTTGTTAATAGTTGATGAAGATTTTTCACTTGATTTTCTAAAGAATGTTCTTCATCATTGTAAATGATATAATCTACAAGTTTCATTTTCTCCTCATCAGGCATTTGTTGTTTAATTCGATTTAGAACCAAGTTTTGTTCAACACCATCTCTTGCCATTACGCGCTTAATTCGTAATTCAATAGGGGCATAAACTAATGCAATACGATCTACCGTATTTTTACTTTCAGTTTCAAGCATTATAGCTGCTTCTTTAATTACGTATGGCGATGCTTGGTTTGTTAAACAAAAAGATTCCCAATCATTAAATACATAGGGATGAACAATGTTATTGAGAATCTTCAGTTTTTGAGAATCTTTAAAAACGATATTTGAGATAAACGGTTTATTGTATTCTCCGTTAATAAAACTATCTTCACCAAAATGAAGAATAATTTTTTTTTGTAAGTCTTTTTGATGATTAACTATGAATTTAGCTCTTTCATCAGCATTGTAAATGGGAATACCTAACTGAGCAAAATATTTGCAAACAGTGGTTTTCCCACTTCCAATACCTCCAGTAATGCCAAGTTTAATCATGGCAAAGTTTAATTAAGCTTGTTTGTTTAATGGGGCACTTAAGTCAGCCGAAATAGAAGCTTTTTCTAATTTTAATTTAGACATTCCTTCCGTTTCAACTACTATTGTTGCATCATCAACAGAATACACTTTACCGTGAATTCCACCCGTTGTAACAATTAAATCACCCTTTTTTAAACCTTCAACAAAGGTTTTTTGTAATTTTACTTTCTTTTGTTGAGGACGGATCATGAAAAAATACATAACCACGACCATTAAACCCATCATTATAAAAAATGAGGTTGAACTTCCTCCTTGTGCTGGAGCTTGCATTAATATAGATAAATGTAACATATTTGAATTATTGTTGATTTTGAACGGCTCTTACGTTAGCTCTGAAATTTAAAACGATTTTGTTGTCAGGAATGTTGGCATATACTGTCACCATTTTATTGTTTACGCCAGAACGGCCATCACTGTCGAATACGACTTTAATTTCACCAGTTTCTCCTGGTTTGATTGGTTGTTTGGGCCAACTTGGAACGGTACATCCACAGGCAGCTTCACAATTGTTAATCAATAAATCAACTTTACCAGTGTTTTTAAATGAAAAAACATGTTCTACTTTCTGTTTTTCAATAATATCGCCAAAATCGTAATTGATATTGTCAAAGGTTATTTCGGTTAACATTTCAGTAGTTTTATCTGGATCGGAAGAGGTTGAAGGATTTTCTATCATATCCACTGATACATTGTTAGTTTCACTAGCAGGTTTATTGCCGCATGAACTCATAACAGTAAGAATGAAAGTTGTACCTAATGTAAATGCTATATTTTTTTTCATAATGATATTCGAGTTGTTTGCAAAAATAGTAATAAAATTATTCGTTTTTTAAACCAATTCCTGATTTTATCAATTTACCGTCTTCTACCAATAGTTTTCTTATTTTATCCAATACACCATTTAAAAACACATGACTTTTAGGCGTACTATATACTTTGGCAATGTCTAAATATTCATTAATTGTGGCTTTGGGAGGAATAGTTTCAAAATATAAAAACTCAGACAATGCCATTCTTAACATTATAATATCCATTATTGTTAATCGTTCTGAATCCCAATTGGAGGTGTTTTTGCTAATTAAATCATCCAAATAGTCTTTTTCAACAACACATTTTGATAATAATTCTTCACCAAATTGCATTGCTTCTATTTGTTTTACAGCTGGTTTTTCTATTGATAGCTTTTGCTTTTCATAAAACTTGTCAATAGTTTTGATTATTGATTGTAAAAC
>JBILJV010000112.1:0-4182 GCA_044377005.1 Bacteroidia bacterium
ACTTTAAAACAAAATGATTCTGTATGGCTATCCAATGTATAACTAATTCTTTTTTAACGGAATATGTTTTTTGTTTATAGTAAAAAGTAATATAATATTTAATTGATTTTTTTTGTGTCATTGTAAGATTTGTAGTATCTTGTTTTGTGATTATTGTCAACTAAGATGATATAACTATATGCAATATTGTTTTTCTTTTATCTTTTAAATAAGTCTAAAGTTTTTTTAATTTTTTGTTTGGTAAATTAATGTCAATTCCTTCATTCAAAGTAAAAAAAGTACTAACATGTAAATGGTATTAGAATTTAAAGAAATTATTTGTAAAATTGAATCTGAATTTATTGCTGTTAAAACAATTTATAAACGAATGTTATTTTCAATCCAGAATTTGTTATTTGGGAATTAATAAAAATTACATCCATCATCAACAGTCACAAATATTAGATTGAAGGTGTGTTGCCTTAAAGCTTTATGTTATCAATCTGTTCAGTTTGATGAAGGTGTTGAGGTTTAGGTTGTTGTTTAAAACATAATGTAATAGATGTTGTATTATTAGTCAGAATGTTGCTGCATTATTATTCACCAGGATTTTAATTTTCAAACATTAATAAACAATCATTTTGTAAATTTGAAAATAAGTTTTACCTTTGCACCCCGCAAGAAAAGGAGAACTTGCGTTTAATTATAAAAGCAATATGGCAACAAAATTAAGATTACAACGTCATGGACGTAAAAAACAAGCCTACTACTACATTGTGGCTGCAGATTCACGTGCTCCGAGAGATGGTAGATTTATTGAAAGAGTTGGTGATTACAATCCAAACACTAACCCTGCAACAATCAATATCGATCTTCAAAAAGCAGTGAATTGGTTAGATAACGGAGCTATCCCTACGGATACCGTTAGAGCAATTCTATCTTACAAAGGCGCAATGATGTTACATCACTTACATGGTGGCGTAAGAAAAGGCGCAATGACTCAAGAACAAGCTGATGCAAAATTCGAAGCTTGGCAAAATGAAAAAGCAAGTAAAGTTCAATCAAAACGAGATACTCTAGCAGGCAAACGCGCTGCTATTGATGCTGAACGTTTTAAAGCTGAAACTGCAGTTAAAGAAGCAAAAGCTGCTGCTATTGCTGCTAAAAATCTAGTAGTTGAAGAAGCGCCTGCAGAGGAAGCTCCGGTAAGTGAAACTGAAATTAGCGACGCTCCAGAAGCAGAATCTAATGCTCCTGAAACAACAGAAGCTTAATTTATCCTTTGTTTAAATGTTAAACAAAGCAAACAATATTCATTCAAAACCCACTCAAAAAGTGGGTTTTGTTTTGAAAACACATGGCTACAAAGGGCACCTTAAATTTCAATCTGATTATGAAATTGAAGATAATTTTATACTACTTGAAATAAATCAAAAATTTGTCCCTTTCGAAATTGAAGCCATTAACCCACAAGGAAATATAATCAAACTCATAGGGATAGATACTGAAACTGAAGCATCTCGCTTGTCCGGTTTGTCTATTCTTGCCTTCAGTGACGAAATAGAAAGAGATGAACTTGATTTTGAAGGTTACACTTTGATCGACTTATTGACTAATACTAGTTATGTTATTACTAATGTTGAACTAATACCCAATAATATATTATTGGAATTTAGACATGGTTTTAAAGATTGTCTTTTGCCGTTTTCTGATGGGATTGTCGTTTCTGTTAATCATGAAACCCAAACGATTCAAGCGAATTTTCCAGATGGAATATTAGATTTGTAAACCATGAGAATAGATATAATAACCGTACAACCAGCTTTATTCGAAGGGCCATTTACTTGTTCTATGGTTAAAAGAGCTCAGGATAAAGGCTTAGCAACGGTTAACTTAATCAATCTTAAAGATTATGCATTGAACCGCTATGGTCAGGTTGATGATTATCAATTTGGTGGTGGTGCAGGAATGGTATTAATGTGTGAACCTATTGCCAATGCTATTGATGATTTACAAAAACATAGAACCTATCAAGAGATTATTTACACCTGTCCCGATGGTGAAATATGGAATCAAAAAATAGCGAATACTTATTCAACATATGAAAATATTATCATTTTGTGTGGTCATTACAAAGGGATAGACCAACGCATTCGTGATATTTATGTAACCAAAGAAATTTCCATAGGCGATTTTGTGTTAACTGGTGGTGAAATGCCTGCTGCACTCATTACTGACAGCATTGTTCGACTTTTGCCTGGGGTGTTAGGAAACGAGGAATCAGCACTTACGGATAGTTTTCAAGATGATTTATTAGCCCCTCCAGTTTATACCCGTCCTTCTGATTTCAGAGGATACAAAGTTCCAGAAGTCCTTCTTTCAGGACATTTTAAGAATATTGACGATTGGCGAATGGAACAATCATTACAACTCACCCAAACTAAGCGTCCTGATTTGTTGGACCACCAAAATAAATGAAATTAATACTACACAAACCATTGGTTATTTTTGATTTGGAAACCACAGGCGTTATTCCTTCCAAAGATAGAATTATAGAGTTATTCATGATTAAAGTTTTTCCTGATGGGACCCGTAAAGAATTATATCAACGTTTTAATCCTGGAGTTTCTATTCCTAAGGAATCCTCGGATATTCATGGTATATATGATGCTGATGTAATAAGTGAACCCCTTTTTGAAGAAAAGGCAAATGAAATATTGCAGTTTATTCTCCATTCTGACTTTGCAGGTTTTAATAGTAATAAGTTTGATTTTCCATTATTATTGGAATCATTCTACCGTTGTCAAATCGATTTTGATATAAGTAAATGTAAGTTTATCGATGCTCAACGTATTTTTCATTTAATGGAACCACGTACTTTGAGTGCTGCCTACAAGTTTTATTGTAACAAGGAGTTATCAGATGCACATAGTGCTAAAGCTGACACTGAGGCAACTTGGGAAATAATTCAAGCGCAATTGTATAAATATACCCAAATGGAACCAACTGTTGAATACATTCATCAAATGACCGGACAACATCATTTGGTTGATTTGGCAGGAAGGTTGGTATATAATGATAAAAAAGAAGTGATTTTCAATTTTGGAAAACACAAGGGAAAAACCGTTTCTCATATTTTTAAAACTGACCAATCTTATTATGAGTGGATGATGCAAGGTGATTTTCCTGTTCAAACCAAAAAGGTATTGACTCGCCTTAAATTAGAAACCATTTAACAATAATTTTAAAAATATCGTGTCAAAAAGAATAACATTCGATCAGCTTGTAGTTTTTGAATCTGATGATTTTATAGCCATCAATAAACCTCCTTTTGTTCCTTCTTTACACGAAAGGTTTGATGAAGGGAAAGCACAATCAATAGTTGAAATAGTTAAGTCAGTGAATGAGGAATATGCTTTATGTCACCGCTTGGACAGAGAAACATCGGGAGTGATGCTAATTGCCAAACATGCAGAAGC
Source organism: Bacteroidia bacterium (assembly GCA_044377005.1). Lineage (GTDB taxonomy): Bacteria > Bacteroidota > Bacteroidia > NS11-12g > UBA955 > JABMMZ01. Next base: position 3,459 of record JBILJV010000112.1, read on the forward strand.
TTACCGTTTTATGTCTTTGTTATTTGAAAATAGACAGGTTAAAAAAACTTACCATGCAATAGTTTCTGCCCCTGTAAATATTCAGGATTTAAAAGTAGAATTGTCACTATACACTGATAGTAAAAGAAGAGTTCAAATTTCTAAAAGTAAAGGAAAACCATCTGTTACAATTATCAATACCTTGAGAAAATACAAGCATTTTACTTTGTTAGCTTGTCAACCAATAACAGGTCGACTGCATCAAATTAGAGTACATTGTATGTCTCAGAATTTACCATTGGTAGGTGATGCTTTATATGGAGGAAAGCCTGCATATTTGTCAATGATTAAAAGAAAAGTACACCAATCTAAAGATACTGAAGTAAAATCAATTATTGGTCGATTTGCATTACATGCGCACAGCATTGAATTTACAAATATGCAAGGCGAACTTGTAACAATAACTGCACCTTATGCCAATGATATTGAAGTATTTATTAAGTTGCTCGACAAGTATGATAGAGAAAGTACTTAGTTAAGTTGTTTCTGATGCAATTGGTTGAACAAAGTGATAAATAAAACCATCAAAACAGGACCATAGATTACACCCCAAAAACCAAGCAGGCTTATACCAAATAATACTCCAAAAATGGTAATTAAAGGATGGGTCTCTGCTATTTTTTTCTGTAAAATAAATCTGAAAACATTGTCGCTACTGCCAATGATAAAAAAACCGTAAAGTCCA
>JBILJV010000033.1:0-24192 GCA_044377005.1 Bacteroidia bacterium
CAAGCATTATTCCCGGCATTACGGTTCCTTGTGCTATGCTGTAAATACTAAGAGGCAACCATACTGCCATAGTTCCAACAACAGGAATAATACTGACTAATCCTGTGATTAATCCCCATGTTATAGGTTCATTAATTCCAAAAATGTAATAACCAATAATGGCCACAATAGCTTGAATAAAAGCTAAAATATACAAGCCTATGGCATTGCTATAAATGCTCATTTTAACGGATCTCACTATTTTTATGTTTTGATTTAAACGAAAAGGGAGGTGGTGTTTCAACCAGCGGTTTATAATTCTATTGTTGATAAGCATAAACCATAATATGACAATCATGAAAACAAAATTTGTCATGCTGTTAAATCCGGAATTGATAATTTGCGGAACTGTGTTTTTAATAAGGTCTGCAATCAATTTATAACTTTCTTTGCTTAATAAGTTAATCCCAAATTGATTTAACAAATAAGTGTTAATAATTTGTATGTTATCCAACATTGGTTGAGGGTTATCTATAATGGGTTTTATTTTTGAGAACACAAAAATACTTAGCAAATAAAATGGAAATACAATCAGAATAATAGAGGCAAACAACAAGGTTAAATTAGCTGTAACTGGTTTCCATTTTTTCTTATAGACCAGATTATTAAAGGGTTTACTTAATACCACAGTCAAAGTTATTGCGCCCAAAATAGCGCCAATCATAAAATAAAGCGAATTGAATATAATCAACCCAATGATTAAAAGAAATATTAGAGTGATTAATTTAATTGTATTGTTAGAGGTGTCTTGTGTCATGTGTTTTAGCAATATTAGAGTCAAAAGTTGAGAATTAAAAATGATTATTACTTTAATTTTCTATAATCTATAAATGATGTACTTTTGCGGCTTAATAATATGAAAAAGAAAGGGTTAGTTGCTTCATTTTTAATGTATTCCTTATTTGTTTTGGCTCAACCTAGAATGGAAGTTTTGATTCAGAGGGATACTTTTTCGATAGATGGCTTCCATTTGAATGAAAATAGATTTAAAAATCGTTCAACGTGGATTTCAAACAAATCAATTTCCACAATGAGTGAAAAACAATTATCGAGATTGCCTGTAAGAAGTTTAGCGGAGGCTCTTCAGTTTGTGGCAGGTGTGTCTATTTTACAAAGAGGGCCGGGAGGTACTCAAGCTGATTTGTCTATTGATGGCGGTACATTTGATCAAAGTTTAGTTCTTATTAATGGCATTAAAAGTAACGATGTTCAAACTGGGCATCACCAATTAAATTTGCCATTTCCCATGATTGCAGTTAAGCAAGTGGAGGTTTATAAAGGCGCTCAAACCCGAATGTTTGGTCCAGGCGCATTAACTGGTGCAGTTAATTTTGTAGTCTCTCCCCAACAAGATGGATTAAAATTTCATGCTTATGCAGGTTCTAGTTTCATGCGCGATACGATGGACCAATCAACCTATATGAATCAAGGAGTTCAGGCGAGTTATGGCTTTAAATCTCGTCAAATGAATCATTTGATAGCCACTGCTTTTGAGTCGGGAACAGGATACCGTTATAACACGGCTTTTAATAGAAATCAATGGTTGTATACTTCAGATTTTAAAATTAATCCTAACCATAAGGTTGAGTTTTTGTTGGGCTTTAATTACAATCAATTTGGGGCAAATGCTTTTTATGTTTCCCCAATACGTCCAGACACATTTTCGAGAGAGGCAAATGCTCAAGAAACAGTACAAACGCTCTTTAGCTCTATACAATCTTACCACAAATGGAATAAATGGCAATTCAATCCAAGATTAAGTTTCCGGAAAAACAATGATGATTATATTTTTATTCGTCAAAAACCATCGGTATTTCGCAATTTACACATCACACAAACTACCCAATTGGAACTACATGTAAGTAGAAAGAATAAAATAGGTGAGTTAGGTTTGGGTATCGAGGGAAGAATGGACGAAATTAACAGCACTAATTTAGGTCATAGGAATAGGGATAATTTAGGTTTGTATACGGAACAGCTTTTCAAGTTTGGAAGAAAAGTAGAGATGAGTCCAGGGGTTTATATCAATTATAACTCCGACTTTGGATTTAAAATTTTCCCATCTTTAGATGCTCATTATTTGGTTTCAAAAAGTTTTAAATTATATACACATTCAGGGACTTCGATGAGAAATCCAACCTACACAGATTGGTATTACAGAGGTCCTTCAAATGACGGAAATCCACTACTATTACCCGAACAGTCTTTCCAAACTGAGTTAGGAATTAAGACTTCTCAAAAAAAATGGGATCTTAATTTTTATGGATTTTATCGCAATGTTGATCAACTTATTTCATGGGTTCGTCCTAATAACATGAGTAAATACCGTCCCGAAAATATATTAAGGGCACAAACTTTAGGAACCCATATTTCATTTAAAACCCAAGAAATTATATTTAGTCCAAAATGGTCATTATCATACATGGGATCCTACACCTTTTTGAATACTAATTTGTTAAAACCACTATTAGGAGAAACAAAATACGAAGACAACAGCTTAAGGCATCAATGGATTAATAGTTTGGGTGTTAATGTTAATAACAAAGTGATATTATCTTTAAACTACCGTTTAATTGAACATTTAAATACAACACAATATGGTTTATTGGATACTCGAATTGCATTTAAAAACAAGGATGTTACTTGTTATATAGATATAAACAATTTATTGGATGTTAAGTTTACCCAAGTGAATAGTATTCCATTGCCTGGAACTTGGTTTACTTTTGGTTTGAAATATAAATACTAAGGTTTTTTACTTCTTTTAAATACTATAAATCCGTCTTTATTATAAACGGTTTCTAATTCAGGGTTTAATTCCAGATTTTGAGTGTTATTGGCTTTTACAATAAAGTATACATCTTTGTCGAGCTTTGCATTGTTGATAAGCCAATATTTTTCAGCCCCGTCTAACTCATTTCTTTGTTGTTCATTAAGCGCAAGATAGTTGGGAACCCCTTTGGAGTTCAAAAAAGTTGACCGTACTTTATACAAACCATCTTTGGATTTCAATGGTAACGTATTGGAATAAAAATAAATAGAATAAGTTTTAAAGCCAGCGTTATGGAAGTAACAGTTTTCTTTACTTTTTGATTTATAAAATTGGATAATTCCTCCTTGTGTATGAGCTTCAATTTTAGGAACCAATAATGTAGAACTAAGCGAAATAAACACCACCATCCCAATTAACAAAAAGCCGAAAACAGATGTTTTATTCGCCTTTTTAATCAGCAATATCACAAATGTAATTAACGAAATACAAAGTACAATACCCGGAATGAGGTCTGTATAATGCCAATTTACATTCGCTTTGATGTTCATTACGGCAAATTCATCCTTAATGTATGGAATAATAGTAGATTTGTGAAGCATCATTACCAAAGGCAATGCTATACTGACAGCAGCAATTGTAAAACCAACCAAAAGGGTTAATAGAATATACTTAAGTTTGAATTTGAATATTGAGTTACACATACTTTCAATTCCATAAGCGGATAAAAATGTAAGTGGTAGCCAACAAAGCGAGGAATAGTGAACAATTTTCGTTTTAACAATAGAAAACAAGATTAGTACGACCCAAAAAAGACAAAGCATTGTAAGACGGAATGCATTCTCAGGATAAGTGTAAAATTCATTTTTTTTCCAAGCTGCAATAGCAAATATGGAGATAGGGAAACAGCCAAAAAACAAAACTAATGCATGATAATAAAACGGTTGTTGATGCCCAGCGACATTTTGAGAAAAAAGGCCAATTTGATATTGTATAAATTCGATAAGAAAATAAGGGCCATTTTTAAGTGTTTCTGGTAAAAACCAGATACAACAGATCAGTAAAGTGCTAAATAGATAGATGATTAGATGTTGAATGTTAAAAAACCAAACCATTCTTTTGGCAAACACCATTGCAAATAAAACGAGTAAACCAACTAATAATGCTACTGGTCCTTTACATAATATGGCAATACCTGCATAAATGCCCGCTAAAAAGAAATTTTGATTAGGGTTATAAGAAACGTGGTGGTTTTTTAAAGCTTTAAAAAATTCGAGAATGCTAAGGAAAATGAAAAAGTTAAAAACGGGGTCAATTAGTCCTGTTTTGAAATATAAGTGTGGAGTAATAGAGCCTACGTATGATAAAACCCACCAATGGGCTACATGACCTTTAAATAGTTTTTTGGCAAAAGAAAAAATAATCCAAAGTGTTAAAATTCCAAATATTGCATTTGGAAAACGGGCAGCAAATTCATTGACACCAAAAAGTTTCATAGACAGAACTTGTAACCAAATAAAAAGAGGTGGTTTCTCCCAAAAAGGATTAAAATTGATTTGTACTTGAGAATAATTGTTGGTGACTATCATTTCTCTTGCCGATTCTGCAAAGTTTATTTCGTCCCAATCAAACAAATTTACACTTCCTAAAAAGGGTAAGAATAGAATTCCACCTATAAAAAGAATGATGACAAAGTGAAAAAGTTGGTCTGTTTTTGTCATTTTTTAGATTTAGAAAATGTGTTTTGCCAGTTGGGCGTAAGTAAGTTTTTGTGAATCAAAAGGGTGGTGAAAAAAGCAATAGAAAATCCAATTATTGCACCTGCATATACATCCATTAAATAATGTTGTAATACATAAACACGAGAATAGCCCATAGCGACCGCCAAAATAAACAAGACGATTTTAAAAAATTTGTTATTAGTCATAAAAGCTACTAGAGCTAAAGAACAAAAAGCAGAAACCGTATGACCCGAAGGAAAACTGCCGTTTGAATGAAGTTTTATACCTTTTACATAATGCAAAACCACCGTTTCTTGCTGGCTTATCCAAAAGAATGGGCGTTTAAAGTCGTTGAAAATAAAGTGTTTACAAATGATAATTGTGATTCCGCAAATAGCCATGGCGATAACAACCGATAAAAACATTCTTTTTTCATGAAAAAAGCTTAGAATAAGGACAAAGATGATAATAGCTATTTCAGGTAATCTGGTTAAATGGTACATTATGATATCCAAAATAGGATGATTGAGCGCATTTATTTGAATAAGTGAAATATTTTTATTTGCCATAATAATCCATGGCAATACGCTTATTGCCAGTAAAATATGGCAAAGTATAACAATTCGATTATTTTGGATGAAAGCTTTCAAAAAATTTTACAAATATTGCAAAAAAAATTTCTATTGACCTATTTATTTAGTTAATTGCAAACATAATTGAAAATTTAAAAAAAGAGATATGAGTACAAAGCCGAAAAGAGACCTTATTGAATTAGAATTTCCGATTAGATGTTCACCATCCATCTTATATAATTATTTACAAACAGGTTCAGGTTTACAAGAATGGTTTGCCCACAAAGTAACTACCAAAAGTAGAGTCGATTATGATTTTGAGTTTGACGATGGAACCATCAGTAAAGCCAAATTATTAAAAGCCGTTAATAATAAATTAGTCCGTTTTAAATGGGAAAATTCTGAGGAAAATGAATTTTTGGAAATGGAAATAATTGTAGATGAGCTAACTGAAGATGTGGCTATTAAAATTACAGAATACTGTGACGAAAATGAAAAGCGTGGATTGATAGAATTGTGGCATTCACAAATTGAAGCATTAAGAGATGTGGTGGGTTCTTAATAAATGGAACATTTTTTGCTAAGATATTTACTTTAAAATGAAAAAAGTAAATATCTTAATAATTAAGGCTTTTGTTGGTCCTTTTTTAGCTACTTTTTTAATTTCAATGTTTTTGTTTTTAATGTTATTTTTATGGAAATACATTGATGATTTAATAGGGAAAGGTTTGGAATGGCATGTCGTTGTAAGACTTTTGTTTTTTGCCATGGCCGATTTAATCCCTATGGCATTGCCTCTGTCGGTTCTTCTCTCCAGTTTAATGACTTTCGGTAACTTGTCAGAATCCTACGAATTAGTAGCCCTTAAATCGTCAGGAATAAGCATTTACAGAGCTCTGTCTCCGGTATTTTTTGTTATTATTGTTCTTTCATTTGTTACCTTTTACGTTTCTAATACGCTCATACCCAAGGCCAACCTGGAAGCCAAAAGTTTGCTTTGGGATATTCGCAATAAAAAACCTGCATTTGACATCAAAGAAGGTTTGTTTTACAACGGAATAGATGGATATCAAATAAAAATTGGTAAAAAAGACAGAGACAATGAATCTATTTACGATGTTTTGATATACGAAATAAAGCCAGGTTACAGTGAATTGTCGATAGTTCGAGCCAAAAAAGGAATAATGAAATTGAGCGATGACAAGCGGTTGCTTTATTTCACATTGTTTGATGGTATTCGTTACGAAGAGTTGGTTGAAAATAGCGACTATAAAAAAAGATATCCCGCTACTGCTACTTATTTTGAATCGCAAAAAATGACATTTGATTTGAGTGATTTGGATTTGAAAAAAACCGATAAGGAATTGTTCAAAGGAAGTGCTGTGATGATGAATATCAATGAATTAGACCAAGCTATTGATTCTTCAAAAAAAGAAATTGAAAAGCGAACTTTTGCGGTTAGAGATTATATACAACCATATTATATCAATCCCAAAACAGTTCAAATGGGTAATACTTTGGATAGCCCTGTATTAGTAAACGATACAATTATCAATAATTTTAGTAAAGAAGAACGCTATCAATTACTTGAATCTGCGTTAACTTCCTCCCGTAATCTCCGAAGTTTAATTGAAACTAGTATGCATGAATTAAAAGATATTCAGAAGGAGATGAAGTTATACGCGATTAAGTGGCACGAAAAATTTACTCTATCTTTTGTGTTAATTGTGTTATTCCTAATGTCTGCACCTCTTGGTACTATCATAAGAAAAGGGGGTATTGGTGTTCCAATGGTATTTTCTATTTTATTGTTTATTCTTTATTATGTAATCAATATGATAGGATTTAAAATGGGAAGAGAAGGAATTATTCCCCAATGGCTTGGAGCATGGATGTCTAGTATTGTATTGTTACCGGTTGGATTGTTTATTCTTAAAAAAGCTGCCGATGAATCAGCTGTATTTGACAAAGAAAAATATCAAAAGTTTTTTGAAAAAATAAAACGTTTCTTATTCAAATTTAATCTAAAGAAAAAGACATTGTAGAAGGTTGATTTCGTTTTATTATTAAGCAAACAATACTACTCAGTATTGCGGCAAAATAACACCAAATTGAAATTAAGTGTTCGTCGAAAAACAGTTTGCTTATCAAAAAAGAAATTAAAATAACTAAACCTAAATATTTAATATTTTTTACGCCTGAAATTAATGGAGGTATAACCGTCGGAATGAAATAAAACAGTCCACTGTACCACACAAAATAAAAGGAGAAGTTTAAATCGTACCTAATATGATATCCCGAAATGCTGGCTTTGGGATTGTAATTTAATAGGCAGTATCCTAGGTATGTTGAAGCTATAATACCTACCCATAAAATAAAATTCAATCTTTGTTTTATGCGATGGCTGATTTCCATTAAACGAATTGAAAATGGTACCCAAAATGGCCATATTATTTGAGCAAAAAACAAGAAAAAATAGGTGCTATTGGTTTTCCAATGTGAAAATTGTTCATTTTCTAAAGATAACCATATGAAGCCTTCACTAACTTGTTGAACACCGAATAATAATGGAATGCTGGCAAATGGGATGTGTTTCTTGTTTTGACAAACCTTTATAGCAGAAACTCCAGTAGCTATAAGAGCGCCTCCCGCTATAAAACTTGCTGTAGCAGAAAAACACATAAAGTTACATTATAAAATAGCTTTTTTAACCCTGACAAGTTTTTCAAGAAGAGCTTCCAATTGTTCTAATGGTAGCATGTTCGCACCATCACTTTTTGCTTCATTTGGTCGAGGGTGGGTTTCAATAAATAATCCATCAGCACCAACTGCAATAGCAGCTTTTGCAATAGTTTCTATCAATTCAGGAAGTCCACCAGTTACGCCACTCATTTGATTGGGTTGTTGCAAACTGTGTGTTATGTCCATTACGACAGGATAGTTGTTTTTTTTCATCCATGGAATGTTTCTAAAGTCAACCACCATGTCGCTATAGCCAAACATATTACCACGTTCTGTAAGAATTATATCGGTATTACCACTTTCTTCCACTTTTCTAACAGCGTGTTCCATGGCATTTGCCGCCGCAAATTGTCCTTTTTTAATGTTTACCGTTTTGCCAGTTTTAGCTGCAGCTACCAATAAGTCTGTTTGTCTGAACAAGAAAGCAGGTATTTGTAATACATCTACATAAGCCGCCGCCATTTCAGCTTCGTGAGCCTCGTGAATATCGGTAACTGTAGGTACTTGAAAGTGTTTGCCTACTTTTTGAAGAATTTCTAAAGCTTTAATGTCTCCAATTCCCGTAAATGAATCCAAACGTGAACGATTGGCTTTGCGATATGACCCTTTGAAAATCCAAGGAATTTCAAATTTGTTGGACAAATTACTCAACTGTTCTGCAATTTCAAAGGCTACATCATCGCCCTCTATTGCGCATGGTCCAGCCATAATGAAAAAATTAGGATTTTCGGTGTGTTTTAAAAAAGGGGTTTTGGGAAACATATTGACTTCAAAAATAATGTATTGTCTTTAAATTCAAAGCTATTAACTGATATTTTTAATAAAATTTGGACTACCTCAAAGAGATAATTTGGCTGCTTGAAATATCTTTACTGTTCAGGGAGATTGCTATACTCTTGATTTTTCGATATTTTTTACTTAGGAGTATTTCTTGATAGGTTTTGTTGACTAACTGACTGTTAAGCCATTCGCCTTTGTTTAATGAAAATTGGTTAATAGAGTACTTTCTCTTTTTGTTTTTCTTTTTTAAAAGTACAATTTCGATCTCAATCGTTTGCTTATGAGCGCTTTTAAAATGAATATTTAAACTTTGGTGAAAAACCGCATTGGGCTTGTTGTACAAATAATCGAGCAAAGAATCAGTATTAGGAATTGGTTTACCAAGGATATAGGTGGCTAATTGGAAATCGGGGATGCCGTAACCATATTTATTGTCAGGGATTTCGTAATGTGATGCACTTTTTTTAAGTGCAGTCAAGAGAGAAGAGTATGTAATATGAGGAAATTGGTTATAGAAATTGGCCATTGCACCTGCAAAAATAGGGGTGGAGTATGAAGTGCCATTCCCACGATAGAAGCCTTGCGGGGAAGCCACTATAGCTTGTTGTCCCATTGCCACAAAATCAGGTTTTATTCTGCCATCAAAGCTTGGGCCTTGTGAGCTAAAATTTGCATAAAATCCTTCTTCATTAACTGCGCCAATAGTTATAACGTTATTAGCATCAGCTGGAGTGCCGATTTTTTTCCATTGTGATTGCCCTTCATTGCCTGCGCTATTAACAATTATTATTCCTTTTTTGAAAGCAATTTCAGCGGCTTGTGCTATAAGTGTTGTTTTTCCATCTAAATCTTGATATTGATGGCTTGTTTCTGGATGATCGAATTGGTTATATCCCAATGAAGAAGAAATTAAATCAACCCCTAACTTATCGCTGTATTCTGCGGCCAATATCCAATTGATTTCTTCTGTTAAATTTTCGTTTTTGGCATCTTCGGTTCTCATTAAATAAACCAGAGCATTGGGAGCCGTTCCAATGTAATTATTCGGGTTAAAGGTGTTAATAAATCCAACACAATTTGCACCATGCTTGTCGTCTTCCCACACACTATTGTCATTGTCAACAAAATCTTTGATGACTACATCAGGACTTAAAAGTTGAACCAATCCCGGCGTTTTATAAGCCATGTAAAAGCCAGCATCAAAAACAGCAATAATTGGTTGGGTTGTGGAGTTGATTTCATTGCTTGATCCAATCATTTCAAATTGGATTTGTGCCCTACCCAATTGATTAGACTTAAATGAATCTATTGGGAGTTTGTATTGGAACTTCTCTATAAATTCATTCTCAACAATATGTGGTTTGGGAGCTTTATCCCTTTTTATTTGCGCTAGAAATTCAATTTTCTTTACAAAAGGAAGTGCTAAAACTTTATTTGGGTCAAAGGAATGGGTGCTGAAAAAAACTTTGACACCGTTCAACCATTTTGATGCTTGTAAAACATTCAACTCTTTGAATTGAGCCAATTGTTCTATGTAATAGGGCGTTACAGGAAGGTCGAGTGAATCTAGTTCTATGTTTTTAAGTTTTCTTTTGTTTAGTGCTTTTTCGCTTAAATATTGTTCAGGTTTTTGAAAACTAAATGGATTATTTTGTTTATCCTTAAAATGTATAAAATAGTAGGTTAATGAATCTTGAGATTTTAATGAAAGAGAAAATGATAAAAAAATTAGAAAAATTAAGTGTTTAGATACCATGATTTAGTAAAGTGTATTTAATTTTATATCCTCGGGTTTTGCCATTAGATTTTTCAACAAAAATAATGTTTGAATAGATTAGACCAATGTTTTTGGCATACTGTTCTTCGTAATATTTTTCGCCAACAGAACTAAAGATGGGATCACTTTTTATTACCAATACACTATCATACCAATTGTTTTCAATGTTTTTTCTGACATTAATTTCATTATAAAACACCATTGTATTGTTGTTCGAATTATATGTATTGGCATTCCATATAGTTTCAAAAGTGATAGGAAAAGAAAGTTTTACATTTTTACTATTGTTTTCATTTCTCTCATATTTGTAATTGTCAATGTGAGAGCTGACTGTTTCGTGGTAGTTCCATAATGCGCTGTCATTGATTCGTTTATATCGTTCAATACGCATTACTGTTTGGTTTAAATTATCATAAAAGAAAGTGTCGTTTATCTCAAGAATTTGATAATTGAATGTGTCAATTTTATTGAAAAAATCGTCGTAGATAATTTCTTGTACTTGATACAAAAACTGATAATCTAATAATTGATTGATGTAGGAAGTGCCATTTTCTCTTTTTGAACTTTCAAATACATCTTTTTTACATGCATTTAAAAGTAGTGTTCCACAAAAAAACAAAAAGATAATTCGGATTTTCATCGTTTGAGTTTAATGAAAATTTCTTTACCCGAACGAGTAAAGGAATCTTTTGTGTTTTTGGTAGTATAATCAGAGGAATCAATATGCTTATATATTAGGCCGATGTCTTTTGCATAAATTTCCTCTCGAAAGTCGTTTTTTATGCCCGATATTGGCCTATTAAGTTGAACATTTACACAATTAGTATAAGGAACATTATTTACAGATTGGTTGTAGAATACGCGATTGTATTTGATATATTTTGGTTCAAATTGGTTGAACATATTCAAGTTCCAAGCGTAAGTAGAACCTCTGGTTTTGTATGGACTGATAGGGAAATATAGTTTTACTTCAGAGATGTTATCCTTGAACTCTATGGCATAATTGCCTTTAATTTTCCGGTAAAAGCTTTGAAAAACAATCCATCTAAATATGTTTTTGTTGTAAGTGCTAAGTTCAATTCTATAAAATGTGTCATTAGTCAAATCGACTAGTTTTTCAACTACTTCCTCCTTTAGAACTGTAGAAACCGTGTCAGTTTTATTGAAAAACGGGTCAAAGAAAAATGAATCAACGTCGTAAAATAAAACGGTTCCCACTTTCAGAGGAAAGTACTCGGAGCCTCTTGTTTCTCTTACTTCTTCATTCTTTTTGCATGAAATGACAAAAAAACTCACCATTAAAATGAGAATAAACGGTTTTTTCATTTATTAAATTTCTCACAAATTTAAATAAAATAAATAATTAAAACGTACTTTTGCTTGAAATTTTAAAATGGTTTTATTAGACGGAAAATATACATCGGAATTGGTTAAGAATCGCATCAAAAATGAAATGGCTGAGATCCAATTGAAAGGATTAAGAAAGCCACATTTAGTTGCAATTTTGGTTGGTAGTGATGGCGCTAGTAAAACTTATGTTGAGAGTAAAGAACGCAATTGTCAATTGGTCGGTTTCGATTCGACAATCATTCGTTTAGATGACTCCACAAGTGAAAATGAACTAGTGCAACTTATAGAAAAACTAAATATTGACGATAATATCGATGGAATATTAGTTCAGTTTCCACTGCCTAAGCAAATTAGTGAAAATAAAATCACTCAAACGATTGCACCTAACAAGGATGTTGATGGTTTTCATGATGTAAACATGGGTAAATTAGCCAAAGGAGAATCGGGCTTTGTACCTGCTACACCTCTTGGAATTACCATGATGTTGGAAGCTTATAATATTGAGACAGTTGGAAAACATTGTGTAGTAATTGGTAGAAGTAATATAGTTGGTCGTCCAATGAGTTTGTTAATGTCCAATAGCGCTCACTATGGCAATTGTACAGTGACTTTGTGTCACAGTAAAACCGTTCATATAGAGCATTATACCAGACAAGCCGATATTCTTATTGTTGCATTAGGGAAACCAGGTTTTGTAAAAGCCAATATGGTGAAACCAAATGCTGTAGTTATAGATGTTGGTATTACTCGTGTAGATGATACAAGCAGAAAAAGTGGGTTTTATTTAAAAGGCGATGTGGATTTTAATGAAGTAAAAGAAGTTGCGTCTCACCTTACTCCCGTCCCTGGGGGTGTTGGATTAATGACTATTGCTGCACTGCTTGAAAATACACTTAAGGCTTATAAGTTACAGTTAAAACAATCGTTATAATAGATGTCTAATCAAGCTTTATTTCCAGTTATGGAGCATTTTTATACTATTCAAGGAGAAGGTTTTTATACTGGAAATGCCGCTTATTTTATTAGATTGGGAGGTTGTGATGTGGGTTGTGTTTGGTGCGATGTTAAAGAAAGTTGGGATGCAAGTATTCACCCTCAAGTATCCATAGAAACTATGGTGGATTGGGTTAAACAAAGTGGTTCGCTTTTATGTGTGATTACTGGAGGAGAACCTGCTATGTATGATTTGACAGACTTAGTAAATGCCCTTCACTCTGAAGGGATTAAAGTAAACATAGAAACATCAGGGGCATATGAAATTAAAGGGGATTATGATTGGATTTGTCTTTCTCCCAAAAAGTTCAAGTTTCCAATTTTGTCTTCTTTATCTAAAGCAAATGAATTCAAAGCGGTAGTGTTTCACACGTCTGATATTCAATGGGCTGAATCTTACAGAAAGGACTTGAATGAGAAATGTTTATTGTATTTTCAACCTGAATGGAGTAAAAGTGAACAAAATTTACCAATCATTATAGACTATGTAAAAGCACATCCTATTTGGCAAATTTCATTGCAAACACACAAATATATGAATATTCCTTAACGGTTTTTGGAAAATTGACTTATTCAATAATAACGAAAATATCTTCGTTGTCTTTTTTCATCAGATATTTTTCTCTGGCAAATTTCTCTAAATTTTTTATGTTTGAGAACAAAGCTTTTTCTTCTTTCCTTAAAGTATCAATTTCATTGGTATAAAACTCTTTTTTATCTTCTAATTCATTAATACTACTTCTTATTTTTATTAAATCAATAATGTTATTACTGTCAAATATCAACATCCAAACAATGATAAAACTTGCAATTACCCAATAGCGATATTTAACCCAAAGTTGTTTCAAACGGATACGAAAATAATGAAAGAATGTAACTTTGATAAACTAAGATATTGACAATGTCCTTTAAAGTAGAACTGAGGGTCCGTAGTACTCGACTGAATTATTTTTGGTTTCTACCAAATGTAGTTTGTGTAAATAAACACCTTCAGGTAAATGTTGTGACAATATATCCCAAATAGCAATAACGATATTTTCAATTGAAGGAAGTATATCTTTAAGAAAAGGTACATCTAAATTGAGGTTTTTATGGTCAAGTTTTTCCACAATTTCAATGTCAATAATCTTTTTTAATCTTTTTAGGTCCATCACAAAACCGGTATCTGGATTAGGATGTCCTTTTATGGTAACTAACAAATCGAAGTTGTGTCCATGCCAATTTTCATTAGCACATTTTCCAAACACTTCATCGTTTTCTTCTTTGGTCCATTTAGGATTATAAAGTTTATGAGCCGCATTAAAATGTGCTTTTCTTGTAATGAATAATACTGGCAAGGGTTGATTCATAAAATAGATTGCAAATTTAAATTATTATTAATTATTTTTGATGATTCAGTAATTAAAATGATAATAATAACGGGAGCCGCTGGTTTTATTGGGAGTTGTTTGGTTTCAAAGCTAAATTTAGAAGGGTTTGTGGACTTAATTTTAGTAGATGATTTCACCAAAACATACAAGGAAAAGAATTTAATCAATGCAAAATACACAGAAAAAGTAGAAAGAATGCAGTTTTTCGATTGGGCAAAAGGCAAAGAAAATCAAATTCAATTTATATTTCATATAGGTGCTAGAACTGATACAACCGAATTTGACACGCTGATTTTTGATGAGTTAAATCTACATTATTCTCAAGCCCTTTGGAATTATTGTGTTGAAGGGGGCATTCCATTGATTTATGCAAGTAGTGCTGCCACTTATGGTATGGGTGAATTTGGCTTTGATGATGAAATAGAGAACGATGAAGTTTTAAAACCATTGAATCCATATGGATTAAGTAAGTTACAATTTGATTGTTGGACAAAAGCACAAGAAAGGAAGCCGTTTTTTTGGGCTGGATTTAAGTTTTTTAATGTTTATGGTCCAAATGAATATCACAAAGGAAGAATGGCCTCTGTGGTTTTTCATGCTTTCAATCAAATAAAAGCAAATAATGAATTAAAATTATTTAAATCGCACCACCAAGATTATAAAGATGGTGAACAAAAAAGGGACTTTGTTTATGTAAAAGATGTGGTAAATGTACTTTTTAATGCCATGATAATGAGAAGTAAATCAGGTATTTATAATTTAGGGAGTGGTAATGCTCGCACTTTTAATGAAATGGCTACTGCAATTTTTTCAGCCCTGCAAATACCAACTAAAATTTCCTATTTTGATACCCCAATCGACATTAGAAATACTTATCAATATTTTACTGAAGCCAATATGGATAAGTTAAAAAACGCAGGTTACTATAATGATTTTATGACGATTGAAGAGGGTGTTAAAGATTACATTCAACAGTATCTTCAAACCAATCAATATTTGTAATTTGAAACGTTTTGTATTATTAATAGCGTCTATAGTTTTGTTTTTTGTTGGTGTTTTCATCGGCAATAACTCTAGGGTAGAACGTTATTATCAAAACAAAGCCAATGAATATTTAAGTAATGAACTAAAGAAATTTGAAGAAGTTCAAACATTGGTAATCAATGATCCAAGTTTGAGAGAATCAATAGCCCAATTGGATGCAAAAAAACTTTCTACTCAGTTATTAACAAATTACCATTTAAGTCTGTTTGTATACAATAAGAATAATTGTGTACTCTGGACAGATAATCAAACCCTTCATCATAATTTTGGAATAAACAAGCATGCCAATACATACCAAATACAAAATCAAAATGGGTGGTACCAAATAGTCGCTAAGAAAATTGACAGTTTTGATGTTTATTGCTATTTCAACTATTACAGAAAATACCCTATTTCAAGTGAATTTTTTAAAAATGGGTTTCATTCTAGTTTAAAATTAGGATCTATTCAGCTTATAGACAGTGAGTTGAAGAATTTAAAGGAAGGAAATATAACCCGAAGTGAGTCTTTACCCGAAATTGATAATATTGGATTTGCTTCTAATAAAATTTATAGACTTCAACTGATTTTACTCTGTTTTAGTGTTTTGTCTTTTTTAATATATGTTTTATGGGGTATTTATAAGTCAATCATACCTTTACATATTTCATTGTTATATGTCATGTGGTTTTTAACCATCAGTTCCGTTTTTATTTTGTTAGATTTATATTTCATCAATCTAGATGCTTTTACCTTGTTTTCACCTGAATTGTCGGCTTATAGTCATTTAGTGCCTTCCTTTGGACATGGATTGTTATTGGCATTTATTGTATTATTAATCAGTGGATTGGCCTATTGGTACACACAAAACTATTGGAAAGTCAAGTTTAAATCTATCTATTTCTACAGCTTAATAATTGGCCTGAAATCCTTTTCGTTGCTATATATTATACTGGTTATATTGCCCGATTTTGTCAATAATTCTTATGTAAATTACGACTTTAAAGATGTTTCTAACTTGTCTTTATTCTCAATTTTGGGTTTTTTGAATGTTTTTTTACTCATAGCGGTTTGGATAATATTAAACCGTATATTTAGAAATATTTTAGTATTGTCAGATGATGAGTATCAACAGAACTGGAAATTAAATGGGATGATTTATTTGTTTAATGTTTTGTTGTTTCGTTTTATTCAAGGTGAAAACTTATTCTTATTGATTTCGTGTTTTGTGTTTTTGTGTATTGTAGATTGGTTTGTTTTTAAACCAGTTAAATTAAGAATCAACCACTTATTTTGGGTTTTTTCTTTATCTGCAAGTTTATTGTCTGTGCAGTTAGAACAATTAAATAGTAACAAAGAAAAGGAACAAAGGAAAATATTTGCCAATAAAATTATCTCTAATCAAGATGCGGAAGTTGAGTTTAAACTCAATAAAATTGAAAATGAAATGATAGCCACTTCTGCTTTTGAAAGGTTTTATTATTTCAAAGGTTTGGATTATCAAGAATTAGAATTAAACTTCAAATTTACCTATCTCAATGATTTTGTTAAGTCCTACAATATTGATTTTATGAGTTATGATAGTTCCGGTAGTAGCTTAAGTCCTAATAATATTGATTTTAATTTTATTGATCAGCTATACAATAGCTCCATTAATAAAGGATTTACCAATTATTTTTTATACATCAAAGATATCAATTACCTAGGGGCATACATTGCCAAATATGAAATTTGTCCCGAAAAACATACCATAGGTTATGTGTATTTATTGCTAACACCTAAAATCAAAAGCGAGACTTATAATTTGGATTATTTTTTCAGTTTGGATAATAATTTCAATCCCCAAAATAAAAAATATGCTTATGCCATATACAGTAATAATCAATTAGTTAAATCTTCTGGAAATTATGCCTATAAGTTGGTAAAAGACTATGAGTTCGATTTGAAAGGCGATGAATCTTTTGTAGATTTTAATAAGTACTCACATTTTTATAAACGAATAGACACAGAGTCTTTTATTTTAGTTTCAAAAAAGGAGTATTCTAAAGATCGAATTTTTTCAGTGTTTTCGTTTTCATTTATTTTATTCAATTTAATATTAGCAATTCTTGTAGGTCTGGTTTATTTACTTGTGTATTTATTGTATTTACTTAGAAGGAGATATATGTTTATGCAATTTTATATTAGATTAACCAAGCTGTTTAGGTTGATTAATTTGGATAAAATATACTTGGAAACGAAGATAAGATTTTACTTTTTGATTCTTTCTTTAGGCATCTTTTTTACTCTAATTTTGGTAGTTGTAAATAATGTAAGCAATAATTTCAAAGACCAACAAAGGGAATTGCTTGATAAGCAGATGATGCAAATTACCAATGAGATTGAATTGTCTTTTCAAAATAATAATGGAGGTTCTATTCGAAATCTGATTAAGGATTTGGCTAATCAGTTTGAATTAGATATTAATTTTTACCACACCGACGGAACTTTATATCAAACTGCAAATAATAGAATGTTTTTTGATGGATGGTTTTCTAATTTTATTAATCCATTGGCATACAATGAAATAGTAGTTAATAAAAAATCGCAATTCAAGCAAATGGAGCAAATTGGTAAGTTGAAATACATTGCCTCTTATGGGACTATTTTCGATAAAGACAGGCAATTAGTTGGTTTTTTAAATGTACCCTATTTTTCGAGAAACTTAGATTTAAATGAACAGTTTTCAAACTTTTTGAGCAGTTTAATTAATATTTTAATCGTAATGTTGGTTTTAACACTTTTGTTATCAATGCAAATTGGTGCAGGATTAGTTAAGCCTTTAAAACTCGTTATTGAGAGTTTAACAAAAATTAAATTAGGTAGTACAAATGAGCCAATACAAATATCGCGAAATGATGAAATAGGCCAGTTGGTAAAACAATACAATCACATGTTAGATAAGCTTGAAGAGAGTTCCAATAAATTGGCATTGAGCGAAAGAGAAGGCGCTTGGAAGGAAATGGCAAAGCAAGTGGCACATGAAATTAAAAATCCGCTTACTCCAATGAAGCTTCATTTACAACATTTGCAGTTTTTAATTCAAAGAAATGATCCAAACTTAACTGAAAAAATATCTGAAGTTAGTAAAATATTAATTGAGCAAATAGACCAATTAAGTCACATGGCCGAAGAGTTTTCATCTTTTGCCAAAATGCCGATTTCTATTATTGAAAAAGTAAATGTTGAACAGATATTGCATACAACAGTTCAATTATTTACTTCTTTTAATCAGTTGGAAATAGAAATTAATACCCTTGCACAACCTGTCGAAGTAAATGCAGATCCTCAACAATTGCAAAGGGTGTTTACCAATGTTATTAAAAATGCACACCAAGCAGTAAAAGAGTCAGAAATTTGTTTGCTCAAAATAAATACAACAGTGACAGGAAATACTATATTGATTTCTTTTACTGACAATGGAAAAGGAATAGTGCCGGAACTTAAAGATAAATTATTTGTACCAAATTTTAGTACTAAAAACTCTGGAATGGGATTGGGTCTCTCTATTAGTAAAAGAATTATTGAAGGATTCAATGGTGAAATTTGGTTTGAAAGTGAGGTTAATATCGGCACTACATTTTACGTTAAGTTACCAATAATAGTATAATTATTTTTAGGACTTTTTCAATATTGATAATTGCTTTGTTTACTTCATACAATGGTTTGAAGGCGCAACAGTATCAGTCTAATAACAGGTCAAAACAAGTGTTTATAGTTTCGGATACTTTGGCTCTTGATTCCCAAGCCTTTATTTGGACGAGTATACAAGTGAGTCATTTTGGAAAAGATGTAAAGCAATATTGTAAGTTATTAAAAGATGGTAGAATTCTAATTGATACTAGCTTAAAGAACAAAATGTTATTGTTCAACTACAGGGTTTTTGATCCTTCCGTTTTTAAAGCGTATTATCGAAAAAGTGAAAAATTAATTGAGCCTTACTTTACCGAACAACCACGCTTTTTTTACAATTATAATGAGCAATCCGAAGTTGATAAATTATATTTTGGAACAGGTTTGAATGTGTCTGGAAATATTTCCAGAGGTTTGTCCGTAGGCAATGTGCAAGATGTTGTGCTTAATAGTAATTTGAATTTGCAAATGAGTGGGAAGTTGGGAAAAGGGGTTTCCATATTGGCTGCAATAAGTGACGAAAATAACCCAATTCAACCGCAAGGAAATACCCAACAAATTCAAGATTTTGATAAGGTGTACATTACTATTTTCAAGGACAGTACTAAAATGACTGTTGGGGATTTTTTGATGCAAAATAATCGTAATAATTACTTTATGAAGTATTACAAAAAATCAAGAGGATTACAGTTTAATCATTTGTCTACTTTCAAAGGGGGTAAAGGTAAATTGTACTCTGGAATAGATGCTGCAGTTTCTAGAGGTAAATTTGTGAGAAATGAATTTCAGGGTATTGAGGGAAATCAAGGCCCTTATCGCCTTACTGGTTCCAATAATGAACAAAACATAATTGTTATATCAGGAACGGAAGTTGTTTACCTTGACGGAAATAGACTTGAAAGAGGACAACAAAACGACTATGTTATCGATTATAATGTTGGAGAAATTGTATTCATGCCCCGAAAATTAATTAATCAATTTAGCAGGATAGTGGTGGAATTTCAATACAGTGACAGAAACTATAACCGAAGTGTATTTACAGTTTCAAATGTTTTTCAAACAGGCAAATGGACCAATTCTGTGCATTATTTTACAGAACAAGACAGCCGATTTCAACCTACAGATACTTCAAACCGTGGCCAAATACAATCGATCCTTGAAAATGCAGGAGACAATAAACCCCTCTTTGAAGCAATTAGAACTTTTAGAACCTTTCAAGCCGATAGGGTGAATTACTTAAAAAGAGACTCCCTTGGTTATGAAATTTATGTTTTTACCAATCAAGAGGGAGTTGACTCCATTTATTACAGTGTTAATTTTTCTTATGTAGGTGAAGGCAAAGGCAATTATGTCCTCAAGGCATCTTCTGCCAATGGAAGGGTTTTTGAGTGGATTCAACCTAATGGTACACAAGCGCGAGGTAGTTATGAGCCTTATATTGAATTAGTTGCTCCCCAAAGAATGCAAATGCTAAGTTTGCAATCGGCTTATCAATTTAGTAACAATTCAAGTATGAAGTTGGAAGGGGCCTATTCCAATTATAACAAAAATACTTTTAGTGCGCTCGATAAATTTAATGACGATGGTATTGGATTGTTTTTTTCGACCCAACAAAAGCAAATCAAAGTAAAAAAAATCCAAATCGACAATACGATAAAATTGGAGTATGTTAGCAAGAATTTCAAATTTGTAGAAAGATACCGAGCTGTTGAATTTAATAGAATTTGGAACAGACAGTTAACTAATCAAACTCTCAACACTTTTTTATCTTCTGAATTTATTGGAGACCTAAATACTAAATTTACATTTAATAATAAGCATACTGCAAAAGTTGAACTTTCTAATTATAATAAAATGAATCAATTAGATGGTTTGAGACTAGTTGGGAATTATGCCTTTCAAGGAAATCAGTTTTCATTCAAAGTAAATGGAGAAAACACACAAACGGCAGAAAAAGGTTTTTTGGTTAATCGACAAAATACTATCCAATCCTATCGAACTGATTTGGCTTATCAGTTTCAAAAAGTACAATTAGGGGTAGGTGGTGAATTAGAAGAAAGTAGATTTAACAACGATACATCTGAAGTACTACAGCTGCATTCTTTTAAATACGAACAAGTGACTTTTAATATTAAAAGCTTGTTGAGTAAACAATTTAATTATAAAATAGAGGGAAGTATAAGGCAAGACTATATTCCTAGGGGTCAGCAATTTGAGTTTTTTTCTAACAGTATAAATTACTCTTTTAATGCCGATTATATTTCAAAGAAAAACAATCGACTAAGTTTAGTTCAAACCTACCGTTACTTTAAACAAAAAGTAGCCATAGACCAACCTCAAACTGTGCTTGGTAGACTTGAATATGTGGCGAGTTTTTTAAAGAAAACAATAGTGAGTAACAGCTATTATCAAGTGGGAACAGGAAGAGAGCAAAAAAGGCAATTCTCTTATCTGCCTGTTTTGTCTGGAACAGGGACACATTCTTGGATAGATTATAATGGCAATGGTTTAGAGGAACTTAATGAGTTTGAGGTTGCGGCATTTAAGGACCAAGCCAATTATGTGAAAGTCTTTTTGCCAACCAATGAATTTATATACAGTTATATCAATGAGTTCAATCAAAGTTTTAGAATCCAAGCCCCTTTAAATTGGCAGTCACAAAATAGAATCAAACGATTTTTAAGTAGGTTTAATACAATAACTTCTTACAAAGCCGACAGAAGATTAACTGACAACGATTTAAGAGTGATATTAAATCCATTTCAATTGAATGTTGCCGATTCTACATTAATTACAGTGAATGGATTAATTAAACAAACAACATTTTTCAATCGTTCTAATTCCAAATTTGGTTTAGAACACAATATCCAAACTTCGCGTGGAAAGCAGTTGTTAAACAATGGTTTTGAATGGCGACAACAAGACAAGCAAAGTTTGGTAAATAGAATTGGTATTTCCAAACAGTTTAACATAATTGTTCAAGCTGAACAATCGGTAAAAAGTAATCAGAGTCAGTTTTTCGAGAATAGGAATTTTAGATACACCTCTCAGATTTTCTCTCCTGAGTTGTTTTACCAATCAAGTAAAGGTTTCAGGTTAGGTTCGTTTTACAAATACACACAAGCTTTGAACGACCCATTGTTGTCTAAAGATAAAGCTTTTATTCATGAATTTGGATTGGAGGGAAGGTACTTTATTGTTAATAAAGGCAATATTGATGTAAAGGCCAGTCGATTTAATGTTAATTATTTGGGCAATGTAAGTAGCCCCTTGGGTTTTGATATTTTAAACGGTTTGAACAATGGAAATAATACAACATGGAGTGTAAGTATTGGCGGAAAAGCAAAAAATAATTTACAAATTAATGTAAGTTATGAGGGACGACAAAATCAATTTGGGCCAGTTGTTCACATAGGCAGAGCTGAGGCAAGGTATATTTTCTAGTTTTTTATTGTTTTTTACTAATTATATGGTCATTTTTGTGTCGAGTTGAAAAAGGTTTAATTTAAATGAGTAGATATAAAAATTTAATAATAGCGTTGGTCATTTTTGTTGGCTTTGTTATTGTGTCTATGGTCTTTATCTCTTGGTTTACCAAGCACGGAGAAAGATTAGAAGTTCCCAAAGTGGAAGGCTTAGCATTGGCTGGTGCAGAGGAGTTGATTGATGAAAATTCTATGGAATTAGTCGTTATCGATTCTGTTTACAACGAAGAAATGAAGCCTTTTACGATTGTAGAACAAGATCCTAAACCCGGAATGATGGTAAAATCAGGAAGAAAAATATACGTTACCGTTAACACAGGTATTAAACCCAAGGTTAAAATGCCTAAATTGGTGAATGGCTCTTCAAATTTGGCTTTTGTTTTACTTAGAAATGCTGGTTTGAAACTAGGTAGGGTTGATTCGGTTAAAAGTATATTTGGAACAGGCTTAGTGATTAAGCAAAAATACAAAAACAAAGAAGTGCTCCCAAATACTATGTTAGACAAAGGATCTATAATAGATATAGTTGTTTCGAAAATGGTTTCAAATAGTGATACCACTGCATTACAAAATATGCGAAATGGGGTTGAACAAAAAGTTCAAGAAGATGAATTTTAATCAATTTTAATTATATTTGTTGTTCATCATGACTAGAGTTTGTTTTTTTCTGCTAAGTTTTTTGTTTGTAAATGTTGCCTTTACTCAAGATGCAATCATCACACCTCTAAAATCTCGTTCAATTCAACCAGAATTTAAAGCTGCTTTATATCCATCAAAGCGCACTTTGATAGATACAATTAAATTGCCTTTTTTTGATGATTTTACTTCGACAGTGGGATACCCGAATGCTTTATTATGGCAGGATAGTAATGTGTATGTAAATCATCATTTTGCAATTTCTCCACCTACATTTGGGGTGGCTACTTTTGATAATTTGGACAGAAACGGAAAACCCTATCGTCCTCTAAGTGGAACTACCCATGGTCCTTCAGATACACTGACTTCTTCGCCTATCAATTTATTGACTTATCAAAGTGGTTTAAATACACTCAATTATCAGATTTCAGATTCTATTTATTTGAGTTTTTTTTATCAAGCTCAAGGTTTAGGTGATCCAATTGACCGTTCGGACTCTTTGGTGCTAAAATTCAAAAATCAAGCAGGAAGTTGGAAAACAGTATGGAAAGTAACTGGTCCATTGAAGCCTGTTTTTAAGCAAGTATTAATTGGGATTAAAGAAACGCAATATCTATACAAAGGATTTCAATTCAGACTTATAAACTACTCAAAAAGTACAGGAAACATGAACCAATGGCATGTGGATTATGTAAGAATGAAATCAAGTCGAAGTATTGTTGATACCGTAATTCGTGATGTAGCTATTAATGAAGTGCCAAGAGGACCTTTGAAATGGTATGAAAGCATGCCTTATAATCATTTTAAAGCCAATGCAACTTTTAATACATTAGAAAATCACCAATTTCAATTGCGCAATAATTTTACACTAGGAACCAACGTGCAATACCAGTATGAAGTGCGAAATAGGTACAATCAAGTTGTGAAAAATATTCCTACCACTTCGGCAAGAAACGTATTGGCTCAAAGTGATACAATCGAAAAGTTTGTATCTTTTCTTATGGATACTTTGAGTGGCGAGTTCCCTTTGTTGAGATTCAAATACACTATTTCTCCTCAAGCCAACGATGGAACCCCCGATGACTATTTAAGCCTTTCATCAAATAATGAATACACCAAAACAACTAGTTTTAACAACTTTTTTGCGTATGACGATGGTTCAGCTGAAGGTGGTTTTGGATTGGATTATGGCTCATTGCCCAATGGCCCAGGATATGCTGCCCAAAGATTCCAAACATTTGCACCAGATACTTTGCGTGGAA
>JBILJV010000136.1:0-2507 GCA_044377005.1 Bacteroidia bacterium
ACAAAATAATAAGAAAATAAAATAATCAACTATCTTTGTGCACACTTAGTGAGTAATTAAAAGTTATTTACATTTTAATATACATTATGATTTTTATGATAAAATTTAAAAAATTTAGTTTAAATTTAATTGGGTTGACTATTCTTGTTATGCTTCCTAACAGTATAAAAAGTCAAAATAAGTTAAAACCTTATTTTAATAAAACATTAAATATGTTTTACTTTTCGAATGAAGGTGGATATTCAAACAATACTAAATTCTTCGACTATGCAGAACCCTTTCAAGAAAATTATGCTGTGGTTAGAATTCAAAATAAATGGGAGTTTATCGATACAAACTTAAATACCGCTTTTAAAACAAATTATTCTGAAATTTCATCATTTCAAAATGGCTATTCTAGAGTATGGAATGAATTTGGGCAATGTAATCTATTAAATAAAAATGGGCAATTACTTTTCAGAAACTTTGTTGATGAAATCTCTGAATTCAAGGATAATATCATCGCTTTTTCTTCTCAAGGTCTATGGGGCTTTGCTAATGATTCAGGAAATCAAATTATAAAACCACAATTTAATGAAGTTAAGGACTTTAAAAATGGTAAAACTTGGGCAAAAAAAGACAGTTTATGGTTTATGATAGACCAATTAGGAAACAAAATCTTCGATGAAACATTTGAACAAGTAAGTTCTATTGAGAATGGAACAAGTGTAGGATATCGTTCCAATAGTATTTTCATAATCAATATGGGAAACAATCAAATTTCTGAAATTATGAATATTGCTAATTTGAAAGATATTTCTTGCAAAAAAATATCAAATAGTAAACATATCATTTTGCAATTTTCAAATGACGAATTCATTGCAATTAAAGACTCTAAAATAATTTGGAAAAACAAATTTCAAAATTTGAAATCAAATGGAAAGTCAACAATAGCTATACAACAAAACAATTACTATCAATTGTTTGACATAAACTTAAATAAACTCTCTGAATCATCATTTGAAGATTTAGAATTTTATCCCAATGGCTTGATTAAAATTTATATTGGCCAATACTATTACTTTAAAACTGCTGAAGGAACAGATTTAATAAGATGAAAATAATTAAAATCGGACTATATCTTTACTTTTTAATTGTCCTATGCCCCAATAAAATTTGGTCTCAACAAAACTCTACTTGCCCTCCCAATATTGATTTTGAATTAGGCAACCTTAATAGTTGGAAACCTTTTACAGGGTCATGTTGCCCAATAAACACCGGAACCGCTGGTGCATCAGCAGGCAGACATACTATAATGTCAGGAACAGGAACCGACCCTTATGGTGGATTTCCTGTTGTTCCAAGCGGGGGCGGTTCTTATGCTTTAAGAATTGGGAATAATGGAACAGGAGCATTAGCAGAAAAGGTAAGATATTTTGTTAGAGTTCCTAACAATGTCAATAATTATAGTTTTATATACCGCTATGCTGTCGTTTTTCAAGATCCTGGTCATACTGCTGCTCAACAACCTCGATTTGAAGTAAAAACTTTTGATTCAGCGACAAATCAATCTATTAATTGCAATACTCACACTTATATCGCAGCTTCAAACATCCCTGGATTTACTAGATCAAGTACATCTTCAAGCGTTTATTACAGAGCTTGGTCTACCGCAACAATAAATTTGTCTGGATATGCTGGTCGAACCATTATTCTTGACTTTGCAAGTGGTGACTGTTCATTAGGGGGTCACTTTGGTTATGGTTATGTGGACTTAAGTTGTGGATTGTTTCAAATTAATACGGTTGCTTGTAAAAAACAAAAAACATCTACTCTTACAGCACCTCCAGGTTTTCAAAGTTATAAATGGCTCGATTCTTCCAAAACTCAAGTTTTAGGAACGTCAAGTACCTTAGTTGTCAATACTCCAAGTACTAAAAAAAAGTACTTTGTAGTTTTAACTCCTTTCCAAGGTTTTGGTTGCCCAGATACTCTTTCTACGTCCATTACTGTGACTGAAGTAAAAGCTGATTTTTCTATCGAACCTTCTAAAAACTTATGTTTAAAAGGCAATAGCTACACTTTTAAAAACAATAGTTCTACCAACTCAACCCCAATGAGTTATTCATGGTCTTTTGGCGATGGACAAACATCTACCCAAACATCCCCCATTAAATCATATACTTATGCCGATAGTTTTAATGTTCGATTAATTACTTCCTCCGCGGAGGGCTGTAGGGATACAATTTTCAAAGGTACTCGTATTTTTCCAAACCCTATTGTAAAATTCAATATTAACGATTCTGACCAGTGTATCAAGAACCATCGTTTCAATTTCACTAACACATCAACCATTACCTCAGGTAACATGACTTACAATTGGAGCTTTGGGGATACGACTTTTAGTAATAATATTAATCCTAATAAAACTTATGCTAAGTTCGGTAATTATTCTGTTAAACTTAAAGTAACTAGTGATAAAAACTGTACCGACTCAATCATCAAAAATGTATCGGTCTATGCAATGC
>JBILJV010000097.1:0-5493 GCA_044377005.1 Bacteroidia bacterium
CTCGTTTCACTGTCAATGACTCTGACCAATGTATTAAAAATCACTTATTCTCTTTCACCAATAACTCTACCATTCCAACTGGAACTAACTCCTTTAACTGGAAATTTGGTGACAATACTACTTCTACTGCTAGTGCTCCTACCAAAGCTTACGATTCGGCTAACACTTTTGTTGTAACACTCATTGCTTCCTCTAATAACAATTGTAAAGACACCAGTTCTAAATCGGTTATTACTTATGCCCAACCTGTTGCTAAGTTCAATATCAATGACTCTTTACAATGTTTCAGAAGCCATCGTTTGGCATTTACCAATAAATCTGCTATTCGTAGAGGTAACATGACTTACAATTGGAGCTTTGGGGATACGACCTTTAGTAATAATATTAATCCTAATAAAACTTATGCTAAGTTCGGTAATTATTCTGTTAAACTTAAAGTAACTAGTGATAAAAACTGTACCGACTCAATCATCAAAAATGTATCGGTCTATGCAATGCCAATTGCTCGTTTCACTGTCAATGACTCTGACCAATGTATTAAAAATCACTTATTCTCTTTCACCAATAACTCTACCATTCCAACTGGAACTAACTCCTTTAACTGGAAATTTGGTGACAATACTACTTCTACCGCTAGTGCTCCTACCAAAGCTTACGATTCGGCTAACACTTTTGTTGTAACACTCATTGCTTCCTCTAATAACAATTGTAAAGACACCAGTTCTAAATCGGTTATTACTTATGCCCAACCTGTTGCTAAGTTCAATATCAATGACTCTTTACAATGTTTCAGAAGCCATCGTTTTAGCTTTACCAATAACAGCAGCAATTTTGATATTCCTTCCTATTTCTGGTATTATGGCAATGGCGACACAAGTAATAGTAAAAATCCCATTTATGTTTATGACACTAATGGTGTTTTTAAAATAAACTTTACAATAGTAACAAAGTATGGTTGCAAAGATTCATCTATACAATTTGTTGAGACATACCCAATGCCTTCAGCCAACTTTACAATTAATGATACTGGCCAATGTATAACAAATAATCAATTTATTTTCACAAATAACAGTTCAATTGCATACAATAAAGTGACTTATACATGGGATTTAAATGATGGAACAAAAGGCACTTTAGACACAATTAAACATTCATACTTAAATGACGGAAAATACAATATTCAATTAATTGCCAATAGTGAAAATGGCTGTCTAGATACTATTAAGAAAAAAGTGGCAGTATATCCGTTGCCTATCGCAAAATTCGAATTATCAGATACAGCAATGTGTGAACTTGGCAATAAATTTACATATAAAAATTTGAGTACAATTTTGTATGACACATTAAGTTATGATTGGGCATTTGGAGATGGCAACTTTAGCGATTTAAAATCCCCTACCCATAGCTATATCAAGGAAGGAAATTACAACATAAGTTTAATAGTTACGAGTCAATGGGGATGTATGGATAGCACCAAAAATAAGGTTGAAATTTATCCGATGCCAATTGCTAAGTTTAATGTAAATGACACTGATCAATGTTTAGTCCGTAATTTATTTTCAATTACAAATGAAAGCACCATTTCAAAAGGAAATTTAAGCAATAATTGGAATTTAGGAGATGGTTCAACTTCAACCCTATTGAATTTATCGCATCAATACAAGACATTTGGCGACTATTTAGTTACATTAATGACTACTAGCAACAAAAACTGCAAAGACACCAGTTATCAAAACATTAAAGTTTATAGCCATCCAACTATAAAATACAATTTGAACAACAAAGCATCTTGCTTAAAAAATAATAAGTTCATATTAGATGATATAACAACACACAGCAGCAATACCAAAAATTGGGATTGGATTTTTTATAAAGCAAACTCAGGTTTAGATTTAACTTTTAACACATCCAAAGTTGAACTACAATTTAATAAGACGGGAAAATATTTTTATCAATTAATATTGACAGACTCTAATGATTGTTCTGACACTACCAATGATTATCTTCAGGTTTTACCACAAAGTAAATTAGATTTTTATTCAGATACAGTATGTATTGGAAAAGAAAATACATTTACTAGTAATTGTACTGTTGATTCAGGTTCAATCACTGAGTTAAAATGGGATTTTGGTGATGGTTCAAGTGATATAAACAAAAATTCAACTCATAGATATATACTTCCTGGCAACTATAATATTACACTAACAAGTATTAATAGCTTTAATTGCAAGGACACACTCATAAAACCAAATTCTGCTCAATCAAGAGATATACCAATAGCATCATTTACATATGATAAAATACTAGACTCACTGACCTATACAGGATATAAATTCAAATCGACTAGCATTGGTTTGTCAAAGCTTGATCATTTTTGGACTTTCAACAACATGATGAATAGTACTGAGGTTAACCCATATGTTTTATTTTCAGATTCTGGCATGAAATGGATAAAACTAGAAGTAGAGGATCAATTTGGATGTAAAAATGAGACTGAAAAATGGATAAAAGCTATCCCTGAAATGTTGGTTTATATTCCTAATTCATTTTCACCAAATGAGGACGGCATCAATGATTTATTTAAACCTTTTGGAGTTGTTTATCCAAAAGAATATGAATGGATAGTATTAGACAGATGGGGTGGAATTATATACAAATCCAACAACTATTTAGAAGGTTGGGATGGAAAAATGAACAATAAATTAGTACCCGATGGTGTTTACACATACATATTAAAAGTTACAACAGTACAAAACAAAAAATTGAGATTTGGAGGCACCTTTCATATCATCTATTAGAAGACAACAAACTAACTATGTGTATTTATTTAAAGAAATCTAAAGGATAATTCTAGTTGATATATCTATTATAAAAACTTAATTGGGTGAGCTTTATTTCAAGTCGACTAAGTAAGCACTTTTGCCAACAGTTTATTTTAAAATCCACTTAACTAATTACACTCAATTATTTTAAAGTTTTAAAACTAAATTAACTTTACTTTTTTATCTCTACTTTCTTATTGTCATACTGATCGTATCTAACATGAGTTAAATTCAAGCCGTAAAGCTTGACAGACTAAAGTGAGTAATTTACTCTGATTTTTTCGAAGGGCAGGGATATTATCTGCTCTCGAACAATAAACAAAATAACTTTTAAGCTAGAACCAACAAGTCCCCTTTTCTTTGCAAACTGAGAAAAGGGGCTTAGTCTAAGTAAAAAAATAGACAACTATATTTTATTAATAAATTTTTAATAAAAAAACCCGCAGATATTACTGCGGGTTTTTGACATTTATTTTGTTTTAACTTTTATGTTTTAACTCTTATTCTATAATCAGTTTCTTTACCTCAATTCGGTCATCAACCATTACTTTGATAAAATAGATACCTGAACTTAGATTGTCTAACTCTATTTCTTTGTTTAGAATTCCTTGATGTAACACCTTTCCTGAAAGGTCATAAACTCTATAATCGGCATCTTGAGATTCTGTTTGTATTTTTACAACTCCTGAAGTAGGATTAGGCGATAACACAAACAATGGTTTAGCTATCGACAATTGCACATATCTAATGTCACTCAATTTTGAATTACCCTCATTGTCAACTATTTTTAATTGATAGTAATTATCTAAGTATGGTTTAGTGTCTATTAACTCATATTGGGCTAAACCTTGACTGTTAACTTTGTTGTTAACAACTCCTATCTCTTCCCACTCTTTGCCATCTTTACTGCGCATAACCACAAAATGTGAATGATTGTTTTCTGACTCTGTTACCCAACTTAAATTAACAGTATTTGATTTTCCTTCTGCATTAAAACTAATTAATTCTACAGGCAATGGCGTCATTCCGTCTCCAATTGCAAATGGAGAGAAGGTGCCGGTGTATCCTATTAATCTTAGGCTGTTAGTTCCACGGCTCATAGTAGAGTTGCTAGCGAACTCCCATTCATTTGTACTTCGGTTATAGTGATTAAGACTTGGATTAGAGATCGATCCACCTTTTCTTTTAGCGCTTTCCCATTCAAAAACAAAGTCGACTCCAGAGCCTGCATTAGCATTGGTTTTACCAATTTCCCAAGTAGATTGAATTCGTGCTTTGTTTGTCATAGCATTACCACTCCCTTTTCTACCTTTGTCATAGACTTCATCAAACACATAAACTGAGAATTGGTCTGCACTTCCTGTATTATTAATAATGGTTACTGGGTTATAATTAGACAGTCCTACTGCAAATGTAAAAGAGTCCGAATGAGCAATAGTTTTAATAAGGCTACCTGTATCGGATGTTTTAAAATAGTTTAAGGAATCGGCCCCTAAGATGCTTTGTATTTCTGCATTCCAATTACCAAGCGTAATTTTTTTACCTGATGCGTTAAAGTTTAATTCCGCTAAACTTAGGTTTGCATCAAGGGTAGGTTCTCTTAGAGCTTCTTCACTTATAGCGACTCTTCTGCCTGTGGTACCTATAACTTCGCCACACCAATTAGCGGCAGTAGACCAATTATTATTAGAGCCTCCGCCCGTCCATTGGCATATTGTAGTACCATAAATAATAATTTCACCTACACTACTATTGGCACTGCCGCATGAACCCTTGGATACCTGTACGCGGTACTTTGTATTTTGACCAATATTGTTGTAAGTTAATCTGGTTGTGGTGCTTCCAGCATTACTCCATGTAGCACCATCATCTGTGGATTGTTGCCATTGGTAACTTGACCCTCCTTTGCTACCATTTAAGGTTAATGTTCCATTGTTCGCTGATCCACAATGTGCGGTACTACTCACTTCCCCTGCTGTTGGTGCTCCTGCTGAGGCTATGACAACTGGATACCATTCTGTTTGTGTGGAGTTAGAACATGAAACATTTCCAACCACCGCTCTGATGTAATAAGAACCTGCTGTGCTAATGGTATGTGATAAGCTGGTAGAGGTTGAAGTTATATCAGTTATAGTCCCCACTGGATTGGTTGTTCTCTGCCACTTACTTACCGTACCTTTTTGACCACCTAGTGTTAAGTTGATTGCAGAACCGGCACAACCTTCATTGGATTCTGCTGACACTACGCCTGACTCTAATTGCAATACATTGATATAGGTAGAGGGTGTTGGTAAAACACATGAACCATTTACCATAACTGCTCTGTAAAATGTTTTTTCGGTGAGGTTTGTTGCAGTTAAACTTGTTGTAGTATTGCTTATCGTTTGAACATTGCTTAGGAAATTATCATCCGAGGACTCCCATCTCGATACACTTCCGCTTGCTCCTGTTAAGGTTAATGCTGTAGTATTGGTTCCTGAACAAACCGTTCCTAAACCACCGCTAATTGAACCACTAGTCAAGCCAGAAATAGTTATTTCTCTTGTAAATTCTATCCCCGTTATTGGATTATCTCCTGGCATGTCGCCATATTCAATAATACTACCCAAACTTCTGTCGTCTGGAAAATCGTTCCATGTTGAACTGCTGCTGTAAATGTGCAGGTAATGCT
>JBILJV010000004.1:0-87464 GCA_044377005.1 Bacteroidia bacterium
ACAGAGATTTTAAATAACTTGAAAATAAATAACAATAGAGTATTGTTTGTTACTGCAGGTAATGATAAAAATATTTATTTAAGTAGCCGTAATATACCTAAAGCAGAAACTTTACCTGCTTCAGATATTAATACTTATAATATTTTAAAAGCTAAAACCTTAGTATTATTAGAAGACTCAATTGAAGTAATTAAACAAACATTAAATTAAGAATATGTCAGTACTAATTAAACCTTTGATTACAGAAAAAATGTCTATGTTAACTGAAAAAAGAAAACAATATGGTTTTGTTTGTCTTAGATCAGCTACCAAAGATGAAATCAAATCAGAGATTGAGAAATTATATGGAGTAGAAGTAGAAGGTATCAGTACGATGGTTACAAGTCCCAAAAGAAAAAAGAACAGAAGAACTGGACAAATTACCGGAAGAACAAACATTTACAAAAAAGCAATTTGCAAATTGAAAGAGGGTCAAGAAATTGACTTTTATGAAAATATTTAAAGAAAATGGCAGTAAAAAGACTTAGACCGATAACCCCTGGTACGCGTTTCAGAGTAGCAAACACATTTGCAGAATTAACTGCATCTGAACCTGAAAAGAGCTTAACAGTATCCCTGAAAAAATCAGGCGGTAGAAACAATCAAGGTAAAATGACTATGCGCTACATTGGTGGTGGTCATAAAAGAAAATATCGTATCATCGATTTTAAACGTGATAAAAATGGAGTTTCCGCTGAAGTTAAGACAGTAGAATATGATCCTAACAGATCTGCATTTATTTCATTAGTGGAGTATCAAGATGGTGAAAAAAGATATATTCTATGTCCACATGGATTAAAAGTAGGTCAGAAAATAGTTTCTGGTACAGGTATTTTACCTGAACTAGGTAATACTTTACCACTTTCTGAAATTCCTTTAGGTTCTATCATTCATAATATTGAATTAGCCCCAGGACAAGGAGGTCGTATTTGTAGAAGCGCAGGTTCTTATGCTCAATTAACATCAAAGGATGGTAAATATGTTGTAGTAAAATTACCTAGTGGCGAAACAAGAATGATTTTAGCAACATGTTTAGCTACAGTCGGTTCTGTTTCAAATCCAGATCATAACTTAGAAGTTTATGGTAAAGCAGGTAGAAGTAGATGGTTAGGAAAAAGACCAAGAACTCGTCCGGCTGCTATGAATCCAGTGGATCATCCAATGGGTGGTGGTGAAGGAAGATCAAAAGGAGGACAACCAAGATCAAGAACAGGTATCTATTCACAAGGTCAAAAAACTAGAGATACAAAGAAAAATTCAAGTAAATACATTTTAGTACGTAGAAAAGGAGTAAGAAATAAATAATGGCAAGATCACTTAAAAAAGGACCCTTCATTGATTGGAAACTTGACAACAAAGTTTCTCAAATGAATGAATCAAAAAAGAAGGCAGTTATCAAAACTTGGAGCAGAAAATCTATGATTGCACCAGAATTTGTAGGACATACCTTTGCAGTTCACAATGGAAATAAATTTATCCCAGTGTATTGTACAGAAAATATGGTTGGTCACAAATTAGGCGAATTTGCCCCAACTAGAACATTTAAAGGACATTCAAGCAAATAATATGGAAGCAACAGCGATATTAAAAAATTGTCCACTATCACCACGAAAAATGAGAATAGTGGTTGATCAAATAAGAGGTCAAAAAATTGATAAGGCTTTAACTATACTCCAACATAGTCAAAGAAGATATTATGCAGTTTATGTTGAGAAATTATTAAAATCAGCAATTAGTAACTGGGAACAAAAAAACAATGGTAGTAAAGCGGATGAGAGTGACGTTAAAGTATCTGCAGTTTTTGTAGATGGTGCAGTCGTTGCAAAACGTATGAGAACAGCTCCACAAGGACGTGCTTACAGAATACGTAAACGTTTTAGCCATATTACAATAAAAGTTGACACTATCAATCAAAATAATACAGTAGAAGCATAACGAATGGGACAAAAAATTAATCCGATATCACTAAGATTAGGTATCATCAGAGGATGGGAAAGTAATTGGTACGGCGGTAAAAACTTCGCTGATAAAATTGCTGAAGATGAAAAAATACGTAAATATTTGCGTGTTAGAATTCCAAAAGGAGGTATTTCAAAAATAGTAATTGAAAGAACTATTAAACGTATTATTATAACTGTACATACAGCTAAACCAGGTATTGTTATTGGTAAAGGTGGTGCTGAGGTTGATAAAATTAAAGAAGAGCTTAAAAAAATTACCAAAAAAGACGTTCAAATTAATATCTATGAAATTAAACGTCCTGAATTGGATGCTCGTTTGGTAGCTGAGACTATTTGTCAACAAATTGAAGGTAGAGTAAGTTATAAAAGAGCAGTAAAACAAGCCATTGCCAATACCATGAGAATGGGTGCAGACGGAATTAAAATTAGTGTTTCAGGTCGTCTAAATGGTGCAGAGATTGCTAGATCGGAAAAGTTTAAAGAAGGTAGAACACCTTTACATACCTTAAGATCAGATATTGATTACGCATTAGGAGAAGCTTTAACGGTTTACGGTAAAATAGGTGTTAAAGTATGGATTTGTAGAGGTGAAATATATGGAAAAAGAGACTTATCTTTGAACATTGGTTCAGACAGAGGCCCTAAACGTGAAGAAAGACCAAGCGATCCAAGAAGAGGCGGTGGAAGAAATGACAACAGAGGTGGCGGTGATCGTAGAGATAGAAAAAGAAGAGATTAATATAATAATAAATAAATAAGGAAATTTAGAGATGTTAAGTCCAAAAAGAACCAAGTTCAGAAAACAGCATAAAGGCAAAATTAAAGGTTTGGCTACAAGAGGTCATAGACTTAGTTATGGTACCTTCGGATTAAAAAGTATGGAGCAATCTTGGATTACAGCAAGACAAATCGAGTCTGCTAGGGTTGCTTTAACAAGATACATGAAAAGAGAAGGACAAGTATGGATAAGAATATTCCCAGACAAACCGATTACTAAAAAACCAGCTGAAGTACGTATGGGTAAAGGTAAAGGTGCTCCAGAATATTGGGTAGCTATTGTTAAACCAGGAACTATTATGTTTGAGGTTACAGGAGTACCATTAGAAGTTGCTGAAAGAGGAATGTACTTAGCCGCTCAAAAATTACCAGTATCAACAAAATTTATCGTTAAACCCGATTATACAGAATAATGAAAAACAGGGATTATAAAGATCTTCCAACTAGTGAATTAGTTGCAAGATATAAAGAAGATAGAGTTAAACTTACAAAAACAAAGTTTAACAATGCAGTTGCAAGAATTGAACAACCGCACAAATTAAAAGAATTAAAAAAAGACATCGCAAGATTGCTTACAGAAATTAATTCTAGAAGAATTGATAATGAGTTAAAAGCAGCCGAAAAAGGTGAATAATATGATGGAAAATATGAGAAATTCAAGAAAAGAGATTGTTGGAAAAGTAACAAGCAATGGTATGGATAAATCTATAGTAGTTGCTTTAGAAACCAAAGTTAAACATCCGAAATATGGTAAATACTTTTCTAAAACAAAAAAGTTTTACGCTCATGACGAGAAAAACGAATGTGCAGTAAACGATATAGTTAAAATAATGGAAACTCGACCTTTAAGTAAATTAAAGCGTTGGAGATTAGTAGAAATAATTGAAAAGGCAAAATAATGATACAAACAGAAAGTCGTTTAAAAGTTGCTGATAACAGTGGTGCAAAAGAAGTACTATGTATCAGAGTTCTTGGTGGAACAAAAAGACGTTATGCTTCGGTTGGTGATAAAATAGTAGTTTCTATAAAATCAGCAATACCATCAGGTGGAGTTAAAGCAGGTACAGTTTCTAAAGCTGTTGTTGTTAGAGTTAAAAAAGAAGTTAAAAGACCAGATGGATCTTACATACGTTTTGATGAAAACTCATGTGTACTTCTAAATAATTCAGATGAGCCTAGAGGTACACGTATCTTTGGACCAGTAGCAAGAGAATTAAGAGATAAACAATTTATGAAGATCGTTTCATTGGCGCCTGAAGTATTATAATAATTAAAATGAAAGCAAGTATTCAATCACACAAAACGTCTAAAATTCACATTAAAAAAGGAGATTTAGTTAAATTAATTTCTGGTAAAATTGTGGATGGTAAAAATACAGGTAAAGTATTAAGAGTATATCCAAAAACCTACAGAGCTTTAGTTGAAGGTTTAAATATTATATCAAGACATACTAAACCAAGTGCATCATCACCTGAAGGTGGAATTATTAAAAAGGAAGCACCTATCCATATTTCTAACCTCATGGTAATTGAAAATGGTCAAGCGACTAGAGTTGGAAGAAAAACTAACGAAAAAGGTAAATTACAACGCTATTCAGTTAAAACCGGGGAATTTATTAGTTAATTAAAATAAGATGTCAAATACACCTAATTTATATAAAAAATATACTGAAACAGTAGTTCCATTTATGCAAGAAAAATTTGCATACAATAATGTTATGGAAATACCTAAAATACAAAAAATTTGTCTTAATCAAGGAATAGGAGAGGCAGTTAATGATAAAAAATTAATTGATTATGCTGTTGAAGAGATGACAAAAATTTCAGGTCAAAAAGCACAAGCAACTTTTTCAAAGAAAGATATTAGTAATTTCAAATTACGTTCTAAAATGCCAATTGGTGCCCGTGTTACTCTAAGAAAAGAGAAAATGTATGAATTCATGGAACGTTTAATATCAATTGCGTTACCGAGAGTTAGAGATTTTCAAGGTTTGGAGCTAAGAGGTTTTGATGGTAGAGGAAATTTTACAATGGGTATCACAGAACAAATTATTTTTCCTGAGATAGATATTGATAAAACAAACAGAATCACTGGTATGGATATAACATTTGTTACAACTGCAAAAACAGATGAAGAATGTTTAGAAATGTTAAAATCATTTGGATTACCATTTAAAAAATAAAACAACAGCAAAATGGCAAGAGAAGCAATAAAAGCGAGAGAACTAAAAAAGGAAAAATTGGTTGCGAAATACGCAGAGAAACGCAAACAATTAAAAGAAGATGGAGATTTCATCGGTCTTCAAAAATTGCCTAGAAGTTCTTCAAAAGTTAGACTTAGAAATAGATGTAAATTAACAGGAAAACCAAGAGGATATATGAAGATCTTCGGTTTATGTAGAAACCAATTCAGAGAATTAGCTTCTGCTGGTAAAATACCTGGTGTAACAAAATCAAGTTGGTAAATTAAATAAAAAAAAACATGACTGATCCAATAGCAGATTATTTAACAAGATTAAGAAACGCTCTACAAGCAAAACATAGAATTGTAGAGATTCCTGCCTCTAATATTAAAAAGGCAATGACTAAAGTATTATTTGAGAAAGGATATATTCTTAATTATAAATTCGAAGAAACTGAAAATAAACAAGGTGTGATTAAACTAGCATTAAAGTATGATCCTCTTACAAAAATTCCAGCTATCAGAGAATTAAAAAGAGTGAGTAAACCAGGGTTAAGAAAATATGTACCAGCCAATAACTTACCAAGAGTTATTAACGGTTTAGGTATTGCTATTTTGTCTACATCTATGGGTGTAATTACAGACAAAGAAGCAAAAGCTAACAATGTAGGTGGTGAAGTATTATGTTACATTTCTTAATTTTATAATTTAATAGAACAATGTCAAGAATAGGTAAAGCACAAATTCAAATACCAAAAGGGGTTGAAATTAAACTAACAGCGGAAAATGTTGTTGTTGTTAAAGGACCAAAAGGCGAATTACATCAGCCATTAAAGCCAAATTTTTCTATCGAAATTACAGATGATAAATTAGTTGTTATTCGTCCCAATGATGAAAAACAAAATAAAGCATTGCATGGTTTATATAGATCTTTAATTAATAATAATGTTAAAGGTGTAACAGAAGGACACAAAACCCAACAAGAATTAGTTGGTGTTGGTTATAAAGCGTCGAATGTAGGTCAAGTATTAGATTTATCTGTAGGATATTCCCACCGTATAATGTTAGAAATACCTAAAGAAATTAATTTAACAACTATAACTGAAAAAGGTAAAAATCCTACCATAATTATGGAATCTGTTGATAAACAATTGTTAGGTCAAGTTGCAGCCAAAATTAGAGGATTCCGTAAACCTGAACCATACAAAGGAAAAGGTATTAAATTTACGAACGAACAATTAAGAAGAAAAGCTGGTAAATCAGCATCTAAAAAATAATAATTTTTGAGAAATGAGTAACGTTAGAAACCAAAGACGATTAAAGATAAAACGTAGAGTAACAGGTAGTATTGTGCCTTCAATTGATCGTCCAAGACTTGTAGTTTTTAGAAGTAATTCTGAAATCTATGCACAAATAGTAGACATCAACAACAAAACACTTTGTGCATCATCAAGTGCAGAAAAGGATATCGTAAATTCAAAAGATAATAAAACAGCAAAAGCAAGTATAGTTGGCAAAAGAATTGCAGCTAAAGCTATTGAATTAGGAGTGACTAAAGTTGTTTTTGATAGAAATGGATTTTTATATCACGGACGTGTTAAAAGTTTAGCAGAATCTGCTAGAGAAGGAGGATTACAGTTTTAAATAATAATAAAATGACAAACAGCAATATAAAACGCGTAAAGCAGTCAGAATTAGAACTTAAAGAAAGAGTTGTAGGTGTAAACAGGGTTGCAAAAGTTACCAAAGGAGGTAGAACTTTTACCTTTACAGCTATAGTAGTTGTTGGAGATGGTAACGGTATTGTTGGTCACGGCTTAGGAAAAGCTGGTGAGGTAACTGATGCAATACAAAAAGCTATAGAAGATGCAAAAAAGAATTTAGTTAAAGTTCCTGTACTTAATGGTACAATACCACATGAGCAAATCGGTAAATTTGGAGGCGGAAATGTCTTCATTAAACCAGCTTCAAGCGGTACAGGTGTTATAGCAGGTGGTGCAATGCGTGCAGTTTTAGAAAGTGCAGGTATCCATGATGTATTAGCAAAATCTAAAGGTTCTTCAAATCCACATAATGTTGTAAAAGCAACTTTAGATGCATTGATTAAACTAAGAGATCCTTTCACTATCTCAAAACAAAGAAACATTAATTTAAAGCAAGTATTTAACGGGTAATCATAATGGCAAAAATAAGAGTAACCAAATTACGCAGCACAATTGGTCAATCAGATAGAGTTGAGCGTTGCATGACTGCTTTGGGTTTAAAAAAAATAAACAGTTTTAATGAGTTGGAACTAACCCCACAAATCAAAGGAATCGTAAGAAAAGTTAACCATTTAATAAAAGTAGAAAACATTTAAGATGGATTTAAGTATTTTAAAACCTGCAGAAGGTTCAGTAAAAAAAGAAAAAAGAATTGGTAGAGGTCAAGGTTCTGGAAGAGGTGGTACTTCAACAAGAGGTCACAAAGGAGCTCAAAGTAGAAGTGGTTATTCTCGTAAAAAAGGTTTTGAAGGAGGCCAAATGCCACTACAAAGACGTATACCTAAAGGAGGCTTTAAAAATTTCAATAGAGTAGAATACACATCAATCAATATTGATGTTATACAATCTTTAGCAGAGAAATTAAATGTAAGTTTAATATCAAAAGAGCTACTTGTTGAAAATAATT
Source organism: Bacteroidia bacterium (assembly GCA_044377005.1). GTDB lineage: Bacteria > Bacteroidota > Bacteroidia > NS11-12g > UBA955 > JABMMZ01. The sequence goes on from JBILJV010000004.1 coordinate 7,629, forward strand.
TGGTTTCAAAAAATGAGTTATTTAAAATTTTAGGTCGTGGTGAAGTAAAAACCAAATTAGATATACATGCTAATGGATTTTCTGCTACAGCCAAAAAAGCAATAGAAGATAAAGGCGGTTCTGCTAACTTAATAACAAAGTAATTTTAGAATGAAGAAATTTATTCAACGTATTAAAGAAATTTGGAGTATTGATGATTTAAGAACTAAAATCAAAAATACTTTATTGTTTCTTTTGATTTACAGAGTAGGTACATTTATTATTTTACCTGGTATAGATGGTAATGTTTTAATGGGTGCATTACAAAGTCAAACTGAAGGGATCTTAGGTTTAGTCAATGTTTTTGCTGGTGGTGCATTTGGTAGAGGAGCAATTCTTGCCCTAGGTATTATGCCTTACATTTCAGCTTCAATTGTTATTCAATTATTAACAATCGCTGTTCCTTCTTTCCAACGTTTGCAAAAGGAAGGTGAAGATGGAAGAAGAAAAATAAATCAATACACACGTTACCTAACAATTGCAATAACAGCAGTCCAAGCGGTAGCATACTTGAATAATATTACATCAAAATCAGACAATTGGGCTGCGTTGTTATTCAAAACACAACCAGAGCAAATGTCCGAATTGTTCTTCATGATAACAAATGTTACTCTATTAGTTGCAGGTACTATGTTTACAATGTGGTTAGGTGAAAAAATTACAGACAAAGGTCTTGGTAACGGAATCTCTCTAATTATCATGGTAGGTATCGTTGATAGATTACCAGAAGCGCTTGGTTTTGAATTGGATCAAAAATTTGCAAAAGGAGGTTTGCCTTTATTCATTATAGAAATAGTATTATGGTTGGCTGTTATTATAGCAACTATATTATTGATACAAGGTACAAGAAAAGTAACTGTTAATTATGCTAAACGTATTGAAGGTAATAAATTGTCTGGTGGCGCCCGAAATTACATTCCTTTAAAAGTAAATGCAGCTGGAGTAATGCCAATCATATTTGCTCAAGCATTAATGTTTTTACCACCTACTCTAGCGCAATCTATGGATAACCCTAGCACATTACTAACTTCATTAAGTGATATTAGTTCTTTTGCATACAATTTTATGTTTGCAATTTTGATTATCACATTTACATATTTTTACACAGCTATTACCGTAAATCCGAATCAAATGGCTGACGACATGAAAAAAAGTGGTGGATTTATTCCAGGTATAAAACCTGGTAAATCAACAAGTGATTATTTGGATGAGGTTATGTCAAGAATAACACTACCAGGTGCTTTGTTTTTAGCATTTATTGCTATATTACCAGCTTTTGCAATGATATTTGGAGTTAGCCAAAGCTTTGCTCAATTTTATGGTGGAACATCCTTGTTAATAATGGTTGGTGTTGTGTTGGATACATTACAACAAATAGAAAGTCATTTATTAATGAGAAAATATGATGGATTGATGAAGTCAGGAAGAATAAGTGGAAGATCTGGATTGAACTCACAATCTATTTGATAATTAAAAAATAATTGTTACCTTTGCACCCCTAATAATATAAAATGGCAAAACAAGACTCGATAAAACAAGATGGTACTATATCAGAGGCATTGTCTAATGCTATGTTTAGGGTAAAGTTAGAAAATGGGCATGAAATTATTGCAACAATTTCTGGAAAAATGAGAATGAAATACATTCGAGTTTTACCAGGAGATAAAGTTCAAGTTGAGATGAGTCCCTATGATTTAACAAGAGGAAGAATTTCGTATAGATACAAATAAATAATATTATGAAAGTAAGAACTTCAGTAAAAAAGCGCAGTGCAGACTGTAAATTAGTTAAAAGAAAAGGAAAACTTTTCGTTATAAACAAAAAGAACCCAAAGTTTAAACAAAGACAAGGATAAAAAATGGCAAGAATAGCTGGTATAGATTTACCTAAAAACAAAAGAGGTGTAATTGGTTTAACTTACATCTATGGAATTGGCTCTAGTAGAGCATCTCAAATTCTTTCAGACGCTAATATCGATTTAGATAAAAAAGTTGCTGATTGGAATGATGATGAATTAACTGCCATTCGTAATATTATTTCATCATCTTTTAAAACAGAAGGTGAATTAAGATCTGAGGTGCAATTAAATATTAAACGTTTAATGGACATCGGTTGTTACAGAGGTACTCGTCACCGTAAAGGTTTACCTGTAAGAGGTCAAAGTACAAAAAACAACTCTAGAACAAGAAAAGGTAAACGTAAAACAGTTGCCAACAAGAAAAAAGTAACTAAATAGAATAAATGAGTACAGCTAAAAATAAAAAGAAAGTTAAAGTTGACCCTATTGGTCAAGTGCACATAAAAGCATCTTTCAATAATATTATTGTTTCCGTTACTAATGTTAATGGAGATGTAATTTCTTGGTCATCTGCTGGTAAAATGGGTTTTAGAGGTTCTAAAAAGAATACTCCTTATGCAGCTCAGTTAGCAAGTCAAGATTGTGCAAAAGTTGCATTTGATGCAGGTTTAAGAAAGGTAGATGTTTTCGTTAAAGGTCCAGGTTCTGGTAGAGATTCAGCTATTCGTAATTTAGCAACTGTTGGTCTTGAAGTTATGTCAATTAATGACTGTACTCCACTTCCACACAATGGCTGCAGACCCCCAAAACGTAGAAGAATTTAATAAAACAATTAAGATAAATAAGAAATAATGGCAAGATATACAGGTCCTAAATCCAAAATAGCTAGAAAATTCAAAGAACCAATCTTTGGTCCTGATAAGGCTTTAGATAAAAAACCGTATGCACCTGGAATGCACGGTAATTCTCGCAAAAGAAAAAAATTATCTGAGTATGCAATTCAGTTAAGTGAAAAACAAAAAGCTAAATATACTTATGGTGTATTAGAGCGTCAGTTTGCAAAAACATTTAAACTAGCTGCTACTAAAAGAGGTATTACTGGTGAAAATTTATTAAAGTACTTAGAAGCAAGATTAGATAACACCGTTTTTAGATTAGGTATTGCTCCTACAAGAAGTGCTGCACGTCAATTAGTTTCACACAAACATATCTTAGTGAATGGTGAAGTAGTAAACATACCTTCTTATACTCTTCGTCCGGGTGATACAGTAGCAGTAAGAGAAAAATCTAAATCATTAGAAGCTGTTACAGATTCATTAAACGGAGGAAAAAAACGTTTCAGTTGGTTAGAATGGAATGATAAAGAAATGTCTGGTATTTTCCTGAATTTACCCGATAGAGCTGAAATTCCAGAAAATATAAAAGAACAATTAATCGTAGAGTTGTACTCTAAATAATCAATAAAAATAACAAAACATGCCAATATTAGCGTTTCAAAAACCTGAGAGAGTGATAATGCATAAAGATACAGACTTTTATGGTCTGTTTGAATTTAGCCCACTTGAAAGAGGTTACGGTGTTACAATAGGAAATTCTCTAAGAAGAATTTTATTGTCATCATTAGAAGGATATGCAATTACTTCCTTAAAAATACAAGGTGTTGATCATGAGTTTTCAACTATCAAAGGTGTTGTAGAAGATGTAACTGAAATTATACTTAATTTAAAACAAGTTAGATTTAAGAAGACTTCAGGTTCTGATGCACAAGAAAAAGTATTCTTGAGCATAAAAGGTAAAGAACAATTCTTAGCTGGTGATATTGGAAGATACACTAATTCATTTGAAATTTTAAATCCAGAATTAGTTATCTGTAACATGGAGCCATTTGTTAATTTGGATATAGAAATTACAATAGACAAAGGCAGAGGTTACGTACCCGCTGATGAGAATAAACCTAAAGATATGCCTATTGGTTTAATTGCTATTGATTCTATTTTTACTCCAGTTAAAAATGTTAAATTTTCTGTTGAAGACTTTAGGGTTGAACAAAAAACAGATTACGAGAAATTAGTAATTGAATTACACACTGATGGATCAATTCACCCAGAAAGTGCTTTAAAAGAAGCCGCAAACATTCTTATTCAACATTTTATATTGTTTAGTGATGAGAATATTTTGTTAGATACACAAGTTAAAAAACCAACTCAAGAAGTAGATGAGAATTTCTTACACATGAGAAAAGTTTTAAAAACTAACCTTGCTGACTTAGATTTGTCTGTTAGAGCATACAATTGCTTGAAAGCTGCAGAAATTAGAACATTAGGGGAATTAGTAAGTTATGATATTGATGATTTATTGAAATTTAGAAATTTTGGAAAAAAATCATTGTCAGAACTTGAAGAGTTTGTTAGAGATAAGGGTTTAAATTTTGGAATGGATGTTTCAAAATATAACTTATCTGAAGATTAATAATTATAAATTGTATAGTATAAGATGAGACACGGAAATAAAGTAAATAAATTAGGAAGAACCGCCTCCCACAGAAGAGCTTTAATGGCTAACTTAACCATTTCGCTTATTAAAAATAAACGTATTACTACCACTTTAGCGAAAGCTAAAGCTCTTAGAGTGTATGTTGAACCTTTGATTACAAAATCTAAAAATGATACAACACACTCTCGTAGAACTGTGTTTGCTTATTTAAGAGATAAAGATTCTATCAAAGAACTTTTTGGATCTATCGCTGAAAAAGTAGCAACAAGACCAGGAGGTTATACAAGAATCCTTAAATTAGGTAATCGTATGGGTGATAACGCTGAATTAGCTATGATTGAATTAGTTGATTTTAACGAATTTACTGATGGTATAGGTAAGAAAAAATCTACCAAACCTAAAACTAGAAGAGGTAAAAAAGTTTCATCTGATGCTGTTGTTGAAGCTAAAACTGAAACAACTGAAACTGAATCTAACACAGATTCAACTGAAGCTTAAAATCTCTCATAAAGACATAAAAAAAGCCACTATAAAGTGGCTTTTTTTATGTCTTTATGTTTTGTGTTTATTTAATGATACTATTAAAAATCGCTTGTCCATCTGTGTTAAATAGAAATTCAGAAAAACATCTTTCTGGATGTGGCATCATTCCAAATACATTTTTCCCTTTATTGCAAATGCCAGCTATATTATTCAAAGAGCCATTAGGGTTACTTTCTTTAGTTATATTACCCTGTTCATCACAATACCTGAAAATAATTTGTTTATTGGCCTCTAATTCATCTAAAGTTGATGCATCTGCATAGTAATTGCCTTCTCCATGTGCAATAGGAATGGTATATACATTTTCTGAATCTAAATTATTTGTGATTTTTAAATCAGTATTAATGGGTTTTAAATAAACATTTTTGCAAAGGAATTTTTGATGGTTATTTCTTAAAAGTGCTCCAGGTAATAGTCCACTTTCACATAATATTTGAAAACCATTACATATCCCCATAACATATCCACCTTTGTCTGCATGCTCCTTTACGCTTTGCATAATAGGGCTTAGTTTTGCAATAGCGCCACTTCTTAAATAGTCACCATAACTGAACCCCCCAGGAAGAAAAATAAAGTCTACACCTTTTAAATCAGTGTCTTTATGCCATAACTCTTCTACAGGATGTTCTGATATTTTACTTAGAGTTTCAATTAAGTCTCTGTCACAATTGCTGCCGGGGAATATTACTACGCCAAATTTCATTTCTGCAAAAGTAATATTATGATTGATTATTCTGTTAAAATTTAATTAACAAAATTGTTTCAATCCATTAATTTGTTTAGTTTCGCAATGCCTTCATGAAATCACTCTATTCATTGATATTTATTTTATTGATATCAACTGTTATTAATGCACAACAGTATCAGCTGTCTTTTCATATAGGACACGAATTTGGATTTAGACCACAGTTGTCAAATGATGTAGATTTAAATAGTAGAGTAAAATACAGTTTAGGTAATGGCGTTACTAGTCAATTAATGTTCAATGTTATTCCTGATAGTGCCAATTGGCATTTTTCTTTAGGAATGAGTACTTTAAGAGGAAATACAATTTTAATTTCAGAAAATTTTATTAATACTTTTAAATATGAAGCAATTTCGAAATCTATTGTATCTCATAGAATACCATTATTACTCAATTATCGTTTCAAAATAAAGCATAGTTCTATTCAAATCTTCTCAGGAATTGTTATCCCTTTCTATAATCGTATTAAAGAAGAATATTCAATGAAAGATAGTTCAGTTTTTATCAATAAAGAATTTAATGTAAGAAATTATTTAGCAATAGGTTACCAAGGTGGTGTTGAGTATAATAAAAAAATAAACAATAAGTTTTCTTTGTGCTTAAATGCTCATTTAAATATTTTAAATCAAAAAGTAAAATCTAAAGAATTATCTTTTTATTCGGACAATGAATTTAATAATATTGATTTTATTTCAGACCGGTCTAACAGAGAATTTCTTTACAAAAAAGAAGTTACAGAGATTCAAAATAATGAATCTTTTTTGCCACGTGGTTTTAATAAAAATTTACCTACCGATTTGCTGACTTACACTGAAACGCTCAGTAGTTTTGGTCTTAGTTTTGGATTGAAATATCAGTTTTGATTTATTTGAGTTGAAAAAAGTGCTTAGTTATATATTGCCTAACTCTATTAAAAAAGGAACAACGCAACTTGGGCAAGACTATGATGTGGCCTTTGAATATGGCAAAAAAGTATTAAATAGTGCCAATGCTAATTATAGTTTCGGTAGTTTGCATGAGGTTATGCAAAAAGGGATTACAATGTTTCTTAAAAATAATTCTCCTCAAAAAGTTTTAGTTTTAGGATTAGGAGGTGGTAGTTGTATTGAAGTATTAAATCGAAAGTGTAAAGGAAAACTTTCCATAACTGCCGTTGAAATAGATGCTGATATCATTAATTTGGCTCAATCTTATTTTGATATTGGTCGGTATTCTAATGTTAAAATAATCAATGGAGATGCCCAAAACCTATTCAACTATATTCCAGATGAAATTAATTCGTTTGATTTAATTGTTGATGATGTTTTTTGGGACAATCAAATGCCGGATTTTTGTTACCAAAATGACTATGTTCAGCAGGCTAAACTATTTTTAAACGAGAAGGGTTGTTATTTCAGAAATATTATGGAGCAAGATTCTTCAAAACTATTGACTTATGAAGCGTTATTAAAAGCTGAATTTGCTAGCATTACCAAATCAGATGTCTTGAAGCATTCAAACAAAATATACCTTTGTTATAAAAAACAATAAATTTGCCTCAGTAAAAAACTTAAATGAACAATAACGAACCAATAGTTTTTAAAAAAAACCAAACAAAAGTATTAAATGCTTGGTGTATGTATGATTGGGCTAACAGTGTTTTCCCTTTGACCATTACATCTGCTATTTTCCCAATTTATTGGAACAGTCAAACAAAAAATGGAGTTGATGTTTTTGGACACACAATCGAAGGTTCAGTTCTGTTTAGTTATAGCTTGTCATTAGCTTTTTTAATTATAGCCTTTATAAACCCAATTTTAAGTGGAATGGCAGACCATTCGGGTAACAAAAAGTTTTTCATGAAACTGTTTGTTTTGCTTGGTGCTGTATGTTGCTTTGGTATGTATTTTTTTGACTCTCAATCTATATGGATTGGGGTTTTAGCTTTTGTTTTAGGTACAGTTGGTTATGCAGGTAGTATTGTTTTTTATAATGCTTTTTTGCCTGAAATTGCCACCGAGGATAGATTTGATCTATTAAGTGCTAAAGGTTTTTCGATGGGTTATATTGGAGGTGTTATATTGCTAATTTTAAATTTATTGATAATTTTGTTCCCCTCAATACTTTACAATGTTGATGGAAAAGTAATGGAGCTAATGTCATTAAATCCTCAACTTGAAAATAATCAAGCAATTGTTTTAGCAAAGTCATATTTTGAGAAAAAAGCTAGTCAGTTGTCGTTTGTAACTGTAGGTGTTTGGTGGATCTTGTTTTCTCTAATCCCTTTTTATTATCTACCAAGTTCTAAAACAAATGAGAAAAAGCTATCGTTTAAAAAAGGGTATAACGAATTACGAAAAGTGTATTCTGAGATTAAACAATTTAAATTAATGAAGCATTATTTATTGGCTTTTTTCTTTTATAGTATGGGAGTTCAAACTGTAATGTACGTGGCATCTATGTTTGGCGTTAAGGAATTAAAATTGCCGAAAGAGAATTTAATAATAACGATTTTATTGATACAATTAATTGCAATAGGAGGGGCCTATTTATTTTCTTATTTGTCGCAAAAAATAGGGAATATAAAATCATTAATTATAAGTGTATTAATTTGGATAGGAATATGCATTGGCGCCTATTATGTGAATGGGGTCAATGGTTTTTATTTATTGGCATCTGTTGTTGGTTTAGTAATGGGAGGTATTCAAAGCTTGTCAAGAAGTACATTTGCAAAACTTATTCCAAACGATACTAAGGACAATGCATCATATTTTAGTTTTTATGAGCTTACCGAAAAGGTAGCAATCGTTATTGGGACTTTTAGTTTTGGATTTATTGAGCAAATTATTCAAATTGTATTCAAAGTGGATAGTATGAGATATTCTGTATTGTCATTAATGTTGTTTTTTGCTATTGGTTTGTTTTTACTGATTCTTATCAGGGATGAAAATGTTGAAGTTTAATTAGATTGTATTATTTTTGTAAATAGTTGATGAGGGCATTTATTTCAATATTGTTGGTTGTTACATTGTCTTTTGGTTTTATCTTAAAATCAGTGATTATAGTTAATTATCAAATTAACAAGACAAATATTATAGCAGCTTTTTGTATAAATAAAGATAAGCCTGAATTGGAATGTAATGGAAAATGTTATTTAAATAAACAGCTTTCACAGACGGAATCATCAAATGAGAGTTCAAGTTTGCCAGAAAGTATTCTTCAATATGAGATTTCAACTTTTCTTGTTCCTGCCAATTTTATATGTAAAAAATATTTCTATTTTTTTTCAGAGACAGGTAATCAAGAAGAACATAAAGATTTATTAAGTGGATATTTATCTTCGGTTTTTAAGCCGCCATTAGCCTAGTTTGTTTTTTTTAAACTTTAACTCACAACATGATTCAATCGGTTGTGTTGAAACACTATAAACAAACTTATCTTAAATAAATAAACCTATTAATAATGAAAAATAATTTTCTAAATAAGCTAATTGTAGCTTTTACAATACTTACATCCTTCTTTTTTGCGTCATGTAAAAAAGACGAAGCTCCTAATGATGATAATTCAAACTTAACTGGACAGGTTAATATTGAGTTTGAACACAAATGGGGAATGAATTTAGTGCCTTTTTACATGGGCGTTGATATGATTCAGCCTAAAACCAAGGATACACTTAAATTTACAACACTTAAATACTATGTTTCAAATATTCAATTAAAAAAGTCTGATGGCACATGGTGGGTTCAGCCAGATAGTTATTATTTGGTTGATGCAAGTTTGCCAAATACCATGGTCTTAACTGTTTCGAATGTGCCAACAGGAACATATACTGAAATGAAATACACGATGGGAGTAGACAGCATTCGAAATGTTTCTGGATCTCAAACAGGGGTTTTGTCTGCAATAAACGGAATGTTTTGGAGTTGGAACAGTGGTTATATTATGATTAAAGCAGAAGGGGTGTCGCCCAATTCACCATCTGAGGATTTTGTATTACACCTTGGAGGCTTTAAAGGTGAATTTAATGTAGTAACGGTTAAAAACACTAATTTTGGGGGAGAGCTCCTTAATGTAAGTGCTAGTGCAACTCCACAAATTCATTTTATAGCTAATCCAGCTCGTTTTTGGCATACCAATCCAAGTGTTAGTAGTTTAAATAAAATACATATGCCTGGGGTTGAGGCTAAAAAGGCTGCAATTGATTTTTATGATGGCATTTTCTTTGATCACATTCACCCATAATTAGATAAAAATGAATAATGCGTTAAAAGTCATCTTGATTTTTTTCGTCCTCTTTTTCTTTTCTTCATGCCATACTTCTGAGGTAGAACAACCCAATAATTCTGTTGGGTTGTTCTATCCTAACTATATACCCAGTCCGGTATATAAGTTTGAAAATAATAAGTTAACGCAAGAAGGAATTCAACTTGGGCGAATGTTGTTCTACGATCCCATTTTATCTTCCGATAGCGCCATTTCGTGTGGATCTTGTCATTCGCAGGCTCACGCATTTGCCGACCATAATATGAAAGTGAGTGTAGGGGTAGGAGGAAGAGTAGGTTCTAGAAATAGCCCCCCCATTTTCAATTTGGCATGGCATCCCCATTTTATGTGGGATGGTGGTGTAAACCATTTGGAATTAGTGCCATTAGCGCCTATTACAAATCATTTTGAAATGGATGATGATATTCCTAACATATTAATAAAGCTTAACAGAAATACATCTTACATTACTAGGTTTGAAAAAGTATTTAACAAAACAATTATCGACGATCAAATGCTCTTTTTTGCTTTGGCTCAATTTATGGGCAGCATTACTTCTTTCGAATCTAAGTACGACCATATGAAACAAGGAAAAGCTACTTTTACTCAAAATGAAAAGTTAGGATACGAACTGTTTAAAACCAATTGCAATTCGTGTCATCAAGAACCTTTATTTACAGATTTCACTTTCAGAAATAATGGACTAGATTCTGTGTTTATAGACAAAGGGAGAGCAAGTATAACTTTGCTTGAAAAAGAGGAAGGTTTGTTTAAGGTGCCTAGTTTAAGAAACGTGGCTCTTACTTATCCATACATGCACGACGGAAGATTTAGAACTCTCGATGATGTTATATTACATTACAATAGCGGTATTAGAAAATCAAAAACATTAGATTATTTACTAATAAACCCCATTGTCCTCAATTCAAAAGAAAGACAAGATATTATTGCTTTTCTTAAAACCCTCAACGATTATCAATTAATCAATCAATCTAATATTTCCGAACCATGAAGGTCTATTTATTCTTAATTTCTATTGTGTTTTATAAGGTTTCTTTCGCATGTGATATTTGTGGCGGAAGTATCAGTGGGAATAACATGTCGGGTTTGATGCCAATGTTTAACAAAAATTTAATAGGCATGCGTTCCTCTTACCAAGCTTTTAAGCATCCCCCAACTATTGCAAATAAAACAGGTGAAAAACAAGTTCTGAAGGATGTTTATTGGTCGGAAGAAATATGGATGAGGTATTATCTTCACTCCAAAATTCAAGCTTTTGTTAATATCCCTTTTCGAAAAAACATTCGTGAACTTGTTGAACATTCTCAAAAAATTTATGGGGTAGGAGATATGTCATTCCAAATAAACTATGCCATTTATAATAATGTCGATTCTGGTTACAGTGACTTAAAATTGATGTGGTGGCTTGGAGGAGGGATTAAGTTACCAACTGGCAAATACCAGCAAAGAAGTGTCGATAAAACAATGTACCCTATTGGATTTCAGGTGGGTACAGGAGCTTACTCTTTTCTCTTAAATAGTTTGGTGTCTATTAGGAAAAATAAAATAGGTCTAAATTGGAATAGTAATATAAGCCTAAATTCAACAAATGAACTAAATTATAAAATGGGAAATGTGTTTCAAACCTCTTTACAAGCTTTTTATTGGCACACAATTAAAGCCAATACAAAGCTATTGCCTCAGTTAGGTTTTCATGTTTTTCATCTACAAAAGGACATAAACTACAATACCATTAAAAAGCAATCGGGTGGAGAGCGGGTTGTAACAAGTATATCGATAGACGCTTATGTTAATCAATGGATGATTTCGGTAAACATTCAAAAGCCTTTAATCGAGAGGATTGGAGAATCCGTGCCTGCAACACTTTCCTCTTATCAGCTAAATTTAGGGTATTTTTTTTAATCATTTTAAATCTATCATTTGTCGAAACCTACAATTAGGCATGATAAAGTGTTGTAGATGTTTATTATTTTTGTTAAACTTAAGTTTATTAAAATTATGAATAAAAAAAGAATTTCATTGCTGTTTTTTGCACTATTAATGTTAAGTAGTTGTGCTATTATTCGTCCGGGGGAAGTCGGTATCAAACAAAAGTTTGGTAAAATGTCCAAAAAGGCCACAACTGAAGGAGCCGTTTTTTATAATCCTTTTGTTTCAAAAGTGATTATAACTTCCATTCAAACCAAAAATATTGAATTGTCTTTAAGTTTACCTAGTAAAGAAGGTTTAAGCGTAACATCTCAAATCTCAATTTTATACAGATTGGATAAAAATATGGTACAAAAAGTAATAAGCTCTTATGGGTTAAAATATGAAGGTATTATTTCAAGTATTTTTAGGTCTGCAGCTTCGGATGTATGTGCACAGTTTTATGCTAAAGATATGCACTCTGGAATGCGTTCTCAAATTGAACAATCTATCAAAGAAAAAATGGGTTCTATATTAACTTCTCAAGGAATAGTAATTGAATCTGTTTTAATGAAAAGTATCCAATTGCCTCCCGGTTTAGCAACTTCTATTGAACAAAGATTACAAGCTGAACAAGATGCAATGAGAATGGATTTTTTAAAACAGCAAGCAGAGCGACAAGCTGAGATAAAAATTATTGAAGCAAAAGGGGAGAGAGATGCTCAAAAGATCCAATCAGAAGGTTTAACTCCTGAAATTATTAAGTTAAAAAGTATTGAGGCCTTTAAACTGTTGTCGGATTCACCTAACTCAAAAGTAATAATTACCAATGGAACTGCTCCATTTTTAATTACACCATAATTTAATTTCTAGGTTTGCATATTTTATGTATTATTGCAAACTCGTTTGGGGGATTAGCTCATTTGGCTAGAGCGCTTCGCTGGCAGTGAAGAGGTGATCGGTTCGAATCCGATATTCTCCACTTTGTATAAAAACCGTCTTTGGGCGGTTTTTATGTTAGTTAGCTATACAAACTAAGAAACTAATAACCTCAAAGGGCAAATTTAAAACTTCAATTAATATATTAGAAATTACGAAGAAGATAAAATGCACTATTGCTCATTATTTCACTTTGAAATTGAATATGACAAAACGTGTTTTAAGAATAGTGTCGCTATAACAGTCTTTTCCCCAATCTTCTCACATAAAGGTCTTCCACTTTTTTTCTGGCCCAAGGGGTTTTTCTTAAAAAAGTTAAGCTCGATTTAATACTTGGGGAGCTGTTAAAACAATTTATTTTTATTCTTTCTCCTAGCACTTCCCAACCCAAATCATCAACCAAGGCGGTCACTATGTGTTCTAGGGTTTTGCCATGCAGTGGATCTTTGGAATCGTTCATCAGAAATAAATATTATTAAGACTTAAAATAGAGAGATTATTGTCCCTTAAAGGTTGCTTTTCTTTTTTCAATAAAAGCTTGCATGCCTTCTTTTTGGTCTTCGGTAGCAAACAACATATAAAAGTTTTTTCTTTCAAAAAACAACGCTTCTTGTAGCGGCATTTCGTATGCTTTTAAAACACTTTCTTTTGCCATTTGAACGGCAATTGGAGATTTTTCGGCAATGGTACTTGCTAGTTTTACCGCTTCACTCAAATAAAATTCAATAGGTACAATTTTATTGACCAATCCATAGGCTTTGGCCTCCTCTGCAGATATAAATTGTCCGGTAAGAACCAATTCCATGGCTTTAGCTTTGCCCACTATTCTAGTAAGTCGCTGCGTGCCACCAGCACCCGGCATTACACCAATACTAATTTCAGGTTGCCCAAATTGGGCAGTTTCACTGGCAATAATCATGTCGCAAATCATTGCAAGCTCGCAGCCTCCTCCTAAAGCAAATCCACTAACAGCTGCAATAATTGGTTTTTTTGTTTTTCTAATACTGTCCCAAGTGGTAAATTGGTCTATTTTTAACATATCAATGGCGTTTCTTCCTGCCATTTGTTTAATATCAGCACCTGCAGCAAAAGCTCTTTCGTTACCACTAATTACAATAGCTCGAATGTTGTCATCATGGTCAAAATCAATTAAAGCTTGTTTAATTTCAAGCATTAATTCTAAATTTAGTGCATTCAATTCTTTTGGTCTGTTTAATTGAATGTGCCCAACATAAGGGGCTATTTGTGGGTTAACAAGAATAAATTCAGGCATTGTTTTTCGATTTTAAAATAATTCTTAAGGTTGTTTTTTTATAGGGAATACTTTCCTTTACAAAAATATGTCCCTTGTGGTAATTTTCTATAATCCTTTTTACTAAAGATAAACCCAAGCCCCAACCCCTTTTTTTAGTTGTAAAGCCCGGTTTGAAAATTCTTTTTTGTAGTCCACTAGGTATACCCTTGCCATTGTCTGAAAGGTCAATAATAATTGATTTGTTCTTTAAAAAGCAACAGATAGAGATAGTTCCTTTTCCATCCATCGCATCCATCGCGTTTTTGCATATATTTTCTATTACCCAATCAAATAATGGAACATTAATGTCTGCTAACAAGTTAAAATCAATATTTTCGTATTGATATATCACTTGTTCTGAACTTCGGGTTTGGATGTATTGTATCGCTTTTGTTAACTGTTCTCCAATATTTGTCTCTGATAATATCGGTACAGCACCTATTTTTGAAAATCTATCTGTAATAACTTTGAGCCTGTCCAAATCTTTTCTCATTTCTTCAAATGAATCTTCGTTTGCATAAGATTTGTCTATTTCCATTAAATCTACCCAACCCATTAATGAACTCATTGGGGTGCCTAGTTGATGTGCTGTTTCTTTGGCTAATCCAACCCAAACTTGATTTTGTTCCGACTTCCTACTGTAGCTAAAAGCAAAGTAACTGACTGCAATAAATAAAGCAACAATCCCTAATTGATAATAAGGGTAAGTTTTGAGTTGTTTTAATGTGCTAGAATCGTCATAATAAACATATTGCAATTCTGTTGGTGAAATATTAACTTCTATTGGTTCGTTTTTGTCTCTAATGTCTTCAAAATAGGATTCTATATATCCATCTCTTTTAATGGCATTTGAATCTAAATTCCTAAAACTAATTACGTTTTTACCATCACTTAATATTACGGGAATTGTATTGTTAGATTCAACTAAAGTTAGATAAATATTTAACTCTTGTTCTGTCTCAGCATTGGTTATCATATGTTGTGCATAAGCCCACAATTTGATTTTTTTTCGTTCTTCTTCTGAGAGTTTTTTGACCATATTGTTGGAATACAATAAAGAGAATATGCCAATTATTACGGCTATAATCAATAAAAAGATTTTTATTATTTTCTTTAGTTTATAAGTATTCACAATTAATAAATTTCAAATCTAATAAAAAAATTGTTTTATTTATATATTTTCGCTACTTCTATGGAAATGATTATACTTTTTAATGGAAATGAGATAAAAGTGGATAACAATCGCTTTTTTGACATTTCTATTCCTATACAAAAGAACACAAATGTAAATTGTTATCATTTAGAAAGTCCTACCTTTTCATTCTATGATAGTCCTGAGTTTTGTGGAAGTTTGGACAAAGGAGGGAGTGTCAATTGTGAAAAAATGTCATTTTACGCTCATGCATCAGGTACTCATACTGAATGTGCTCTTCATGTACTCAAAACGTCGGTTAATATGCTTAATATTAATTTGCCTTTATTGATTAAAGCAAAGTTAATAACAGTAAAACCCTCAGATTTTGAGGGAGATAAAGTAGTAAATGCAACATTGTTTGAAGATGCTTTAAATAATACTGAAGCCAAAGCATTAATCATTCGAACCATTCCTAATAATAGTGAAAAAAGAATACATAATTATTCTAGCACTAATCCACCCTTTATTCATACCGATGCAATCTCGTTGTTTAATCAATTGGGTTTTGAACACCTAATTACAGATTTGCCAAGTATTGACAAAGAACAAGATGGAGGATTATTAGCCGCTCATAAATTGTGGTTTGGCGATGGAACTGTGCACAAAACAATCACGGAGTTAATATATGCACCAGATGATATTCCCGATGGTGATTATTTTGTTTCAATACAAGCTCCTAAAATTGAAACAGATGCGGTTCCTTCTAAGATATTATTATATCCATGTTTTTAAGGCGAATTAATAGAGAGTCCCTTCTGTATGCCTTCAATGTGTTTTTGGAGAAGTGGTATTTTAGGTTTTACTCAACAAAACCTATCAATAGCCTATTGGTTATTAAGTGGGATGAAATTGGTGATATGGCAACAAGCACTCATGTTTTTGAGCTGCTAAAGATAAAATATCCAGACTCGCAATTAACGGTTTTGTGTAAGCCCTTTGTAAAACCACTCATTCAAAATGACCCATTTGTGAATCACATTGTTTGTGAGTTAGAAACAATTAGAAAAACTAAATTTGATGTTGTAGTAGAGTTAAGAGGAACTTGGCAAACGCTTTTATGGGCTGTGTTTAATCGACCATTAGTAAGGGTAAGCCGAGCGTTAGTTCGATTTAAAAATAGAGGAAATCAGCCTCATGAAGTACTCACTAATTATCAAATTATATCACATTTGGTAGGAGAAACAGATTTGATATCGCCTAAATTGTATTATTCAAATGAGGATATAAAAGCGGTTGATGTTTTTTTAGAAAATCATCAGTGTAGCCATTTTGTATTATTTCATGTTGGTGCAAGAAAAAAACTAAGACAATGGAACAAAGATAGATTTGCTTTTGTTGCTGATAAGATAATTTTAGAACATCAATTAGCTGTTGTTTTTATAGGAACCCAAGAGGATGAGGAGGATATTGCTGAAATACAATCATCTATGAAGCATAAGTCTATAAGTTTTACCCAAAATTGCTCATTGAGTATGCTTTCTTATTTGTGTTCAAAGTCGCAAATGTTTATTGGAAATGAAAGTGGTCCAATACATATATCGGCGTGTTTCAGTTCCCCAATAATTGGGTTGTATGGTCCAGGTGTGCCTTATGTTTTCTACCCATATTCAAAAAATGCAAAGGTATTTCATCATGTTGTAAAATGTAATCCTTGTGATCAAGTTCATTGCGTTACACCCGAAAAGCCTTGTATTTCTCTTATTGAAGCCGCAGAAGTATGCTTAACGGTAGATAAAATCCTGAATGAAAATTTGGGGGTCTAATGTTTTTTTAATACTTTCGTTAAATAAAATTAAAAAAAATGTTTAAAAAATTACTATTTGTGGCAATTGCTTTCATGCTATCAATTAGCTCTTTTGCCCAATTAACCTCTGATAATGTTCAAATAAAAGATGATTTTGCTAAAGTGAAATTAAACGAAATAAATAGTAAAAGAAGTGCCACTTCACCAAAAGCTTGTGGTATCGATACTGTTGAATTTCCAAGATACAGAGGTACAGCCTATTTTGCTGTCAATGTGAGTGGTGGTCGCGCATTAGGTCAACTGTATAATTGCCCTACGCCTTTGACTTTGTCTGGGTTTACGTTTTATGCGTATGTCTCTGCCAATCCTCCTACAGGGAAAAAAATGAATATTATTTGTAATGTATACAACGCAGGAACCGATAGCTTGCCTTCAGGAACCCCATTAAGAAGTGATACATTAACAATTGATTCAACATTTGGTGGTGGTGTTTTGTCTAGATTTGAGAAACATGCTAGTTTTAATCCAATTACTTTAAATGGGAAATACATTCTAACCATAGAAACCGATAGTATGTCCATGAATGCAGGTGTAGTCACAAATAGTTATTCTGCAGGAAATGGGAGAGGGCACAACTTGAATTGCGGATCCATAAATGGTATTTGGTATAATGGTAGAAATCTCAATATAGGTAATGTTCGTTTTGATTGTGATGTGCTTTTGCATCCACACGTAAAATACAATTTTGGAACCGATTTTACAATTAATTCAAATTGTTATAATGTAGCAGATAGTGTAAAATTTGTTAACCAATCGCCCAATAATATCTCCGGCTCTCCTATATATAATAGATATGAGTTTTTTAATATTGGTTATATATCTCACAATTGGAATTCTGGAGTTTCTCCTTTTTCTAATTTCACAGGTGTGAATTATGGAACAAAATATACGGTTAAACAAAACTACAATGTTCGACTCATTTCAAGAGTTTATGGATACCGTGGACCCAATTTTAATGGGTGTGTAGATACTACCATTAAGCCACTTTATTTTAAACCTGAAGTGCCTGGTTTTTCAGGTTCATTGAATGTTTGTAAAGGTGATTCCGTAATATATACTGCTAGTTCAAATGATACAGGTATTATTTATGAATGGTTTAAAAACCCACAGTCTTCTCCCTTTTTAATAGGAAAATCATACAAAATAAACCAAGTTGTAAAAAATGACACTATTTATCTAAGAGCCAATAACCGCGGTTGTGTAAGTGGTTTTAGAATCCTTTATATCAAGTCAAATGACTATCCTAGTAATTTGACATTTAAAGATGATTCTATTTGTTCCGGGTCTCGTGGTATTTTGAAAACGAATACTAATGTTGGGGATGTTTTGTGGTATTCGGGTGTTAATGACTTGACGCCGTTTTTTACCGGTTCAGTCTATCAAACACCTGTATTAACCAATAACATTTCATATTATATAGAAGCCTCAAATTTAGGTTGCAAACTCACACCAAGACAAGAAGTAAAAGTAAATGTAGGGAGTAGTTTTGCTCCACAGCAGCCTGTTGTATCTAATGATACTACGGTTTGTTTGTTTAATACAAATGCTGTTTATTTAAATGCAAGTGCGCCTTCAGGTTTAACAACGAGATGGTTTAATGTAGGGAGTGGAGGAACTAGTTTTAGTAGTTCAAATACTGTTATTTTTAATCCAATAATTCGAGAAGTAAAAGTTTATTATGTAGATGCATTTAATGGAGTATGTGGCAGTAGTAGAGTGCCTGTTACAATAACAGTTGAAGACTTTCCAAGTATATTAAAAGTAGAGAGTGATATTATTTGTAAAGGAGATTCTGCCAGAAATAGTGTAACTGTTGCATTTGGAAATGTCGCATGGTATTCAGAATTAAACAATGGGTCACTATTGTCATCGAATACAACTTTTGTAAGCAAGCCATCAAACAGTTTGTCTTATTATATAGAAACAAGTAGTAAAGGTTGTAAAAGTATAAATAGAACCCGCGCGGATGTTACTGTTAATGAAGCGCCATCTTTTACAAAAGTTTGGGCAGATACAATTTGTGCAAAGAATAAAGCCACATATTCAGCATTAATCAATGGTCCAGGAACTGTTTCTTGGTATGAGTTTGACACTTCAAGTAATCCAGTATTTATAGGGAAAAAGTATGTTTCTGAGTTGTTGAATGGGGCTAAACGTTTTTTTGCACAGTCGGAGTATGCTGGTTGTATAGGTCCTAAAGTTGGCGTTCAACCATTGGTGAATGCCGCTCCATTTTCAGGTTTTTCATTTGAGCTACTCACATGGCAAAGAGTAAGAGTGTCGCCTATTAATGCTGGAAGTGCTGGTGTTAAATGGTTGTTTGGAGATGGTATGACAAGTAATTTAAATGTTGTTACACATCGTTATCAAAACCCAGGGGTATATGATGTGAAACTAATTTTAACAAATATTCAAAATGGATGTAAAGATTCAACAACTATTCCTGTCAATATTGAAACAAGTTCTTTGAGCTCTGTTAAGATTTTGCCAAGTTTTCAATATTATCCAAATCCAAGTAATTCCTTTGTTAAAATAGTGTGTCCTGAAATAATGGAAGGTCAAAAAATGATGCAACTACTAAACACCAACGGTCAAGTTGTAATGACTCAAAGACTCGATTTTGTAAATGGATTAAGTGTTATTGACTTGAAAGGATTAAGTAGTGGTTTATATTTGTTGAAAATAGAAGGTTATCAATCTGTAGTTATATCAAAGCAGGAATAATTTAAATGCTAAAAGGTATTACCCTCTTTTGTTATCTGTTTTTTTTGTTAGGGGTATATTCTCAAGTTGAAGTATTTAGAGGAACGCAAGACACTGGATATGTTTTTAGTCCTGAAGATACCATAACAAAGCCGCCTCAATTTGATGGTGGGGAAGATGCTTTTTATAATTTCATGGCAAGCTATGTCAACTATAAGGTATTGAATGCACAATTAATTGGTGATAATATCAAATTTTCTTTCAATATTGAAAAAAATGGGAGCTTGTCTGATTTTAAAATAATTCATAGTGCTAATGTGAATTTGTCAATTGAACTTGAAAGGATATTAACAAGTGATTTAATGCCCCAATGGGAACCTGGATATTTAGTAGGAAAAAAGAAAAAAACGCTAATGATTTATGATTTAAAGTTTTCACTAAGCAATGAACTGCCGAAAGTAATTGTTAGTAAAAATTATACATTTTCTGAATATACTAAACAAACCAATCTTTTGAAAAGGTTTCTAGTTGCCGGTTCGGTTTTGATTCTGGCAACTCTTTTTATTACTAGATAGTTTTTTAAAAACAATCTAGTTGTAACCGCTTACATTCTTCATTTGCTTTTTCTGCAAAATCTTCACCACTTGAAGCATATAATATACTTCGACTTGCATTAATTAATAGGCCTCCAAATGAGGTTTTTGCATTTTCACAAACTTCTGAAACGGTTCCTCCCTGCGCACCCACACCAGGAACTAAGAAAAAATGATTGGGCAATATTTCTCTAATAGAAGCAAGTGTCTTTGCTTTTGTTGCCCCTGTTACAAACATCAAATTATTGGGAGTTCCCCATTCAGATACCTTTGTTAGTACATGTTCATAAAGAGGTTTCTCTTCAAACTGCAATGTTTGAAAATCTTTGCTGCCTTGATTGCTTGTTAATCCTAAACAAATGACCCATTTATTGTCAAACTCAAAAAAAGGTTTCAATGAATCTTCCCCCATATAAGGCGCAACAGTAATGGCATCAAATGCCAAGGTTTCAAAAAAAGCTTTGGCGTACATTTTACTAGTATTTCCTATATCTCCTCGTTTTGCGTCTGCGATTTTAAAACAATTGTTGGGGATGTATGATAAAGTTTCTTCCATACAAGCCCAACCTTTAGTGCCATATTGTTCATAAAAAGCGGTATTTATCTTGTAAGAAACGGCAAAATCTTTGGTTGATTCAATAATCATTTTATTGAATTGTAACATCCCTTTGATATCTTTTGGCAAATGATTTGGTAGTTTGCTTATGTCAGTATCTAATCCAACACAAATTAAACTTTTTTTCGATTCTATTTGATTGATAAGTTCTTTTCTTAACATTTTATAATGGTTGTGCAAAAATCAATATTAATTATTCTAAATCAAATAAAATAATTGGCATTTTGCAACTATTTTTTAATTAGGATGTCTAATCAATTAAATGATTAGTTGTACCTTTGTTGTTGTGAGACCATTAAAAACACTTATTCTTCTGTCTTTGTTTTTATTTATAGGGATACTTTGTGCTGTTTCACCAAAGCCAAAGTCACGTATTATAGTACAGTTTAATGAATCTGTAAAAGAACAGCAAGTTTATAAATTGTTTGAAGGGGTTGTTGAAAAGGTAACTGCTTTAGATGTTGATAAAAAGCTATTAGTTATAGAGTGGGCGTCAATTTATCTATCAAAAGAAAGGTTAATTGAAAGGTTAAATTCATTATCAAAAGTTCAAAATTTTCAAAATGATGGTATTATAAAGTACAGAGAAACAACGCCCTCAGATTCTTTGTTCAATCGTCAATGGCATTTAGGTTTAATTAAAGCTACAAAAGCATGGGATTTAAGTCGTCAAGCAGCCAATAGGCAAGGGGATACTATTGTTATAGCTGTTGTTGATGATGGATTACATTTGAATCATCCAGATTTTAAAAATAATATTTGGAAAAATCATTCCGAAATTCCAGGAAATATGTTAGATGATGACAGTAATGGTTATGTAGATGATGTGTATGGGTGGAATTTTATGGGTCAAAACAATGACATTAGTGATAGTTTAAATTTTGATGCTACACATGGAACTCCGGTCGCAGGAATTATTGGAGCAAGAGGAAATGATACGATAGGTATTACCGGAATAATGTGGCATGTTAAACTAATGATTGTTACTATTGCTGACACTTCTTTGTCAATGCCAATTTATCAATCCGATGCCATCCGAGCATATAGTTATGTTTTACATCAACGTAAATTGTACCAAAGTAGCAAAGGGAAAAAAGGGGCTTTTGTTGTTGCGAGTAATTCAAGTTGGGGAATTGATAATAAAATGCCTCACGAAGCACCATTGTGGTGCATGATGTACGATTCTCTGGGTAAATATGGGGTTATGAATATTGGCGCTGTTTCAAATAACCAAGTTTTGGTAGATACTAAGGGAGATTTACCTACTTTATGCCCAAGTAAACATTTAATAACAGTAGGCTCATCAACGATAAATGACCAATATTTTTCAAGTGGTTATAGTCAGCTACATGTTGACCTAAGTGCACCAGGAGTGAATGTATTTTCAGTGAAAGCGTATAACAAGGAAAATCAAATTTCAGAAGATTTATATAGAGGTGGTTACTCAGGGACTTCTTTCGCATCACCTATGGTTACTGCAGCTGTTGGTTTATTGCACAGTTATGCTTGTGAAAAATTTATTGATTTAACCAAGTCTAATCCAGAAGTTGCTAATTTGTTAATCAGAAGGTTTATTTTGGAGGGTGTTGATACGATTGTTGCACTTCAAGGTTATACTGTTACTGGTGGACGTTTGAATATTGCTAAAAGTATGAAAATAATGGATGCCTATTGTTATGGCAATCTCAATATTTATAGCGCGTACCTGGAACAATTGAGCCTATATCCTAATCCTGGTAATGGCTTAATTTATTTCTCTAAAATCCTCCCATTACAAGAGTTTACAATCAATGTAGTTAATATGCAAGGTCAATCACAGTCCTTTGTCATCGTTGGAAATCAAATACAATTATTAACAAATGCCGAAGGATGTTATTTTATTAGGTTGATGTACCATAATAAAAGCTATGGATTTAAATACTTGTTGATGAATAACTAGTAGTAAAACTTCCAATTAAATCCAATTCTAAATCTTCTAGGGGCTGAGGCATAAAAGGGAGTCGTATAATAATAATTCGCAAATTTGTATTGGTAATTAAAGTTGCCTTCTGCTTGCAATGTTTCGGCGAGTTGATTGATATGTTCCATGACCGCAAAAAATCTTACATGTTTAATTTCTGCATTCAAAAACAAATCCACAAAAGGGTATGCCCCAACTTTATAAGGACTGTTTTGAAAACTTTGCAAAGCCGGATTATATGTGTTTGCTATGTATGAACTTGTCCAACTAACGTCTGCACCAATTTGGATAAAAGTCGATTTTTTGAAAGCAAATCTTTGGTAATACAAGGTGGATTTTGAAGTCAGTTCAGGTAATAATGCAGTTTGGGATAAGTTTGCTGAAAATTGTTGGAATAATAGGGTTTGTCTTAATTGCCAATTTCTTAAATTAAAGTGTTTCATTATTTCAGCTTGAAATAGGTTTTGTCCTTTAGCACCTTGCATCGGCTTACCATCATTATTCAAATACATAAAGTTGTCAATAATGCCGAAATGAACGTCTACATAAAAGTTATTCAGTGGCATGGTGTAGTTGTATACTTTGTTTACATTCTTGTATTTACTCTTTCTTTCTATTTTAAATTGTACAATCTTTTGTTTAGTTGGATTCCAAGTGTTCGACCATCTATAATGGTTGCTAATTTGGTACTCCATTTGATAATAAGGTCTTCTTGAATTAACAAATAAGTTTCCTGCAAGTTGCCAAAGAGGGGCATGGGGGATTTCAAAGGTGTTTTTACTTTCAATACGATAGTCGTTTTGATTGAATCCTGAAAGGTAATAATGGGCATGAATAGATGATTTAATGGGTTTGTATAAAGACAAACTGCTGTTTAAAAACAAAGAAAGGTTTTGAGTCCTTAATTGGTGGAAATTGATTCTATTTGCCGACTGCCAATAATTAATGTTGTCATGTTTGATACCAGCTATCAAAGCATTCATACCTGGGATGATTATAGAAAATTCATTACTCAGTTGTTGTGAATTTGTTGAGTCTTTTGATTCATTGCCGTTGAAATAATAGGTTTGGTCATAAAAACCAAAATCTTTTGCATCATCGGAATAAAAATATTGCTGTTTCAAATGGGAGAGACGGTATTTAAGACCTATTTTTTTGTTTTTCATGGAATCATCACCCGTAGAAATCCAATAGATTTGGTTGAACTCAATTTCTCTTAATTTGTGTTGAGAGTTCGCAAGCGACAACTCTGTTGGTAATTGACGTATATTAAATGGGGTTTCTCGGAATGTGGAGTCGTTTGTTGAAGATCTCTCAAGGCCTCCATTTTCTTGCATGATAGCTTTATTCCATGAATAAATAAAAGTGGATGTAAAGCGATGGTTCTTTGAATTGTAGTAACTGCTAAGTTGTGTATTTTTTACACTGTATCTTTGTCTTCTGTAAAAACCAACATTTGAAGTGCTGTGATATTTAGCGCTTATATTAAACTGTTTACTAATGTTTTGTGTGTGAAAAGCATACAAATCTATCATGCCATTCCTTCCTGCACTAGCACTCCCTTGTGCGTATCGAAATTCAGTAAAGGGCATTTTTGCATTATATAAAACAGCATTGTTATTGGTAAAAAAGAGTTGTTGAAAAGGTTGATTGGCTGGGATAAATCCGTCTTTATGCTCAACTTGAAGTTTTAACGGTATGTATGGAGTTGAAACATCTCCCAAATTTTGAATAGGGAGCTTATTTTTTTTGATTTCATCATATTGTTGAATACCTAGCATTGAACTGTCCCGTCTTGTTATAAACTCATTTTTCTTGTAAAAGTCTGAAATATGTAGGTGTTTTGGGGGTAGTTTTATAGCAGTATCATACACTTCTTCGGGAGTTGTTTGTGATTTTAGTATAAAACCGGATAATAATATAAAAAAAAATAATATAAAACGAAGCATGCCTAAAGCCCACAAATTTAATGGAATAAAAGGCTTAATCATACATACTTTTTAGTAATTTGGAAATGAGATGCTTTTTTTTGGAAACATATTAAAAAATTGTTGCGTAATTTATTTTTTTGATTAGATTTGCAGAAGTGTTTTCATAGTTTTAGTTTTTGTCAAAAGCCGTATCGAAAGATACGGTTTTTGGCATTTATAGGGGTTTGTACTGTTGTGTTCTCAACAATACCAAGGTACATGCTTCTATTGCATCAATGTTATTTTTCTGTAACTCATTTATATAGGCTTGATTTTCTGTCCCAGGATTGAATATTACTCTTTTAGGGTTTAAGTTTAGAATAAAGTTATAATATTTTTCTTGATTTTTCGGGTTTAAGTAAAGCGTTATAGTATGAATCGTTGGGTAGTTTTCTTTGTTATTAAATATTGTAATAGGGACATCTAATACTTTTCCAACTTTGTTGCCAATTGCTAATGTTTCAAAATGATACGACCTTAATATACGAATTGCAATATTTGAGTATCTATCGGACTTCTCACTTGCCCCCAAAACTAACGTTGTAAATAGTGACATTTATTTCTGTATTTTAATGTTTTCAAAATAAAAGAATTGTATGATATTCGCCTAATAATTTAATTCAATATGAACATAGGTGACAAACTTCCAAATTTTTCTTTAATAGCAACGAATGGACAAACTTATAATAACTATTCATTTGCCGAACATTATGCCTTGTGTGTTATTTTTAGCGCTAATTCATGTCCAATCTCTAATGCATATTGGGAGCGAATTGTAAAATTGTCCGGACAATATGAGGAGGATAATATGGCAACTGTCGTCATTAATTCTAACAATCCTTCATTGTCTCCTAAAGATAGTATGGAAGAAATGACTTCATTTTATAATGGATTAGTAATGCCAAGTTTTGTTTATTTAAAAGATGAAAACAGTAAAGTAGCAGAAGCTTTTGATGCAAGTAAAAATCCA
Source organism: Bacteroidia bacterium (assembly GCA_044377005.1). Taxonomy (GTDB): domain Bacteria; phylum Bacteroidota; class Bacteroidia; order NS11-12g; family UBA955; genus JABMMZ01. The sequence continues at coordinate 33,462 of JBILJV010000004.1, forward strand.
GAAGTATTTTTATTTAACTCAAAAAGAGAATTAGTTTATCATGGTATTATCGATGATAATTGGGAAAGTGAAACTCAGGTTATGATGATTTATTTGGAAGATGCTATTGAATATTGCCTAGATGGTGTAGATATTGATTATCCTGAGATGCCAGTTGAGGGTTGTGATATTGTTAAATAATGGTTGTTAGAACAGTTGTAATTACAGGGGCTTCTTCAGGAATTGGAGAAGCTTTGGCATATCAGTATGCACAATTAAAATACAATGTTGTTATTGCGGCTAGATCTATTGAACAACTTAAATTAGTTGAGCTTAAATGTAAAGAATACAATTCTTCGGTCTTGCTTGTTCAATGCGATGTAAGTAAGGAAAGTGATTGTAAGTTTTTAATTGATGAAACCATTCGTCAATTCTCTTCATGTGATGTTTTAATTAACAATGCTGGAATTAGTATGCGTGCAGTTTTTAACGATTGTGACTTAGATGTTATTAAAAAGGTGATGGATGTGAACTTTTGGGGAACCGTTTATTGCACTAAATATGCTCTACCTTTTTTATTGAAATCACAAGGTACTGTTGTTGGAGTTTCCTCTATTGCAGGTATTAAAGGATTGCCTGCAAGAACCGGCTATTCAGCCTCAAAGTTTGCAATGCATGGTTTTTTGGAATCTCTTAGAATCGAAAATTTAAAAAATAATCTTAATGTATTAATTGTTTGTCCTGGTTATACAGCTTCTAATATTAGAAATTCAGCTCTTAATAACAAAGGCAATAATCAATCAGAAAGTCCCCTAGATGAAGCTAAACTCATGTCTGCAGAAGAGGTTGCTCAAATGATTGTAAAAGCAGTAAGATCACGTAAAAGTTACTTGTATATGTCTTTTGATGGGAAAATTCTTTTTTGGTTGAATAAATTCTTCCCATTACTAATGGATAAATTAGTTTTTAATAAAGTTTCTAAAGAAAAAGACAGCCCTTTTAAATAAAATTATCTTATAAGATGAAAGGTACCTCTAAACCATCTTTCAATATTGTCGCAACCCACATATTGGGTGTAAAATACATAAACATCTTGAGGTGCTAAATCGCCTTTTATTTTTCCATCCCAAGTAACCGAAGGGGTATTAGATTCAAAGATTTGTTCACCCCATCTGTTGTAAAGTCTTAGTTGGTAATCAGCCCCAGGGTCACTGTATTTGTTGCCAGGATATACATCGTTAATGTTATCTCCATTTGGTGTAAATGCATTCGGCATAAACAGGTCTGAAGGAAGTGCATTTGGGTCCTCTTTTATTTGGATAGAATCTGAAATGATACATCCGTTTTTGTTTCTAACGGTAACTCGGTATGTACCTACTTGTGATACAACAATTTTCTGAGTTGTAGCGCCAGTATTCCATAAGTATTCTTCCATATTATCTGCTGCAACAATCGGATACCTTGAGGATAAGCAGATTGTAGTATCGCTTCCCAATCCACCATCTATTTCTGGATATTGAATAATGTTAATAGTGTCAGATGCCAAACATCCTTCTTCTGTTTCAATATTTATAAAATATTTGCCAGGAGTGGAAACAAACAATTGTTTGCTGGTAATTTCCCCATTCCATAAATATGATTTGTAATTCCTTTTGGGATCTAGTGTTCGAGAAATAGGACCACAATAAAAGGTGTCTGGTCCTAAATCTAAACCAATAAAATAAAAGTCAATATCTGCAGTGTCGTATATTGTACAAAGTTTATTTGCCGCGGTTACAATATAACGACCTCTTTGGGTAATAGTAATTTGTGGAGTGTTTTGTCCACTGTTCCATAAATATCTTGTTTCTGCTTGTGTTTGTGGATGAAAATTCTCTCCATCTAAAATGGTTCCTGTGCCCTCACAAATAAAGGTGTCTCTTAGTTGGGTTCTAGGAGGGGGATATAAAACAAAGGTTATACTATCTTCTCCTAAACAACCATTTTGATTGATTACCTTTACCCAATATGTACCAAGTGAAGGGATAAAAACGGAGGCGTCTGTTGTATTGTCATTCCACCTGTAAGATTGGTAACCATCTTTGCCTTTATAAGTGAATTGAACAAAACTGTCTCTACAAATTACAGAGTCTGGGCCTAAATCAAACTTGCTTAAATCATTGAAAATGTCAATTGTGTCTTTTGATGAGCAAGGAAAATCAGTAGCAGTAACAATGTATCGGCCAGCTTTATTAACCACTAGATTTCTAGTAGTTTCTCCTGAATTCCAAACATAACTGAGATTAGGAGGGTTGCTAATTAGTGTGGTTGTAAAAGGGCCACAAAACAAAGTGTCATTTGGTAATTGAGCTTTAAATTTCTTTTTAATTTCTATCTCATACCTGAATGTGTCAGAACATAAGTTCGTTTTTGCTACAAGTTGTATTGTGTAGTTGCCCGGAATGTTATATCTGTATGAAGGATTTGTTTGAATAGATGTATTATTGCTGCCATTAGGATCTCCAAAATCCCACAAATAACTTGTTCCTCCTGAGCTTCTGTTTTGGAATAGGACTAAGTCGGATTCACAACTTAAACTTGGTGCAAAGAAAGAAGAAACTACGTCAAATACACATTCACTAATGTTAAACTGATAATCTCTTTTGGTCTCACCAATTAAAACCCCTTTTCTATACTCTAATACTTTTACCCCAATAACGTAATTCCCTGTTCTATCTGGAGTTAGGGCCAATTTTCCTGTTTTGCTGTTGACGCTTAATGTAGGTTGTCCATTAATTTGAAAGTTAGTATTATATGTATTTGACCATTGAACCTTTCTGTTATCATTATCAAAAGGATAAGTTGGAGGTTTTGTATTTACATTATCAAAAATATCTGGTTTTACTCCTGAAGGGCGTTGTTGAACATTATCACCACCTAAGAAAGGTTGATAAAGTTCGTAAACCAATGAATCTCCATTATCGTCTATTGCACTATGATCGAAATTTAAAGGGGCATTTGTACATAAGAAGTTAGGAGGTAAATACTTAAAAAAAGGAGAGGAGTTACCTAATTTTACGTCCTTTATTTCTGTCCAATAAGTGGCACCTGTAGCATCAGGTAGCATAATATTGTCTATAATTCGATTTCTGCAACATCGTTCAAATGTAATTGTGTAACCCCTTCCGGCATTGTCAGGTAAAGATAATTGAGTTGTAAAAGTATATCTTATTACACATTCTGTAGGTTTATTTCTAACACAATTGTAGTTTAAGTCAGCAATTTTTACAGGATTGAATCCTTGAATGTTTTCTTTGCTCAAAGAAAGTGAAGCGGTATTCTTGTTTCTATTGTCAAAAACGTGAATAGTGATTCCAGCAACGTCATCTTCAATAACCCCCTCAAAAGCATTTTTACAGTCAAAATATACATACAATGTTATGTTATAAAGGTAATTATTGCCACTTCTTCCTGCGTATTTATACATCATTTCTCCACCCACTATGTGAGAAGCACTTGATTTAAATGCTAAAAAAGCGCATAATATGATAGTTATAATTAACCTCATTTAATGAATTAGACGTACAAAGTTAAAAAAAGTTTCAATTATTTTTGATTTATTATTTTCATATATTCATTCAAAAACTGTTCCGCTTCTTTTTTCTTGCCAATTTTTTCTAATTCAGTACCCAAATAATAGTATGCTTCAGCATTGTTCGGTTCTAATTGTATTGCATACTGTAAATTCATAAATGCTGAATCTAATTCATTTAATCTTAATTGTGCCTTACCTAAGCCTAAATAACCCCTTCCCACATTCCCATAAGTTTCCAAAAAGGAATAAAAATGATTTCTAGCCAAATCGTTTTGATTTTGTAATAACTTGATTTCTCCCATTAATAATGGTGCAGAAGCATTCTTTTTGTTTTTGAATGCTTGGGATAAGTTATCGTATGCTTTGGTTAATAAATTTAAATCAGGGCTGTTGGGGTTTTTCATCATTGCTTGAGTATATAAAACTTCACCCACACTTTGAAGGGCATCGTAATTGCCGGTTTTTAGCTTTATTGCAACATTATAAAAATACAAAGCACTGTCTAATTGCATTTTTAACTTATAGGCATTAGCAACACCTCTAGCAAATTCCTCTTCTAACGGGTTGTACTGATAAGCCAATTTGTAAAAATAAAGAGCGCTATCACCATTATTCTTTTTTAAATATTGATTCCCTTTATAACCATAATGGTTTTCTGCTTTTACAATTGCAGTTATTGGAACTCCTCCTACATTGATAACATGTATAGTTCCTTTGGGTGGCCAATATCCATCTAAAATTTGGTTTTTTGAGAGAGTTCTTGTGCTCCAAATGGCGTAATCCCAATTGTTATTCATCCATTCCATTTCTCTGGTCCATAAACATGGAACATCTTTGCCTGCATTAACAAATGTTTTTAAAGCTTCTTGATTTGAATTTGCATTGATTTTGATTTTAGGATTGCCATTGTTGTCTTTTTCTAATATTTCAGGTTTACTTTTTACAAGCCATTCAAAAGCCTCTCTTGGTGTTTGGTTCCAGTAATCTATATCATAATTTCCATGAGCCCCTTTTATCCCTCCAATAATTTCATTGAAGTACATGTATTGATAAGGGTGGTTTTTTATATTCCAAGCAATTGGGCTTATTAAACTCACTATAAAAATGCCCCATATGACTAAACTAATTGTTTTGTTTTTAAAGAATAATCCTAATTGATGCCATGCTAAAACAGAAAGCACTGTTAATGTTGGATAAATAAACAAAAAGTGTCTCCATCCATTGTAAACATAAGATTTTTTGTAAATAGCATAAGCCAATGGGAAAACTGAAGCAAATAGTAATAAAAAAAGGATTAATTTACCTAAAGTGTCTTTTTTCAACCAATTGATAATTGGACCAATAAATACTCCAAATAACAATCCTACAGGGGCCGTTATTATAATCATTTTAGGGATATAATACCATGGTTTTTCATACAAACGAACCCCCTCAAATAATTCATAATAAGTGAGTAAGCCAAATTTTTCAAATTGTTTTAAAGCGTTAAATACTCCTGTCAAGGGTTGTCTCAATGCATATGGCCAAAAGAATATTCCAAAAATATAAGCACTAATGGAGATGATAACAATTGTTTTAATATGTATTTTAAAGGTTTTACTTGCATTTTTTTTGTATTGAAACAAAAGCCAATACAATCCAATAAACATAACCATATATCCAAAAATTAGCAATGCTCCTACCCTTACACTCAAAGCAAAACCGATAGCAATGGCAAGCATTACTTTGGTTTGATGTTTTGGTTTAGGTAATTCTTGAAGAAGTTTTACTAAGTAGTAAATGGACATAATATAGCCTGTTGCAAATGGAATATCTTTGGAGTTGTTGAAGAAATGACCATATAAAGAAGGTGATGCAAATAAAGCAATAACTGTAATTACAGCGGGGAGCCAACCAGAGAGTCGTCTAACAAGTAAGGCTGTAAATAAGACTAAAAAGAAACCAATAATCGAATCTATTAAGTGTCTTGCGTAATATTCATTTTCAAATCCAAATACATTATTAACCGCCCTAATAACTAAATCCACACTAGAGCCATAAGAGAGTTTGCCAAATTCACTAATTTTGGGGTCAAACATTGTCGTATCACTTCCAAAACTTGTGTAAAATTTGATAACATGTTTAGAGAATTCATTATGTGCAGGTTCGTCCCAAGTGACATTATAATCTTTGCTTGTATATGCCATGCCAAAAAGGAGCGTTAAGCATAAAACAGCGAAAGTTTTTTTATAAATTGGAGCATTAATGTTGGACCAATCGTTTGACTCTTCCTTAATATTTGTTAACTTGAAAAAACTACTCCAAAACAATTTAAATCCTAAAAGTGTATTTTTAATTGCCGATTTTAAACCATCACCAATTACAAAATCATTGGTCCCTAAATCAAATGAAACAGGCGTGTTTAGTTGTTCCTTTTCAGTAAGTGCAGCAATATGCCAAGCATCTTTAATTTTGTTTTTGAGGACTATTTTTTCAAACAAGTCTAATGGCATTAATACAGCTTCACAAGTTGATAAGTTAGATTCAACCCCCGAAAATAATTTACCCCAAAAATTAGAAATATAATGAATGTATTTTTGTAAAAAACCTGCTTTTTGAGGGATTAAACCATCCGCAACAACAACTTTGCTGGGAACAAAAAGCTTATTAGCTTTTTGAGACCACTTAAAATAAAGTGAAGGTTCGTTTGCCAAAGGAAGTTTTAAGGGAATAATGTTTTTTATATTCTCATCAAAAGTGACACCATTTATGATTTTAATTTTACCACTTTGTATTAGATTCTCTGTTTCTTTTGACTTTAACGATTGGTCCGAATACAATTCAATAGGATGGTTGGGCTTGATGCAGATTTCTGCTAATTGGATTAAATCTTCTTCGGCTTGAGGCGATCCATTAGAGGATAGGATATAAAAAGCCGTGTTTGATCCATTTGATTTGATTTTATCACTTTGATGATTGCTCATTTTAAGTATTTTTTTGAAATAATAGTTACAACTGTTTTAGAGATTGTTTAATAAGGAATTCGACACTTAGCTCTAATTTATTGTTATTGGTAATTTTGAGTAAAGTTTTTTCTGCAATATTTCTTTGAAATCCAAGGGCTTGTAATGCTAATAACGCTTCGTCAAATGATTTAGGTGCTGCATTTACAAAATCATCAGGGTCAATCGATTGTGTTAGTTTGCCGATTTTATCTTGTAATTCTAAGATAATTCGTTGTGCAGTTTTTGGGCCAACTCCTTTAACAGCTTTTAATAAAGACAAATTTCCTGTAGAAATGGCACTTATGATTTCTGTAGGAGATTGACCGCTTAATATCATTCTTGCAGTGTTTGTTCCAACCCCATTTACTATAATAAGTTGCCTAAATAATTGACGCTCAGTTTCGTCAAAAAAGCCATAAAGGTAGTGACCATCTTCTTTAATGGCCAAATGAGTTAAAATACGAATGTTTTTTTCTGATTTTATCTTTTCGTATGTGTTGATGCTAATTTGTAAATGAAAACCAATCCCATTGCAATTTAGAACCAAGAATGCTGGATTAGCATGTTCTATTTTACCTTCTATAAAATCATACATATACTATGCAATTATTGATTCATTTTGTTCAATACATTTTACCCAATTATGTGTATCAGGTATTTGCAAAGTTTTAATTAATTCTAATTCAGTTTTTAATTTGAAGCCCAATAAATCTTCAGTTACAACTAAATTATATTTTTCGTCACGGAAACCAAAACAATCTATATGGGTAATGGTTGCAGCAGTACCTGTAACAAACATTTCCACTAAATCACCATTTGCATGCCATTTAAGTAAATCTTGAACTAAGATAGGTTCTTCGAAGATTGGAATATGATGGTCTTTTATCATTTTGATAACAGAATCTCTTGTAATTCCTGCAAGTAATGAATCAGTTAAATTAGGTGTGTAAACGCCATTTTTGGTAACAACGAAAATATTACTAGTGCCTGTTTCTTCCAATTTAGTATGAGTAATTCCATCGGTCCAAAGGACTTGGTCAAAACCATCTTTTTGTGCTAAATTCCTAGGATATAATGAAGCTGCGTAATTGCCAGCGCATTTTGCACTTCCAACCCCACCAGCCGAAGCTCTTGTGTAATGCTCTTCAATTTTTACTTTAATGTTCCCTGCATAGTATGAACTAACAGGACAAGCATATATCATGAAGCTGTAATTGTCGCTAGATTTTACACCCAAAAAATCATCTGTTGCAAACATAAATGGTCTTAGGTACAATGAACTTCCTACTGAAGAAGGAATCCAATCTTTGTCTAAGTTAAGGAGTTTTGATAATGCCTCCATAAAAATTTCTTTTGGAAAATGAGGCATACTCATTCTATCAGCAGAACGGTTTAATCTGTTTAAGTTTTCTTCGGGTCTGAAAAGAGTTATTTCACCGTTTGGTGTTTTGTAGGCTTTCATACCTTCAAAAATGGACTGACCATAATGAAGAGCTGAAAGGGTAGGACTCATTGGAATTTTTCCAAAAGGAATGATTCTAGGGTCATTCCATTGATTGTCGTAATAATCGCAAATGAACATGTGGTCGGTAAAAACTTTACCAAAACTGATATTATTTGGATCGAAATCTGAAATTTTTGAATTTTCTGTGGGATTTATTGTAATTTTGAAACTCATTTCACTTGCGAAATAATCAAAAAAATGGAGGAAAACCTAATTTTATCAGAAAATTTTCCTGAACTACTAGCCCAATTTATGGAAGGAGAGTTTTATCAAATTCAAGAGAGTCGTTGGTATGACAAGTTTGAATACGAAGGAGAGAACAAATATCGCTTTCTAAATATAGTTAATCATACCGAATATAAAAGTCTTTCTGAGGAGGATAGTTTGTTCTTTTATAAATTTACAAATGCGATTCAGTCCGAAAAATACAAAATGGATAAAGATGGTTTTGCTGTATTAAACATCAGCCTTTACCCTGGTGTGGAATGGAAGAATATCATTGATATTTTTCAACCTAATTTTTGTTTTTTTTGGGGTGTAAGTCCCTCTTTATTTGGTATAAATATTAATAAATATAAAGCATCAGTTCACAATAATATTAAAATGCTTTATGTAGATAGTATGAATTCGGTTTTTTCAAACAGTTCACTTAAGATACAATTGTGGGAACAAACGAAGCCATTGTTCGGCATTAAATAATTTATAAATTGTATGCAAGAATTGATTTTTGTATCGACCAATAAGGGTAAAATAAATGAAATTAACCAACTTTTGAAAGAGGTATTTATTATCAAAGGATTACATGAAATTAGTTATTTTGAAGAAATAAAGGAAACAGGATCTACTCTTAATGAAAATGCACAAATAAAAGCACAAACTATTAATGATATTTTCAAGATAAATTGTTTTGCCGATGATAGTGGTTTGATGATTGAAGCTTTAAATAATCAACCTGGCGTAAAAAGTGCACGATTTGCAGGAGAAAATGCAACAGACAAAGAGAATATCGATAAAGTTTTAACTTTATTGGATGGTGTTGAAAATAGAAAAGCGTATTTTAATACCGTTATATGTTTAGTATGGAACAATGTCAACTACTATTTTGAAGGGAAAATTGAAGGTAGCATAGCAAATCAGCCCTTAGGAGAAAATGGTTTTGGTTATGATCCAATATTTGTACCTAATGGATTTGATGTTTCGTTTGCACAAATGACAAATGAAGAAAAAAATAAAATTAGCCATAGAAAAATAGCAGTTCAAAAATTAATTAATCAACTTAATAGTTTTGCCGAGTAAAGAAGATTTATTTATAGATATTAATGCTTTTGACTACCCTCTTTTAGAAAGTCAAATTGCTCAGTTCGCATTAGAGCCCAGAGATTCATCAAAGCTATTGATATATAAGGTTGATGACCAGAAGATAAAAGAAGATGTTTTTAAGAATTTAACAGAAAATGTTCCCAATAATGCCTCTTTTTATTTTAACAATGCCAAAGTAATTCCTGCTAGAATTTTCCTTACTACAGTTACTGGGGCTAAAATTGAGGTCTTTTTGCTTAAACCATTTGATAAAGATTATCAACAAGCAATGTCAGCACTACATTCTATCAAATGGGAATGTATGATAGGAAACAAAAAGAAATGGAAAAATGATGAAATATTAACGCTCAATCTCAATGGCAATCTCGTTGAATTTGAATTAGTTAATGATAAAATTGTTGAAATTAAATGGTCCTTAGATTTAGCATTTGTTTCTTTACTAACGGAAATTGGCAAAATTCCATTGCCTCCTTATATAAAAAGATTGAGTAACGAACATGATGAAACCAGATACCAAACAGTTTATTCAAAAATAGAAGGTTCTGTAGCTGCACCAACTGCGGGGTTACATTTTACTGACGCAGTCCTTGAGTCAATTAATAAAAAAACACAAGGTATACGAGAATTGACATTGCATGTAGGAGCGGGTACTTTTTTGCCGGTTAAAGTGCAAAATGCAATAGAACATAATATGCATGAAGAGCATTTTTCAATTAATATTATAACTATAAAACAATTGCTATATGATGAGTATGTCATAGCGGTAGGTACAACTTCGGTAAGGGTTATAGAAAGCTTGTATTGGTGTGGACTGAATGTTATAAATGAAACAGTAAATCCATTTTGTATTGATCAATTTGTCGCATTTAATGAGGATAGTAAAGTATTGCCTGACTATAAAGTTGTATTGACGGCCCTCATTAAATACTTGGAAAATGAAAATAAGGAGCAATTAATTGGAATTACTTCAATAATGATTTTTCCAGGGTATGAGTTTAAAATAGTTCGTGGATTAGTAACCAATTTTCACCAACCTAAATCAACTTTGTTACTATTGATTTCAGCCTTTGTCAATCAAAATTGGAAACAAATATATCAATACGCTTTACGTCATCAATTCCGATTTTTAAGTTATGGGGATAGTTCAATCTTGTTGAGGTAAAGTTTTTATAAAAATTATAAATTTTGGGTTTATTTTCGCAAACTAAAATTAATTTGGCACGAAATTAGAATTAAGACTAATTAATTTAAACATCTATGAAATTAAGAATATTATTATTTGTCATTTTTACAGCATTTACTTCTAGTCAGTTAGTGGCTCAAAAGTTTGGATACGTAGATACAGATTACATATTGTCACAAATGACTGAGTTTAAAGCGGCTCAAAAGCAACTTGATGAAGCCTCTCAAAAATGGGAACTAGAAATTAAATCATTTCAAGGCGAAATAGATAAAATGTATAAAGAATACAAGTCGGAAGAAATTATGTTAAGCCCTTCACAAAGAGAAGAAAGGGAAAATGCGATAGTAAAAAAAGAGGAATCTTTGAGAGAGTTTGAACAGGATAAATTTGGTGTAAATGGTCAACTATTCAAAAAAAGACAAGAATTAATAAAACCTATCCAAAGTAAAATATCAGAAGCTATTCTAAAAGTAGCCAAAAATAATGGTCTAGATTTTATTTTCGACAAATCTGCCAATATGAATATTTTATATAGTAATATAAAGTATGATAGAAGTGGGGATGTTTTAGATGAGTTAGGTGTAGTTCCAAATAAAGATTAATTTAAAAAAGTACAATGAAAAATAATATATTAAAATCCCTGTCGTTAGTTGCGTTATTGTTTGTTTTTAGCCAAACTAATGCTCAAAAAGTTGGTCATTTAAATTTCCAAAAAGTTATTGAATTATTGCCGGAGTTCCAAACCGCTTCAGATGAATACCAATTATTCCAAGCTTCATTAGAGGACGAATTAACTCAAATTGAAGTTGAAGCAAAAAAAACACAAAGCTTAATTGAATTGGAACAAAAAAAGCCTCAACCAAGTGCCCCAAGATTAAAGCTTTTGGCCCAAAAAATGGAAAAATATCAAGTTAGTTATCAAGAATTAAGTCAAACAATTCAAGAAAGTTTGAAAGAAAAATACAATGAACTTATAGATCCCTTGAAAGAAAAGGTATCTAAAGCTGTAGCAGAAGTTGCAAAGGAAAATGGATATACTCATGTCATTGACAATACTTTTGGTACTTTAATCTATGCGGATGAAAAGTTTGATTTAGAGACTTTAGTAAAAACTAAATTAAATATTAAAGACAAACCAGTTGTTCCAGCTACCAATGCACCTGGAGCTATTAATGGGATGGGAACAGGTAGATAGTTTATTTAAGCTCTAATTTGGATTCAAATTATTCCATTGGTGTTTTTGATTCTGGAGTTGGAGGACTCACTGTTTTTGAAGAAATAGTGAATGCCTTACCTCAATATAATTTTATTTATTTAGGAGACAATGCACGAGTACCTTATGGTACTCGTTCTTTTGATACTGTTTACCAATACACACTTGAAGGGGTAACTAAGTTACATGAATTAGGATGTAGGTTAATAGTTATTGCTTGTAATACTGCATCTGCGAAAGCTTTAAGAACCATACAACAAAATGATTTGTTGAAATTTGATCAACCATTTAAGGTGCTTGGTGTTATAAGACCTACCACTGAAGAAATTGGTGGTTTGACAAAAACTAACAAGGTTGGTGTTTTGGCAACCCCTGGAACTGTTAATTCACTCTCTTATGTTATAGAACTTAATAAATTATATCCTCAAATTCAGGTTTTTCAAGAAGCTTGTCCTATGTGGGTGCCATTAATTGAAAATAATGATTTTAATAACGAGGGGGGGCTGTTTTTTATAAAAAAGAACATACAAAACCTGTTGTCTCAAAGTCATGAAATTGATACAATTGTCCTCGGTTGTACTCATTATCCATTGATAATAGATATTATAAAACAAAATATACCAAGTCATATTAAAGTAGTTTCCCAAGGAAACATTGTTGCCAATAGTCTTAAAGATTACCTAGTAAGACACAAAGAAATTGAAATAATTTTACAAAAAGAAGGTAAAAGGTTGTTTCTAACAACAGAAGAACCAAGTTTATTTGACGAAAAGGCAAAATTATTTGTTAAAAGCCAGATAAATAGTCAGATGGTTGAAATTTAATTAGCTGATTTACAATAGTTAAATAAAAAACAATTGCCTAATTGCAGCAATACAAGTTTTATTTTCGTCAAAAAAGGTATAACTGAAAAATTGATGTTGTTTTTATCCTTTTTAAAGTGTGTGTTTAAAAGTATTGTTAAGGGGTGGGCTGTTTTTTTTGTTTTGATTATTTTGAATCTAGTGTTAATTTGCTCGAGTTTATAAGTCCACCCATTAATGATACAAAAAACTAAAATATCGATTATTGATGATTTTCACCCTGTCTTTTTACAACAACTTAATCCATATTTTGAAGTAGATTATCAGCCATCTATTGAAAAAAAAGACATCTTAAGCCAAGTATACAACTCCGAAATAATCGCAGTAAGAAGTAAAATTAATTTTGATGAATCTATTATTAAATTATTGCCTAATTTAAAATGTATTGCGCGAGGGGGGGCAGGAATGGATAATATTGATGAGGAATATGCATGCAAAAGAGGAATTATTCTTTTAAATGCACCTGAAGGAAATAGAAATACAGTTGCAGAACATTGTATAGGATTGCTCATTGGATTAAGCAAGAATATAGTTAAAGGACATCAGAATGTAGTTGACTTAAATTGGGACAGAGAAGGTAATAGGGGTTGGGAAATTAAAGGGAAAAAAATAGGAATTATAGGATATGGAAATACTGGATCATCTTTTGCCAGAAAATTATCTGGATTCGATTGCGAGGTTTTGGTTTACGACAAATATAAGTCCGTAAAATCAAATGGTTATATTAAAAATGTCGATTTGGAAACGTTGAAAAAAGAAAGTGATGTAATAAGTTTACATATTCCTTTGACAAAAGAAACCAATCAAATGATTGATCTTTTATTTATAGAAGGCTTAAAACAAGGAGTTGTTTTGATAAATACGAGTAGAGGAAATGTCGTAAATCAAGCTTCTGTATTAAATTGGATAAAAAGTGGAAAAATAAAACAGTATGCTACAGACGTACTTGAAAATGAAAATTTAAAGTCATTTACAGCCTATGAAATGGATTTATTTAAAAGTTTGTTAGCTACAAATCAGGTGATTATAACTCCGCATGTTGCTGGTTGGAGTCATGAAAGCTATTTTAATATTGCGGATGTATTGTCGAAAAAACTGATTCATTTTTCGTTAAGCACAAAAAAAAATTAGTTAAAAGTTGAAATAAAGAAAAAAAACTATGAAATTGCCTCGCTTTTTGAGATTAAAAAATTGTTATTTTAAAATAAATATGAAGAATAAGTTTACTATCCAATCCCTGTTAATGTTTTTTATGACATTTGGATTTGCCATGATGATGAATGCGCAAACAAACATGGGTTTTATCAGGGGCGTTGTCGAAAAGAACAATGAACCAATGTCTAACGCAATTATTGTGTTGAAAAATTCAAATGGTGAGGAAATTAAGAAAGTTAGAACTGAAAAAAATGGGTCTTTTACTTTCATTAACCTTGAGCCAGGATTGTACAATATGAAAATTGAAGGAGATGGCATCCGTTTTGAATCCAAAGAAATTGACGACATTAATGTTACGACAGAAGGTAAGGTGCTTACACTTGAAGTTGAAGAAAAAGTTGTTCAAGTAGGTCAAGGAGAAAAAACCAAAAAAACAGACAAACAACAAAAAACCAAATTGGAACAAACTTCAACAACTGCAACAGTTAGTGGAGACCAAATACAACAAACAGGTTTTAGAGGTGCAACTTCAATGGCTCAGTTCCAGTCCGGTGTAACAAACACCAGAGGTGGATTGAGTGGTAGAGGTGCTCGTACAGATGGAACAGCTGTTTTCGTTGATGGTGTTCGTGTTAACAACTCAAACATTAACCAAGGGATGAATGGTCAAGTTGACATTATGCAAGCGGGTATTCCTGCGCAATATGGTGACTTTACAGGATTGGGAATTTCAATTACCACTAAAGGAGGTGTTTCTTCACGTAAAGTTGGAAGTTTTGAAGCTCGTTCAACTAGTATGTTCAATGCTTACCATCACAATTTGTTTGAAGCATTTTACGCTACACCAATTTTATGGAAAGAAAATCCAAGATACAAAACAGGAGAAAGTGATGTAAAGCGTATTCCAATTGCTGCTGTAAATTTATCTGGAAACTTTAATTACAATAGAGAACCAAGTCCATCATACATTGGTTATTATGTAATTAAAGATGATCGTTTAGCTGAAATTGAAAGAAATCCTTTAAGAGTTAATACAGATGGAGGTTTGGTTCACAATGCAAACTATTTAAATGAAAATGATTATGATAATGTTAAAGTGAGACCAAATGTTTATTCATTATCATCTTCTGCGCAAGCAAAATTCGATTTTAGATTGTCTGATTTAGCAACCTTAACAGCTTTTGGTAACTTTGTTTATTCTAAGGGCGTAAATGGAGGTAATAATATAATGGCTTACAAAGACAATCCATTAAGCACTAATTTATATACTTTAGGTTATGTCAAATACACACAAAACTTTAAAGGTCCAGACTCAGCTAGAAAGGCAGATAATGTGACATTAAATAACACTTATTTTACGGTTCGTTTTGACTACCAATCTACTTGGGCTAAAAACATGGACAACATTCACAGAGATGATATTTTTAGTTACGGATACATTGGAAGATTTGTTCATTACCCAACTGAATTTTTCAGTTACTATGGTAATTTAAATAATCCAAATGCACCTGCAAGAAAATTAGTAGACCAAAATGGAGATACTGTGTATTTAAGAAATTTTTGGGAACAAACTGGATATAGAGATACCTCAATTAAATTCCAACAAGCGAATATTAATACTGTAAGAGGAAATTATACCAATGCATTATTTAATAGATTTAATGAATTAGGTGCAAATGTTACATTTGACCAACAAATTTTACAACAACAAGGTTTGTTAAATGGTTACAATCCAAACAATATTTATTCATTGTGGAATTCTCCAGGTACACAATTGTCTGGTTATGGAAAATCACAAAGAGAAACTTACACTTTCTTTGCTATGGGTGAAACTGAAGTTAAAGGTCCTCAAAATAGCAGTAAAAAAGCTTCATCAGGTCATAAACTGCAATTTGGTTTAACCTATGAGCAAAACGTAACTAGAGCATTCTCTGTTGGAGCAAATAATTTATGGAGATTAATGTATCAATATGCGAATAGTCACATTGCAGAACTTGATAGAAAAAATCCAATTTTATCATACGATGCAAATGGCGTTTTCCAAGACACAGTTAGGTACAATCGTTTGGTGAATAAAGAGGCTCAATCACAATTTGATAGAGAATTTAGACAAAGTTTAATCAATAAAAATGCGAAAGATGTTTATGGAAATCCAATAACAGAAACTACTTTCCTAGATATCAATTCTTATGCACCATCTGATTTTAAACTATCTATGTTTAGTGCTGACGAATTATTGAACAATGGTAGTGGAGTTGTTTCATATTATGGCTATGACCATTTAGGAAATAAATTAAGAGGAAGACCGAGTGTAAACGACTTTTTAGATGATAAAAACAAACGTTCAATTGGAGCATTCAATCCTATTTATACAGCTGCATGGTTCCAAGATCAATTCTTCTTTAAAGATTTAGAATTTAGACTTGGTTTAAGATTAGAGCGTTATGATGCAAACCAATTGGTGTTAAAAGATCCATATTCATTATATCCAATTCAACAAAAAGGTGAAGTGAAAGAATTAGATGGTAATGTGATCACTCACCCAGAAAATATTGGAGATGATTATGCAGTTTATGTTGATGATGTAAACAATCCAAGAAAAATATTAGGTTACAGAAAAGACAATAACTGGTACGACGAAAATGGAACTTTATTGTCTTCTCCTGATTTAATTGCTAATAGAACCAATAATGGTAAAGTTGCTCCATTGTTAGTTGATCCAACTAGACAAGAAGTAACAAGGGAGTCATTCAAAGATTTTCAACCTAAAGTAAATATTTTACCACGTATTTTCTTCAAATTCCCATTAAATCCTAAAAGTTTATTCTTTGCAAGTTATGACGTATTGGCTCAAAGACCAGGCGCAAACTTTGCAACTATTGATGACTATGTTTTCTTAACACAAAAAGCAACTAACTCATTAAACAACCCTGCTTTAGGATCACGTATTACTACAGATTATCAAATTGGTTTTAAACAACAATTGTCTCCAACAACATTATTTGGATTCACTTCATACTATAGAGAAACTAAAAATGATATTTCTGCATTCCAATTTAACAATGCATATCCTATTACTTACATCAGTTTCAATAACTTAGATTTTAGTACTGTAAAAGGATTGATTTTAGAGGTAGATTACAAAGCTCAAAACAATATGAGTTTAGGTGGTAACTACACATTGCAATTTGCTGATGGAACAGGTTCTAATATTAACTCACAAAGAGCCTTAATCGCTAGTAACCAACCAAATTTAAGAAGTTTGTTCCCTATGGGAGAGTTAGATATTCGTCATCAATTTAAAGGCGTCTTTAACTGGTCATTTTTTGATGGCAAAGGAACAACTCCAAAAGAAAGAGCTAAACGTAAATATTTAGGACCAGTAATTGGAAAAACAAAAGTATTAAGTAATACAAATATTAACTTAACATTTACCGCAGTTTCTGGTTTACCATACACTGCAACATTACAACCCGTTCAATTGGGTTCTGCCAACCGTTCTCCAATAAAAGGAACTCCATTCGGGTCAAGATTACCATGGCAATTTAACTCAAACTTAAATATTCAAAAAGATGTGCCATTATCTTGGACAAATAAAGAAGGTAAGAAAAAAGGAGCTAGTTTGCAAGTGTACTTATTTGTAACGAATTTGTTAAATACAAGAAACGTATTCTCGGTTAACACTTACACAGGTTCTGCTGAAGATGATGGATTCTTAAATTCACCTCAAGGACAACAAGCATTACAAAATCAATTAAACGCAGCAGCATATACATTCTATTACAATGCATCTGTTAATAGTCCTTTCAATTACCAAGCTCCTAGAATGATGTATTTAGGAACTAGATTTATGTTTTAATTAAAAAAGAAAAAAAAGTTATTATGAAAAGTGTTTTTATAAAATTAAAAGTTGTGGCCGTATTAATGTCTGTTTCGCAGATATTATCGGGGGCTGAAATTAAAAATTTCAATTCAACGACCAATGGAAACGGTCATTCACAAAAAAATAGCAATGGTTTTGCTGAATTTGCAAACAATTGTAAAGCCGCTTCACAAAGTGCAGATTTAGATGTTAACAATGTTAGAACCCGTATTTTAAACGGAGGAGACATGTGGTGGGATTTAAACAACCCTAAATATGAAATACCTAAAGTGTCTGATGCAAATAGTGTTAGAAAACACTCTTTGTTTGCTGGTGCTTTATGGATAGGTGGATTAGGTAGAGGTGATGGTAATTTAAGAATGGCTGCTATGACTTACAGACAAAGAGGAAACGATTTTTGGCCAGGTACCTTAGACCAAAGTTCTGTAAGTACTGATGCATCTCGTTGTGAATCTTGGGACAAAATGTTTAAAGTAACCAGAGATGAGTTGTTGAGACAACAAACTTCAGGATTTACAGATTTATCAAAAGGGATTTTAGAATGGCCAGCTTATGGTAATCCTAATATTCCGTTTGCAACGAATCAAACAACAGATTTAGCTCCTTTCTTTGATTTAGATGGAGATGGTTTTTATGACCCAACTAAAGGTGATTATCCAATTTTAGATCCTACCAGAGACAATGATAAAAACTTACCGAAAGATCAACCAGATCAAATGATTTGGTTTGTATATAATGATAGAGGAAATGTTCACTCTGAAACAGGTGGTATCCCAATTGGTTTGGAAATCCAAACAACAGCTTTTGCTTTCCAAACAAATGATGAAGTAAATAATATGACATTCTACCGATCTAAAGTAGTTAATAGAGGTTTTGAGGCTTTAGATAAAACATATTTTGGTCAATGGGTGGATGCGGATTTAGGAAATTATGCCGATGATTATGTTGGATGTGATGTAGGTAGAAGTTTAGGCTATTGCTATAACGGTGATGACAATGACGAGGGTGTACTTGGATATGGTTTAAATCCTCCTAGTATCGGTGTCGATTTCTTTGAAGGTCCATTGGATTCAGCAGGAAACGAACTTGGAATGGGTGCTTTTGTTTATTATGACAATAACTTTAATCCGGTAAATGGTAATCCTAATAACGCTATTGATTTTTACAATTACTTACAAGGTAATTGGATGAATGCTGTTTGTATGAAATATGGTGGAAACGGAGTAAACGGAACCGTTTGTACTAAATACATGTTTGATAATGGTACAAATACAGCAACTGCAACTTTACCAGCATGGACAGAAAAATCTTCAGGTAATCAACCAGCAGACAGACGTTTCTTACAATCAGCAGGACCATTTACTTTGTTTAATGGTGCCGTTAACTATGTAACAGTAGGTGTTGTTTGGGCAAGAGCAACATCAGGTGGAGCAACAGGGTCACTTAGTTTGTTAAAATTGGCAAGTGATAAAGCTCAACAATTGTTTAATAATAAATTCGATTTACCTGATGGTCCAGAACCACCGGCTGTAGAAGTTCAAGAATTAAACAATGAACTAGTTATGAAATTGTTCAATACAGATTTGCCTGAAAACTATTTTGAAGCAATCAAAAATGAATTAGGTCAAACGATTGAATACAAATTCCAAGGTTATTTGTTATACCAATTGAAAGATGGTACTGTTTCAAATACAGAATTAGACAACATAGAAAGAGCAAGATTAATTTACCAATGCGATGTAAAAGATGGTATTTCTTCATTAATTAATAGAGAATTTGATGCTTCTGTATCTGCTAAAATCCCTAAATTAAAAGTTGATGGCTTAAACCAAGGAGTTCAAAGAACATTAAGTATCAAAGAAGATGCATTTGCTTCAGGTTCAAACAAAACGCTTGTAAATTTTAAAAACTATTATTATCTAATGGTGGCTTATGGATATCCTTCTAATGACCCAAATAAAGAAGAAGATGTTCAATTCTTGCCTGGAAGAAATACAGCTAAATTTACAGCTTATCCAAGAAATACTTCACCAGAAAATGGTGGAAGTATGCAGCAAGCATTATATGGAGATGGTCCTATTTTGAAACAAATAAATGGTCAAGGTAATGGGGGGCAAATTATAGAATTTAGCAAAGAGACTATTGATGCTATTTTAAGTAGTTCAACCAACAAGGTAGATGAGCCTGTTTATTTAGGAGGAAGAGGTCCTGTAAATATTAAAGTTGTAGATCCAATGAAAGTGCCTAACGCTAATTTTGAATTTAGATTTATAGAACCTAGAGAGGTAAGAGTAAATTCAAGAGGTACTGGTTCAAATAAATATCAAGATTCAATCGCTGCAGGAAGTTATTGGATGCTAATAAACACAACTTCTAATGATACTGTTTACTCTGAAGGAACTATTGCTACAAAAATAGAAACTATTCAAGGAAGAGACTCAATAGCAGGTGGCAAAAAGAACGGTCCAAAAGTTAAATTAACCAATAGTTTAAAAGATTGGGGATTGGCTGTTGAGATTGTTCAAGTACCAAGCCCAGGTAGAAATCCATACGGGGAACCTTCTAATGGATTTTTGAATTATACTGTCAAATTTGCTGACGAAAATAAACAATGGTTAACAGCAGTATTTGATGTAGATGGAGATAATTCTCCATTGAACTGGATTCGTTCAGGTACAAATGGCTTATCAGCAACATTCGATTCATATTCACATGATTTTAATGCTGATTTTGATCCAAACCATACAGGAAATGATTCTTATGACCCTTATGAAGTTTTTGAAAAAATATGGGATGGTAGAATAGCTCCATACGCACTAACAGCTAGAGCTTTAGGTCCAAAACCTTCAGGAACAGGTGCTGGTACTATATTATATAGCCCTGCATTTGCAAACTCCACAGTTGCTGATAACCCAATGACTGAATTGGCAAGTATTAAACTTGTATTAACCCCTGATGTAAGAAAATGGACTCGTTGTGTAGTTGTTGAAATGGGAGAAGACGTTGTATTAACACAAGGTTCAACCCCTAAGTTTAACCTAAGAGCTGCTAATTCTAAAAAACCTATTTACAATAATTCAGATGGTAGCTTGATCCGTTGGGAAGAAGATCCTTCAGAAACAGGAAGAAGTTATTTCCCTGGATATGCGGTGAATTTAGAAACTGGTGAAAGATTAAATATCATCTTTGGAGAAGATTCTTACGTTCCTTCTGAAAATGGTAATGATATGATTTGGAATCCTACAAGTGTTCAGTCTAATGGAACTTATGTATCATTTGGAGGTAAACATTTTATCTACGTAATGGGAAGTTACCAAGGGATGAATACCAGAGGATATAGAGGTCCAATCTATGATGAAGGTGTTGAATATAAGAATTTATTAACTTCAGGTGGTTTCGACAAAAGAAGAGTATTCTCTCAAGCTATGTGGGTTATTCCTGCTTTAGCAGAAAGAGGGTACAATCTGAAAAATGGTGTTCCTCCAACTCAAGTTGATATTTCAATTAACATGAGAAAACCATTCACTAAGAAAGCATCAGAAATTGGCGATTCAACTAAATTGCCAGGTTACACATTCTCAACTGAAAGTATTTTCAATAATATCAATGAAACTACAGGTAAAAATGCAGTTAATATGATCAATATTGTACCTAATCCATATTATGCAACCTCTGCATACGAATCAAGTGCAATTGATTCACGTGTTAAAATCACTAATCTTCCACCTAAAGCAACTATTTCTGTATATACATTAAATGGCGCTTTGGTTAGAAGAATTAAAAAAGATGACAATGAAACATTTGTTGATTGGGATTTGAAAAATAATAATAGAGTGCCAATAGCAAGTGGATTTTATATCATTCACGTTGATTGTGGTGATTTAGGAGAAAAAATATTAAAATGGTATGGCGTTATGCGTCAATTAGATTTGGATACATATTAATCAATAATTATAGAAATTTTAAGAATGAAAAAAATAGTTTTAGCATTAAGCATCGCCTTTACTTGTTTACAAGTCAATGCTCAAATAAGTGACGGTCCTGCAAGAGCAGGTCAATATGGATTTACTCAATTATTGGTTAATGGATGGGGAAGTTCAAGTGGAATGGGAAACGCATATTCATCAGGGGTATCTGGTGTAGAATCGTTTTACTTAAACATAGCTGGTTTAGGTAAAGTAACAAACACTGAAATCGCATTCAGTCGTACTTCTTGGTTAGGTGGAACTGGTATTAATATCAATACTTTTGGATTTGGTCAAAAAGTTGGAGAAGGTGTTGTCGGTATTAGCGTTCAGTCTTTTGCAATTGGTCAAATTCCAATTACAACAGTGGATCAACCGGATGGAGGAATAGGAACATACAAACCTTCAATCAGTAATGTAAATTTAGCATACGCCCACAATTTCTCAGAGAGAATTTCTGCAGGCTTGAATGTGAAAATAGCAAGTGAGTCAACTCCAGATGTTAGAGTTGGTGCAATGGCATTTGATGCTGGGTTACAATATGCTGACCAATTTTTAAGAGGAAAAGCAGTGAAATATCAAAATCCTGAAATGAATCCAGCTGCAGCTAGAGGAAGTGACATAAGATTTGGTGTAAGTATCAAAAATTTAGGAACAGATGTTAGACACACTGGAGATGGATTGGCTGCAAAGTCAAACATAAATGGCAAAGAGTTTACTTCAACTACTTCCCAAAGAGCTGATAAGGTATCATTACCTTCACAAATTAATATCGGTTTAGCTTATGATTTTAGATTAGATAAAGATGAAAAAACATACTGGAATCGTTTAACAGCTGCTTTGAATTTTACGAATAATGTGGCTATGGCGAATCAAACTTCTTTAGGTTTAGAATATGCTTACAAAGAAATATGGTTGTTAAGAGGTGGATTTAATTATGAAAAAGGTGTCTTTAATTACGAAACTAGAAATAATGCCTACACTGGTTTAAATTTAGGAACATCTATTCAAATCCCTCTTATTAAGAAAAATGAAAAAGGTTTCCGCACGAAATCAGATGCACTTGCAATTGATTACTCATACAGAGCAACTAGACCTTTTACAGGAACTCATACTTTTGGTTTAAGAATCAAACTTGATTAATTAACAAAAAAAATAGTATTTTTGCACAAGTGCTTTCATATAGAGAGCACTTGTTTTTTTTAATAACCAATATAATAAAATGTCAGACATAGTATACTTAACCAAAGAAGGTTACGATAATTTAAAAAAAGAAATTGATGAACTTAAAAAAGTTCAAAGACCTGCTATTAGTGCACAAATTGCTGAGGCAAGGGACAAAGGGGATTTGTCTGAAAATGCAGAATATGATGCAGCTAAAGAAGCTCAAGGTTTGTTAGAAGCTAAAATTGCAAACCTTGAAACTATGTTTTCCAAAGCAAGGATTATTGATGAATCAAAATTAGATAATTCAAAAGTTAACTTGTTAAGTAAAGTTAAAGTAAAAAACTTAAATGCCAATCGAGAAATGTTATACATGATTGTTTCTGAAAAAGAAGCAGATATGAAATTGGGTAAAATATCTAGTAAATCAGCAATTGGAGCTGGCTTAATAGGAAAAGCACAAGGTGATATTGTGGAAATTCAAGTGCCTGCAGGAATTGTAAAATTAGAAATTTTGTCAATTAGTTTATAAAGCGAGAATGTCAACCATTTTTGATAAAATCATTAACAAAGAAATTCCATGTTTTAAAATACATGAAAATGATGATTTTATGGCATTCTTAGATGTTAATCCAATTGCTATTGGACATACTTTAGTGATCCCCAAAAATCCACAAGATTATATTTTTGATTTATCGGATAGTGATTTTATGGCTTTTCATTTGTATTCAAAAAAAATAGCTTCTGCTCTAAAAAAAACCATAAACTGTAAAAAAATAGGAGTGGCTGTTATAGGTCTTGAAGTGCCACACGCTCACATTCATTTAGTACCCATGAATCATGTAGGTGACCTTAATTTTACTGGAGAAAGATTAGTATTGTCAAATATTCAGTATGAAGATATTTGCAAACAAATTTTATCGAATCTTTAATTCATTTGTCTTTCTTTTTACTAATATTTATAATTAAGTCACATTAGTTGTTATATTCGTATTTTCCTTTCTGTAATTTATGAAGTGGTTAATTTTCGTTGTAGTTTTTTTTAGTGTGTTTATTACTAATGCGCAACGCTATACTATAAAAGGCCTAGTCAATAATTCTGCAGGAGAGCCTGTTGCATATGTTAATGTGTCTATATTGGATATGCCAAGTATGGGAACTACTACCAATTTAAAAGGAGAATATACATTTAAATTGGAAGAAGGAAGCTATACCTTAGTATATGATATTATAGGGTATAAAACTTTGAAATATCCTATAATTGTGAATAAAAATGCGATCATCAGTTCTGTTATTATTGAACAGGATGAAACTGAGTTTGTAGGCGTTAAAGTATCAATGAAAAAAGTTGATCGTTCTGAGGAAATCATTAGACAGGTTATTGCTAATAAATTAAAATATTTATATACCACAAGCTATTCAAATGAGGCTTATATTAAAGCGACTTTAGTAAATGAATTCGCAGTGAGTAAAAATGATACTTTAGATTCATTGTCAACCCCGAATCTTACTATGGCAGAAATTCATTTGAAAACCTTTTTTTCGACACCCAATAAAATCAAAGAGGAAAGAAAGGCTGTAGTTTTAAGAGGCAATACCCAAGATTTGTTTTATTTGAGTCATACAGAAGGAGATTTTAATTTTTATAAGAATTTAATTCAAGTGCCTGCATTAAGTGAGTCACCTCTACTATCCCCCATTTCAAACAGTGGGCTTGTTGCTTATAAGTATAAATGGATGGGTGTTTTCTATGAAAATAATATTAAGTATTACAGAATAAAAGTAAGTCCGGGATTGTTAGGGAATGCACTCTTTAGCGGTGAATTAGTAATTCAAGACAGTACATGGTCAATAAAGTCATTAAGCTTGGTCGCGCCCAAGTATCACACACCTGAATATGATTTTTTTGAAGTCAATCAAACCTATGGTTTTGAATTAGGAAAGTATCATTTAACAAGACAAGAATTTAATTATCAAACAGGAACCAAAAAAAAACACACAAATGGAAAAACTATAGTAGTTTACTCAAATTTCGAAGATTCAGTAATACTGAACAAACGGTTTTTTAATAATGAGTTAAGTTCAACAGCAAAAGAAGCATATGAAAAAGATTCACTCTATTGGCAAGGCATTCGTAAGGAACCCTACTCGTCATTAGAGATAGCTTTTATACGTAAATCAGACAGTTTGATTGCCTTAAAATCTCAGAAGTTTTGGCAAGACTCAGTTGATGCTGTTTTTAATAAAATTACTTTAAAAAAATTATTCTTATTTGGCCAAGGCAATTACGATAGAAGTAATGAACGAACATGGTCTTTTAAACCTTTAGTTTTTGTATATCAGCCATTATATATTGCTGGTCCTAGGGTAGATTATTGGGTTGCGTATAACAAAGAAAATAAAAATAAGAAAGAGTTTAATGCATTTGTTCGGGCCAATATGGGAACTATTAACAAAGATTTAAAAGGTAATATTTCATTAACAAGGTTATATAACCCATTTAAAAGAGCCTCCTATTCCATGAGTATAGGAAGTGATTTTGGAATTATTAACCCCTTTGAATCTTGGATTAGATTGTTTTCAAGAGCAAACTTTTATGTACATGATTTTGTTAGTTTTTCTCATCGTAAGGAAATTATAAACGGATTGTATGTGAGATTGGGAACTGAATTTTCAAATAGAAGGTCTGTGAGTAATTTAACATTTGATTCAAGAGGCGATAGTTTATGGGGAGGTAATACTGATATTATTGATTTTAGTTATTACAAAGCAATGTATTTTTCGACATTTATAAGTTATGTTCCATTTCAGAAATATGTACGGGAACCTTATCAAAAGTTAATATTAGGTTCGGCTTGGCCTGAGTTATTTTTGAGTTATCGAAAGGGCGTTCCATACTTAGGAAGTGTTGTAGATTTTGATTATATGGAATTTGGAATTGAACACGATTTAAAAGTAGGCTTGTTGGGTAATACCAAATATAGATTTGTAAGTGGAGAATTTCTTCAATCCAAAGATTTAAGAATAGTTGATTATAAATTTCAACGCAGAGCAGGTCCTATATTTTTTACCAATCCATTGTTTTCATTTCAAGGGATAGATAGCACATACAATACCTTAAAACGCTTTTATGAATTCCATTATTTACACCGTTTTAACGGAGCATTAATAAACAAATTGCCATTACTGAAAAAGTTAAATGTCATAGAAGTAGCTGGTGCAGGTTTTTTATATACCCAAGAAAGAAAATTTAGATATGTAGAAGGTTTTGTAGGAATAGAAAAAATTATACGTTTTTGGAATGAACGATTTAAGTTAGGTGTTTTTTTGGTAGCAGCTCAAAGTAATTTATACACATACAGACCTCAATTAAAATTTACAATTGAAGCTTATGATAAAGTGCGAAATAAATGGCCATACTAATTAGAATTCAAGACATTTTTGTTTCCCATTCATTTTACTTCTACCTCTTCGCATATTCCCGAAATCCGATCCTTTTTTTCCATTACCTAAGGTTATATTGTATGCGAAACAAATAAAGAAAAACGTATCATTGTCTTTGGGGTCACCTCTTATAGCACCCGGGGAGCTAAATCCTGGGATATCAGAAATATTTCTGTCAGCTAATGCGGCAGCATCTGGGCCTTTAGCGGCTATTAATAAACTTTGATCAACATAATTAGTACTAACATCATCAATATAATCGGTTGTTGTTTTTCTTAAATTAAGTTCTAATGACAAAAATTGTCCTCTACCAACAGCCCATTTATAACCAATTCCGTGCGGGAAACACAATGCACTTAATTTGTATGGCTCTTTCCCAGTTAACGCAAACTGACCTTCTGTTCCGTAATTTCTTAGCTCATAAATGTTGCCATTTAATTTTGTTTTGGGATTAAATGTAAAGTATCCAACACCACCAAAAAAATACCACATCCCTTTTTTATTTCTTGAATTATAAAGATTGATTTCTGCAGTAACATCTCCTTCAAATATATTACTGTAAAAGTTTAAGTTTCTACCTTTGCGTTCTTTGTTTGAGGTATATTTGTCATTGGCAGAAACTCTAGCATACCAAATGTTAGTTCTTATAGCAAAATATTTATTTAAATTAAACCTTAGTCCTGTTGTAGCGGCATATCGGGTTGAGAGTATGTCTAAGTCTTGAAAATCATTGGTGCCAAGAAAAGGCTTTCCCCCTAAATCACCAAGAAAATGACTTGATGAAACGCCAAACATAAAGTCAACGGATTGAGCATAAGGTTTTATACTTAGTGTAAGAATTAAAATTATTAGATTAAGTGTTTTATTCATTATTTTTGATATAATTGTAATGTAAATATAGGTGTTTTGTAATTATTAATCAAAATTTTTAATTTTAAAAAGTTCAAAGTTATTATCGTATAAAACCGATATGACATTCATATTTATAAGCTTGATTAAACTTCTTATAATTGTTCTTTTTTTGAAGGGTAGCTTGCTAAGTAAATAATTTAGCTTAATAGGTCCATTTTTACGCATTATTTGCATGATTTCCGATTCAAAAAAGCCATAAGTGTTTTTGCCTATGTTTTGAGTTTTGTTATTAAATTTAAGCCATTCATAAGTAACAATGCCTGCTTTGAACGTGTGATCCTCTTGTCTGATATATACAATTTTATTTTTTCCCGCATCTAAAGCGAATACAGGTTTTTCGGGAATTTCTTCAATATTAACCTCTAAGATAATTTTTTTATCAATGGAGTGCTCCTTAAATTTTAATTCTACAGGGGGAACACAATAAAGTTGTGCTGCCAATTCAATCATGTATTTTTCTTCCTCTGATTTAACACCTGCAATGGTTTTATTATCCCTTACACCCACTAATAATGTACCTCCTTTGGTATTGGCAAATGCACAAATTGTTTTGGCGATTTTATAAGCATCAGAAATGGTGTGTTTAAAATCAAGATGAAGTCCTTCTCCATTAAAAATTAATTGATTGATATGATTTAAGTTTTTTATCAATTACTTATTCTGATGTAAAAATTAGACGACTCATTTGATCAATTTCGAAAATTTCATTAGCTATATCCTGAATAGTATTTGCTTTAATGTCTTCAATTTTTTTGATTGCATCTTCCAAACTTTCAATAGGATAGTCCTGAGCTAAGTTTTTTCCAAGGGCAAGTATTACATTCAAGCGATGTTCTTCTGATAAAGAAATTTGACCAATAAATTGATTCTTTGCTTGATTGAGTTGTAAAGTGCTTAGCGGTTTAGTTTTTAATAAGTTTAACTCTTTATTAATTAAATCGATAGCCTTGTATAAATATTTTTTTTCAGTTGAGAAATAACAATGAAATAATCCTGTGTCTTTAAATGCCGAATAACCACTTTCAATGTTATAAGTATAGCCATATTTTTCTCTAATGCTAAGATTTAACCTTGAATTCATGCCTGGCCCACCCAATAAATTATTAAGCAATAATAAAGGTATTCTGTTTTTGTGATGATATGGATATGCAATATTCCCTATAATAGAATGACATTGAATATGTTCTGTTTTTTTTATTTGGGCTGTTTTTTGGTAGTGCTTAAATACATCTCTTTCAGGAATTGGTTTGTTAGGTAATTCCGATATACATATCTTTTCAATGTGCTTTAATGCCTCATTAAAGGGCAATGAAGAGCTTATACTTAAAGCAATATTAGAAGTTTGGTAATACGTATTATGAAAATCAATTAAAGTTTTTTGTTGGATTTGTTGAATACTTTCTTGTGAGCCTAAAATATTAGGGCCTAATGAATGTTTGTTAAATATTGACTCCTGAAATTCATCGTAGATGTTTTCTTCTGGAGTGTCCAAATACATGTTTATTTCCTCAGAAATCACCTTTTTTTCTTTTGTTAATTCTTTCTCAGGAAAAGTTGAATTAAATGTCAAATCACTCAATAGCTCTAGAGCTCTTTTGAAATGAGGTGCTGTTACTGTCGCATAAATAGTGGTTATTTCTTTGGTTGTAAAAGCATTCATTTCACCTCCAACGATTTCCAATCTATTAATAATGTGATAAGCATTTCTTTTTTTAGTGCCTTTGAATAACATATGCTCAAAACAATGGGCTGTGCCGGGTATTTCTCCATCATCTCTCGAACCTGCATGGATAGTAAACGCAATATGCGAAGCTATAGCCTGAGGATAATGATGGTACATTATTTTTAATCCATTGTTTAATGTATGTATAATATAGTCTTTCAATTAGAATGAAATTAGAGAAGATTTAGCAAGTTCGTATTCTTTTATTAAGTTGGAAAATAGCTCTGCAACCGGTCGAGATTCTTTAATCATGGAAGCGACTTGACCAATTTCAAGTTCACCTTCTATCAAATCACCCTCAAACATCCCTTTTTTTGCTCTGCCACGGCCAAGTAATTTCTCAAGTTCTTCCTTGCTCGCACAATTCTGTTCAGCTTGTTTTACTAAATCATAAAAAGGATTTTTTATTAATCTAACAGGAGTTAGTGATTTCAAACTTAGTTCTGTGCCACCATCTTCTGTTTCTATTATTTTGTTTTTAAAGTTCTGATGTGCACTACTTTCGGTACTTGAGGCAAATAAGCTGCCTATTTGTACACCATCTGCACCTAATGCCATACAAGCTAATATAGCATTTCCGCTTCCTATTCCACCTGCTGCTATTACAGGAATATTAACGGCCTTTTTTATCATAGGAATTAAACACAATGTTGTAGTTTCCTCACGGCCATTATGGCCGCCCGCTTCAAAACCTTCTGCTACAATTGCATCAACCCCTGCTAGTTCACTTTTTATAGCAAATTTTGTATTTGATACAACATGAACCACTGTAATTCCATGTTCTTTTAATTTACTTGTCCATATCGCTGGATTTCCTGCACTTGTAAACACTATTTTTACACCTTCTTCTATAATGATAGCCATATGCTTTTCAATATCCGGGTATAGTAAAGGAACGTTTACACCAAATGGTTGGGAGCAAACCTCTTTGCATTTTTGGATATGTTCTCTCAGAATTTCAGGATACATACTTCCAGAACCAATAAGACCTAATCCGCCATTATTGCTTACAGCTGAAGCTAATTGCCAACCACTGCACCAAATCATACCTCCCTGAATAATGGGATACTTGATTTTAAATAATTCAGAGATTTTGTTCATTTTGTTTTTGTAAAAACTTAATATGATGCAAAGATACAAATTAATGAATCGAGGTATTCTATGCCTTCTGTAAAGATTGTACCAATGTGTATTGAATAGTATGCATTTAAATTTATGTTGATTTAGGGTTAATAATTAATCTATATAAAGTATTCTGTTTTTGAGTTAAGTTTGAACCTAAATTATTCTAAACTAAAATGAGTAGAAATTATATCCCTGAAAGTTTTAATATTACCACTTGGGAATTGTTGTTGCCTTATTACGAAAAGGCCAAAGACTTCCCAATAAATAGTGCCGATGAATTTGATGATTTTTTGAAGTATATCAGTGAATTAGAATCTATGGTTAGTGAGGATTTGGCTTGGCGATACATTAAAATGACTTGCGATACCAATAATGAAGAGTTGGAAAAAAGGTATGTAGATTTTGTGAATTTAATTCAGCCACATGTTGCTCCATTTGAAGATAAAATTAATCAAAAAATACATCAATCTCCCTATAAGTCAGCTTTAGAAAAGGAGAAATCATATTTTATTTATTTTAGGTCAATAGCCAATTCTATTCAGTTGTACCGTGAGGAAAATGTGCCACTATTTGCCGAAATTCAAACGCTTTCACAAAAATATGGTTCAATAACTGGTTCTATGTCTGTTGAAATTGATGGAAAAGTATTGACTTTGCAGCAGGCTTCTAATATTTTAAAAGAACCAAATCGTGAGCGCAGACAAATGGCTTATGAAAAAATTCAAGCTGTTAGATTTAATAAAGTTGATGAATTGAATGGTTTGTATAATGAACTAATTCAATTGAGACATCTAGTTGCAAAAAATTCGGGTTTTAATGATTTTAGAGATTACATGCACCAGGCTATGGGGCGTTTTGATTATTCGGTTCAAGATTGTTTTGATTTTCATGCAGCCATTGAACAACAAGTCGTTCCATTGTTGAAAAAGATTGAAGCTGAACGTAAAAATACTCTTGGTTATGAAACATTGCAACCATACGATTTGGCTGTAGACCCTAGTAATAGAAACGCTTTAAAGCCATTTGAAACCGGTGCTGAATTGTTAGAAAAGACCATTCAGTGTTTTACTGCAATTGATCCTGAATTTGGAGAAAACCTAAAGACAATGAAACAAAAAGGTTTTTTGGATTTAGAAAGTAGGTTAGGGAAGGCGCCCGGTGGTTATAACTACCCTTTGGCAGAAAGTGGTGTTCCTTTTATATTTATGAATGCCGCCGGAAGTTTGAGAGATGTTGAAACAATGGTTCATGAGGGAGGCCATGCAATGCATAGTTTTTTGACTGAACATTTAACTCTTAATGCGTTTAAGAATGCACCTATGGAGGTAGCTGAAGTGGCTAGTATGTCTATGGAACTTTTAAGTATGGATACTTGGAATGCCTTTTTTGACAATGAAGGAGATTTAAAAAGAGCAAAAATTGAACAACTTGAAGGTGTTATTGCTACTTTGCCTTGGATTGCAACCATTGATGCTTTTCAACATTGGATTTATACCCATCCACTACATACTATTGAAGACAGAGTAGAGGCATGGAAAGAAATATCAAATCGATTTGATACAGGAGTTGCCGATTATTCCAAATACCAACTTTATCTTTCTAATAGTTGGCAAAAACAATTGCATTTATTTGAAGTGCCTTTCTATTATATTGAATATGGTTTTGCCCAATTGGGAGCTATTGCTATTTGGCGTAATTTTAAAAAAGATAAGCTAAATGGATTAATGGGATACAAGAATTTATTATCTAAAGGGTATACTTTGACAATTCCTGAATTATTTGAGGTAGGCGGTGTTAAGTTTGACTTTTCAAATAAGTATGTTGGAGAGTTGTTTCAATTTGTTTGGGATGAATTAGAACAATTAAAGAAAAATTAATTTTTAGAATTTTATGAAGAAGATAGTAATTGTTTTAGTGGTTTTGTCGACGACTGTTGGAGGGTATTTTGCTTGGTTAAAATGGAGTCCCAATAAATTTACAGATGTATTTTATTTAATTCCTGATGACGCTGTTATGGTTGTTGAAACCCAAGACCCTATTAATAATTGGCAAACTTTCAGTTCCTCTGAAATGTGGAGTGGTTTAAAAACTTTTCCTCCTTTTGCAGAAATTACCAGGAATGCAGATGTTTTAGATGAGGTAATTAAATCAAATCAACAAGTGTTCGGTCTGCTTGGTCAAAGGCATTTGTTGATATCTATTCACATGACGAAAGCCAAAGATTATGATTTTGTATACTATGCAGACATGAAAGAGGCTTCTAAGTCTTCTATGATCAAAGCTTCATTGGTTAGTGTGATAAAACAATTTGGATTTTCACAAACTGTGAAAAAAGTAGGTGATATAGAAGTTAATGAGTTTCTTGACCCACAGACAAGAGATGTTTTATCAATCTGTTTTGTAAATAACTATTTGGTTTGTTCCTACAATAAAGGCCTTATAGAAAAGGTAGTTACAACATCTCAATTACCTGCCTCTCAGTTAGGAACACAAGCGAGGTTTGACGAAATTGACAGATTAACTAGTCAGGAAGGCTTGTGTAGAGTTTTTGTTAACTATAAAACATTACATCAATATATGGGGGTGTATATGGAAGACGTAAGTGATTTAAAATCATTATTTACATCACTCCATTATACAGGGTTTGATATTAATTTAAAGGATAATTTAGTTTTAGCAGATGGATCAACGTTGGTTAATGATAGTTTAAGCTCAACCCTTCAAGCATTGTCTGTTTCTGGTAAGTCAAACAGTGAGATTGAGTCGATTTTTTCGGAAAAAACCTCGTTTTTGTTTTCATTAGGCTTTAATGATTTTAATACCTTTTATTCAAATTTTGAAAAAGTATTAAAGATAGATGCAGAGGCGTTTGCAAAACAAGATGCAGCTATAAAAAAGTTGGAGAAATTCTTAAAAATTAATATTCAAGAACAACTTTTTGATTGGATGGGAAGTGAAATTGGGATTGCACAGTATGAAACAGATGTTTTGATAGGGAATAAAGTTAAAAATGTAATGGCCATAAAAGCCAAAGATATTGCTTTAGCAACTGAACAATTAGCATTTATCGAAAAACAAATTAGAAAAAGAACGCCTTTAAAGTTTAAAGAGTTAAACTACAAAAATTATCCCATAAAGTATTTGGAAGTAAAAGGCTTATTCAAAACAATACTTGGAAATATGTTTGAAAAGATTGAAAAGCCGTATTATACTTTTTTAGGAGATTTTGTTGTTTTGAGTGACGATCCAAAAACCTTATTAATTACTATTGATGATTTTATAGAACAAAGAACAATGTCAAATAAAGAAGATTTTAGATCATTTAGAGGGCAATTGCCCGAAAAGATAAGTGTGCTTGCTTATGTAAGTCCAGATAGGCATTTTGGAAATTTTAAAGGATTGTTGAACAAAGAAAGTTGGGAGAGTTCCAAAAAAAATCAGAATCACATAAGATCGTTTCAGCAAATTGGTTTATCCATCTCAGGTGATGGAGATGTAATGAGAACTGTTTTTTGTGCAGATTACAGAAAATGGGAAAAGTTAGAAGAATTGCCAATTCAACCCATAGATTCCGCCTCAATCGATTTATTTCAAGATACACTTAGTGCAATTGATTTGTTTATAGTTACCAATTTTCAAGACAATATGAGTAATACTTATTATGAAAGTGGTCAAGTAAAAACATCCGTTGAAATGGAAGGGATATTGATGGATGGGGCCTTCATTGAATATTATGAAAATGGCATAGTAAAAGTAAAAGGGAGATACAAAAAAGGAGTTAAAACTGGTACTTGGAAATATTACAGTCCAAATGGAGTTATAGAAAAGCGAGACAAGCCGGGCAATACAGAAGAAGACAATATCAGTTTTTGGGATAAAATATTAGGAAGAAATAAAGAATAAATCTTTTTTGTAAATTAAAAGAGAACTTCTTACTTTTGCAATCCCATAAACAAATTGTTCATTTGTTAAATGTTTTTGGGCCCTTAGCTCATTCGGTTAGAGCAACTGACTCATAATCAGTGGGTGGCTGGTTCGATTCCAGCAGGGCCCACTCTTTTTAAAAACCTCCTAGTTGGAGGTTTTTTTATAAGATATTTATATATTCCTATTGTATTTAGTAAAATTTGACAAGTACTCTTTTGGTACTTGTCAAGACAAAATTGTAAAAAAGAATTGATAATCATAGTGCTCGTTATTATGGATCAAAAATATTTACATCAAATGCGATTGAAAGGGATAATGTTTTTGAATATTACACCCAACGTTACGCTCATGCATTAAGTAAATTAAGTAGCTAAAAAGTAAGGGTTACCTAAAGAACCTGAAGAAATTCCCTGAAATGTTTGATAAGGTTTTTTAACAATACACAATGAAATTAGATCCACCAACTTTTATAGTTCCCTCTTTTAACTCGAATATTGTGAGTTATTTTTTTTACCTACAGCATATCTTTGATGTGTTTTTTACAATTCTATTATTTATTGGGAAATAAATAATCAATCACAAATAAATTTAATTTTTAATAATTCATTTTGTGTTTAACAATAATTTCAAAGACAGAGTTACTAATTACTTGCAAGAAGAGAGCGAAAGCGAAAATTTATAAATTGTTAAATGTAAATTCCAAATTTAAATTTTTTTTTTTTGATCGCTTTAAAATGATAGTTTTGCGTAATTAAATCTATATGAAACTAACCATAACAAGCATTGAGTTAAAGGGAGTTTTAAAGTTTTTTGTTTTGTCTAAACAAGCCTTGTTTATACTAAAACAATTGCGAAGTTCTCAATGTAGAGGGTTTAAGAAAAAAGGAATTTGGACCACACACTACACCATGACCCTATGGAATTCGGAGCAAGAAATGAACGCTTTTGCACAAAGTGGGGCTCATTTGTCTGCAATGAAGTTAAGCCAAAGTATTGCCAAAGAGATTAAAGTATTAACGATAGATGCCAATGAATTCCCCTCATGGAATCAGGCTATTGAATTACTAAATCATCAAGGCAAATCTTTTAAATATTGATTTTACTTCGTTTTAAAATCAAATATAAAGAGTTCCTTTAATAGCATTATTTTTGCCAACATTGAAACCTACTAATCCTTTTAGAATACAAGATCATATTCTATATGAAGACAATCATTTGATTGCCATTTGTAAACCTTCAGGCGTTTTGGTGCAGGGCGACCAAACAGGCGATGTGCCACTTTCAGATTTGGTAAAAGCATTTTTAAAAGAACGTGACCAAAAACCAGGTAACGTTTTTTGTGGTGTTATTCATCGAATTGACAGACCTGTAAGCGGTGTAGTTGTCCTTGCAAAAACCAGTAAAGCATTGTCTAAAATGAATGAATTGTTTAGGGAGGATGCAATAAAGAAAACATACCGAGCATTGGTTAATGGGGTGCCAGAAATAGAACAGCAGGAGTTAAGGAGTTTTTTAAGAAAAAATGATAAAACCAAAAGGGCTGATGTGTTTAATCGTCAGGTAGAAAACAGTAAAGAAAGTGTTTTGAGTTTTAAGGTTTTGGAAAAAAAAGGGCATCAAAGTTTACTAGAAGTTTATCCAATAACAGGGCGTTTCCATCAAATCAGAGCCATGTTAGCTTCCATAAAGTTGCCTATTGTAGGAGATGTTAAATATGGTGCACCTCAGGCACTTAAAAATAAATCCATTTGTTTGCATGCATTTCAAATTGAGTTTGTTCATCCCGTTAAAAAAGTAACAATAAAAATTAGTTGTAAAGAGCCTTTCTGATTCTTAAAAACTCACTACCTTTGTGCCTATAATTACAGGAATGCTTCCATTAGATTTTAACAATACCCAAATTGCATTTGAACATAAATCCAATGCTGAATTAAAAAAAGCAAGATTACTTTTTCAAAGTTTTAGTTACCCTTTTATTATCAAACAAGGACCTAAAATAGCGAACTTGTTTATTGATATATTGCCTCCCGTAAAAAGTTTAATTCGCCATACTTTGTTTTCCCAATTTTGTGGAGGAGAAAGTATTCAGGATTGTCAAAAAACAGTTCAAGAATTAAGCAAATCTAATATTGGGACGATTTTGGATTATTCCGTTGAAGGAGAGGAGTCTGAAAAGGTATTCGATGGTACGATGAACGAGGTTATCGATACCATTGAAATGGCATCAAAATTTAGAAATGAAATTCCCTTTTCTGTATTCAAAACTACAGGTATTGGAAGAATGGAATTGTTAACAAAAGTAAATGCAAATGAGCAACTAACTGATGTTGAAAAAGAAGAGTTTGATAGAGTTAAGTCAAGATTTGAGCGAATTTGCGATAAAGCAAATCAAAATCAAGTGCGTTTATTTGTAGATGCTGAGGATTCTTGGATTCAAGATGTAATAGATGATTTAACGTATCAAATGATGGCAAAATATAATAAAGAATCGGCCATTATTTACAACACAATTCAATGTTACAGGACTGGAAGAGTTTCACAACTTCAGTCAATATTAAATACAACAGATTATTTTTTGGGCTTTAAGTTGGTTCGTGGTGCCTACATGGAAAAGGAACGTGAGCGTGCTTTAAAAATGGGATATATTTCTCCAATTCATGTCAATAAAGTTGAAACAGATAAGGAATACAACGATGCCTTAAAATTTTGCATAGAACACATTGATAGAATTAGTATTTGTGCAGGGACTCACAATGAGCAAAGTTCTTTGTATTTAGCCAGTTTATTAACTGAAAAAGGACTTTCAAGCCAACATCCTAATGTTTTTTTTGCTCAATTATTAGGGATGAGTGATCATATCTCTTATAACTTAGCAAAAGGGGGTTACAGGGTTGCGAAATATGTACCTTACGGTCCTGTAAAAGCAGTATTACCTTATTTAAGCAGAAGGGCTCAAGAAAATAGTTCAGTAAAAGGACAAGCTGGTCGCGAACTCAATTTGATAAATATTGAATTGAAAAGAAGGGGGTAAAGGGGGGGTAAAATCTACCAACCTAATATCCAAGCAAATATCAATGGAGAAACAATGGTTGCATCACTTTCTACAATGAATTTAGGAGTGTGAATATCTAATTTACCCCAAGTGATTTTTTCGTTTGGTACTGCACCAGAGTAGGAACCATAACTTGTTGTTGAGTCAGAGATTTGACAGAAATAGCCCCAAAAAGGAACGTCATGCCATTCTAAATCTTGGTACATCATTGGCACCACACAAATAGGGAAATCACCGGCGATACCTCCTCCAATTTGAAAAAATCCCACACCTTTGCCTGAACTATTTTTTCTATACCAATCTGCCAGCCATACCATGTATTCAATACCACTTTTCATTGTAGACGCTTTCATTTCGTTTTTAATAACATAACTGGCAAAAATATTCCCCATTGTGCTGTCTTCCCAACCTGGGACTACAATTGGGATGTTTTTTTCTGCTGCCGCTAACATCCAACTGTTTTTTGGGTCTATTTCGTAATATTGTTCTAAAACACCACTTAATAACATCTTATACATGTACTCATGTGGGAAATAGCGTTCACCATTGTCATCTGCTTCTTTCCAAAGTTGATGAATATGTTTTTGTAATCGTCTGAATGCTTCTTCTTCAGGAATACAAGTGTCTGTTACTCTGTTATAATGATTTTCTAGTAAATCCCACTCGTCTTGTGGACTTAAGTCGCGGTAGTTAGGAACACGTTTGTAATGACTATGAGCTACTAAATTCATAATGTCCTCTTCTAAATTTGCACCAGTACAACTAATGATAGCAACTTTGTCTTGTCTAATCATTTCGGCCAAAGAAAGCCCAAGTTCAGCTGTACTCATGGCACCAGCTAAAGTAATCATCATTTTTCCGCCTTCATTTAAAAAGGTTTCATATCCTTTGGCAGCATCCATTAATGCTGCTGCGTTAAAATGTCTGTAATGGTGTTCAATAAAATGTGAAACTGGTCCTTTGCTCATGATTGTATTTTTTTAGCGTATTTGTGGCTGCAAAAGTAACCATTTTTGTAATTTCATTCAAACAAATTATATTTGCGCCGTGTTAATGGAATAAGAAAGAGGTGCAAGAAATATTAATTTGAGAAAGAAGGGTGAAGAAAATGTTGTCTAAGTATTAATATTGAATAGGTCTACTTATGTTGATTAGAAATAAACGCCGAGGAAAATGTAAATGTATCAGGTGAATAAATGAAATACTCAAATTCTTATTTAATACTTAATTTATATTAAATTAGTATTAAAAATAACTCTTTTAACAGAACTAATTCAAACAACTGAACACATCAATTGAACAAAGAAAAAAATAATAAAATCAAATAAAATATATGCCATATCCAGAAATGTTAGTTGCTCCAATGAGAGCCGAGTTAACCAATAATGGTTTTACTGAATTAAAAACTCCCGAAGATGTAGATGCTCATTTGAGCTCAGCAACTGGGGTAAGTTTAGTCGTTGTGAATTCGGTGTGCGGTTGTGCTGCTGGTTCTGCCCGTCCAGGTATTGTTAGGTCCCTTAACAATGATAAAAAACCTGATAATTTATTTACTGTTTTTGCTGGTCAAGATACCGAAGCAGTTTCAAAAGCTAGAGAATATATGTTGCCCTTTCCTCCATCATCCCCATCTGCTGCTTTGTTCAAAGATGGTAAGTTGGTCCATTTTATCCAAAGGTTAGAAGTGGAAGGTCATACAGCTGATCAAGTAGCTGAAAATTTAAAGAATGCTTACAATAAGTATTGTTAATTAGATAACTCTATGAATTTCTAAAAGGTCTTAACGAAAGTTAAGGCCTTTTTTGTTTGTAAAATGAATAATCTTTTGTTTTTGATTTTCATATAATTAAGTGGATTTATATGAGTTTAACCAGATTAGGAGCTACCAATAATTTGGAGTTTTCTTGACTTTTTATAGTGTTTGTTTTTTGGAGTGAATACATTGAGTTTTAATGCATTTTTCACATATATTTTGGTCTGTAGCCCACTCTGTGCAATAAAACCAGTTGTAACTATCTTCAAGTTTAAGATTTAATCTATGATAAACATTTTCAATGCTATTAGGTGTTTTTATGAATTGTCTCGCAGAAAAATTAATGACTTGATTTAGTTATTTAATTTCTGGTGAATAGTTTTTGATTATATCTTTTTTTAGCAATCATTTGAAAGTAGGGCCAAAGCGTAATAAATTCGCCAATTCCTTTTAATAGGCCATTGTCTTAACAAGGTATAGTGGTGTATTTCTCCCAAAAAAATGCCTGAGAATTGTATTGTTTAAAGAGGGTAACGCACCTTTTAAATTTTCTACTAAAACGAAGTTGTTTTCTTAAATGTATTTACCCCTGATTTCGGATTCAATAAGTGCCATTCATTGTCTACTGCGTCCTAATCTATTTACTGCATATTTTTCCCTTCACATTCGCCAATAGTTTTCAAATTTGAGTTATAGCCTATATGAATGCCCCAAATTAGAGGCGAGTTAATGTGTTTTTTTATGATTTTTGCTTCAAGTCCATTTATAATTGACGCAATTACACATTCAGTCAGTCCAACGGCAATGTCAATCTCATTATTGTCAATTGCCATAGTCATAGTTCCTGTTCCAGTAGGGAATTAGTGTCATTCAAGTTCAATAATATTGATATTAAATAAGCCAAATTCAATGGCAAGGATAATTTGTAAATTAAAGTGCTCGGGCACACTGCCCCATTCTTAATTTTAACATTTGTAGTATATAAACATAAATACACCCTTATGATTTCAAAATAGGGCAGAACAAACATGGAAATAGGGTTAATTAGCGTAATTTTCAGAGAGTAAAATAAGGTTTGGTATTTAAGATTAATTGATTATCTTTGCAGCCCTTAAAAAAATAAATATACAAAAAAGTATGAGTTTAGTTAACTATGAATCTGCAATCATTTTAACACCCGTACTGTCTGAAGCACAAATGCAAGAAGCGGTTAAAAGCTACAGACAGTTGGTTGCGGAGCACGGAGGCAAAATGGTAAATGAAACCAATTGGGGTTTGACCAAATTAGCTTATCCGATTAAAAAGAAATCAACCGGCTTCTATCATTTCTTTGAATTTCAGGCAAATCCTGAGTTCATCGCTAACTTAGAAACAGTTTATCGTAGAGATGAGCGAGTTTTAAGATTTTTAAACACCAAATTAGACAAACACGGTGTATTGTTTAATGAACGTAAACAAAAAGGAGAAATTGCACCAGCTCCAAAAATTGTTAAGGAGGACGCTAAAGTATGAGTAAGCAAGCATCACAAGAAACTTTCGGTTTCAACACCCAACCAACCGTTATAAAAAAGAAATATTGTCGTTTCAAAAAACACAACATTAAGTATGTAGATTACAAAGACGCTAATTTCTTATTGAAATTTATGAATGAACAAGGTAAAATTCTTCCAGGAAGAATCACCGGAACTTCTGATAAATATCAAAGAAAAGTATCTACTGCAGTGAAACGTGCTCGTTTTATGGCTATTTTACCTTATGTAGCTGACGGTTTAAAATAATTTTAAAAAAGGAGGATTAAAAAATGTCAAACATGAAATTAATTTTAACCCAAGATGTTAGAAATCTTGGACATAAAGATGATGTTGTTAGTGTTCGTCCAGGATATGGAAGAAATTACTTAATTCCACAAGGAATGGCTAAATTAGCAACTTCGTCTGCACTTAAAATGTTAGCAGAAGATGTTAAACAACGTGCATTCAAACAAGAAAAAATCAAAAAAGATGCGGAAGCTCTCTCTGTGAAACTTGAAGGAATCAAAGTGATTCTTAAAGCAAAAACAGGAACAAGTGGAAAAATCTTCGGTTCTATCACTACTCTTCAAGTTTCTAATGCTCTTAAAGACATGGGAATAGAAGTTGATAGAAGAAAAATTGTTTTTACGGAAGAGCCTAAAACAATTGGCGAATACAAAGCAAATATCAATCTTCACAAAGAGGTTACCAAATCTATCGATGTGGATGTGGTTGCTGAATAATTGATATTCAATACAACTTTTAAAAAAGGGATGAAATTTTTCATCCCTTTTTTCGTTTTCTTTATTTCTAATCTTATCTTTGAACTTCTGTTATGTTAAAAAAACACTACATCTTTATCTCTCTATTTATTATTTCTAACATGAGCTATGCTCAACTTAATAATCAAAAAGGACTATTATGGCAAATAACTGGTAATGGGCTTAAAAAGCCTAGTTATGTTTATGGTACTATGCACGTTAGTCAGAAAATTGCTTTTCATTTAGGTGATTCCTTTTACATTGCCCTTTCTAAGTCTGATGTTGTTGCTTTGGAACAAAATCTAGACAGTGTTATTCATAAATGGATAACTGATGATGAAGATGCATCTGAGGCTAACAAGGTTGAACAAAAAAGTACTTATGATTTTCTTAATCTCTATACTTTTGGATTAAGTACTTATAACAAAAAAATGATAGCGAAGAAATTGAGCGCCGAAGCCCGTGAAGTAAATTATTTACTAAAAAGAGGTGATCAAGATGATTTTGAAGAAGATGCTTGGCTCGATTTATACATATATCAATTGGCAAAAAAAATGGGGAAGGATTTTACAGGGGTCGAAGGGTTTGAAGAGAGCCGTGAATTAGTTAAAATAGCAGCCAAAGAACCTAAAGATGCAAAGCCCAAAAAGAAATTTAAAAGAAGTACATATCAACTGAGACAACAAATGGGAGATGCCTATCGTAAAGGAGATATTTACATGATTGATTCAATTGATAGAATGACTGAAAGTGAACACTATTTGGAATACATGCTTTATAAACGCAACGCAAATATGGTTCGACGAATGGATTCTATTATGAAACTAGGTAAAGTAATGTTTACTGGTGTCGGTTGTGCCCACTTGCCAGGAGATAAAGGCGTATTAAGTATGCTTATAGCTCATGGTTATAAAGTTAGAGCTGTGCAAAGTATTGCAAAGGAAAAAAGCAAAATGGCTAAAAAGTTTGAAGAAAAAAACTATGTCCATAAATACAATACTTTTACTTCCGACGATGGATTGATTTCAGCCTCTTTACCTTCAAGATTGTCACAAATCAATGACAATAACTATTTCACTACATACCTTTCTCCCGATTTAGCCAATAGTCACTATTTTCAAATTGAAAAAATTAAATCGAATGCAATTTTCTCAGGAAAATCTCCTGAAGATATTTTAGAAGAAATTGATACGATGATTTTTGAAAATATTCCTGGTGAAATAACCAATAGAAAGGCCATAAAGTCCAACGGTTTTAATGGAATTGAAATAATAACTAAACTCAAAACTGGAGATTTGAATCGTTTTCACATTCTTGCGTCTCCATTTAATATCTACATTGTTAGATTGTCTGGAAAAAAGAATTTTGCTGTTTCTAAGGATGCTAATAATTTCTTTAATACATTGAAAATTAATGAAGGCCAAAATCTAAATTGGAACGCTACAAGCAGTCCCGATAGTGTTTTTAATATGCAACTCCCAGTGTATAATAAAGCCACTAAGTTTGCCTCAACAAATAAAGCCGATCCTTCCTATGAACATTTGGTTTATGAAAAAACTACTGGAAATACCT
Source organism: Bacteroidia bacterium (assembly GCA_044377005.1). Classification (GTDB taxonomy): domain Bacteria; phylum Bacteroidota; class Bacteroidia; order NS11-12g; family UBA955; genus JABMMZ01. Next base: position 76,029 of record JBILJV010000004.1, read on the forward strand.
ACCTAATTAAACAATTGGAAGTTGTTAATCAAAATTATTTGGAAGAAGATACGTTCGAATTAAATATTATGTCTTTAGGTTTTGCATCAACGGATAATTTTAAACCTATTAATAGAAGATTTATACAATTAGACGGATACCAAGGTCTAGATGTAACTTATGAAAACAAACTTAAAAATAAGATACTTGCCCGATTTGTTTTGGTCGGAACGAGATACTTAATGTTTGTTCTAAGACCTTCACAAGAAGCCGATTTTAACCATATTTTCTTCAAATCTATTTCGGTTAATCAAAGACCAAAATATCAGTATTTTGAATATTCGGATACTTTAATGCATTTTAAAGTAAAAACCCCAATCAATCCAATTTTAGTAAAGGAAAATTCAAATGATGATTACTATGGTTATGAACCTGATGATGAAGATGAAAAAAAACGTAAAGATTTTTATCAAGGTTCTTACAAAGAAATGTATTTTATTCCAGAAAATACCCACGATTTTATAGCCGTAAAAAAATACAAATATGGTTACTATGAAAATCAAAGTAAATTGCCTTCGGCGTACTTCAATTCATGGAAAAAAACAGCTTCTTTAAAAGTGACAGGAGAACGTTATTTTGAAAAGAATGGGGTTAAATACAGCTTGTTTTCATACACTGATACTAATACCCATCGGATCATCAAAGTGCTTAATTCTTTGAGTGGAATTAATCGTTATTATGTTGAAGCTTACACAGATACAATTAATGGGATTAGTGATTTTATTAATACATTCATTAATACATTTGAAATTGTTGATACTGCTCATAAAGGAGATATTTTTGAGAAAAAAGGCTACCGTTTTATCCAAGATTTTGTAAGTAAAGACAGTATTAAAAGAAAGTCAAGTATCAGCTATTTAGAGGATGTTGAGTTTACTAAAAAAGATTTTAAAGATTTGTGTAACATTATTGATACCATATCTATGAAAGGAGATGCTGCCCCAATTAGAACCTCTTTGATTGAAAAGTTAAGTGCAATTGATAGTGCATCCGACATAACTATTCCATATTTGCAAAAATTATATAATCGCTTTTCAGATACTGCATATTTACAAATCGTCATTTTAAAAGCAATAGCGTCTCAAAAAAATAGTATTGCTTATCAAACCATTAAACCTATTCTTGCCAATGATTTGCCAATTTCTGATGATGAAGATGAAATGGAATCAATGCTTTATGCCTTTTCAGATTCATTAAAATTGACCAAACAAATATTACCTGAATTAATTGCTTTAACTAGTATATATGAATACCGAAATACCGCTTATCGAATGTTGTCTTTAATGAAGGATAGTGGGATTATTAATGAAAAAGATTATGCCAATATTCATGACAGATTAGTGTTTGAAACCACCATTGAATATAAACGGATGATGGCAGCTTTAACTAAGGATGAAAATGCTGAAAATGATTATGAAACTAGGTCATACTATAATATGATGGGATATAAAATTCCTGAAAAGAACAAAAGAGAAAGCTATGACGATGGAGGTTTTTATTCTTATGATTTGTTGTCCGATATTCTTGACTTGTCTCTTCCTCTTTACACTAAAAGTAATCCTCTAAAAGCAGTTGTAAATAAAATTTTAACAATTAATAATAATACTAAGCGTTTAAGTCTGATGCCTGTTTTACTAAAATATGATTTGTATTTTCACGATTCTGTATATATGGCATTGGCAAAAAACAAAGACACTCGAAATGAATTATATTCTATTTTGTATCATGCTAAAAAGTTAAATAAATTTCCTAAAGAGTACCTTAACCAAAAAGATTTTGTTTTAGCGGAGCTTTATGCACTTTCTAATGATTACAATAAAATAGATACTATTGAGTTTCTATCTACCCAAACACTCATCTTAGGGAAAGACACAAGTTTGGTATATTTGTATAAATTTCAAGTTGAAGAAGAATCAAATTGGTATTTATATGTCTCTTCATCATTGCCCAAAGATACTACAAAATTAAATGCAGATTTGAGTAAGGTGTTGTTTGAAAGGGAATCTAGAATGATCAACCCTTCAGAAACCATTGAAGAGGTATACTCGATAATAATATTTGAAACATTAATGGCATACAAACGCACAAGTAATGGTGGTTACTATAATCAATATGCTAATTCTAAAAGATACAGAAGTTCTTACAGTAGATATTAAACAAAAAGTTTTGATGCTATAGCATCAGCATATAACATCCCTTTAGGGCTTAACTTTAAGGCTTTGTCATTTAAAATGACAAAGCCTTTTTTTATTTCTTCATTTAATTGTTTTTTTAGATCTTCAAGTTGAAGGTCTAATTCAATCAATTTCTCAATATTAATTCCATCACTAGTTCTTATGCTAGTCATAAGATATTCATTGATTCTGTTTTCTTTGCTCAATTTTTCTTGATCAAACGGTCGCTTGTTGTTTGATAATGATTCTATATAAAGTTTAATATCTGAAATATTCCAACTTCTTGTAATTATATCATAAGAGTGAGCGGATGGTCCAATACCAAGATATTGTCTCCCAGCCCAATAGGAAGAGTTGTGCTTTGCTTTTTTGCCTTTTAAAGCATAATTACTGATTTCATAATGCTCATACAGGTTTTCACCAAGAATACTATCAGCGATTTCAAATTGTTCTGCACTTAAATTATCATTAGAACTTGGATATTGACCTCTTTTTATTAGTTTTTCCCAGGGTGTATTAGGTTCAAGTGTTAATCCATAACACGAAATATGATGAACACCTAATGCAATGGTTTTATGTAAATTGCTCAACCATTGTTCGTGGGTTGAATTCGGAATTCCAAATATTAAATCAATACTTACTTCAAAGTTGAGTTTTAAGGCTTCTTTTATAGATGATTCAGCCTCTTCGCTATTATGAGCTCTATTCATCCATTTGAGATGTGAATCGAAAAAGCTTTGAACGCCTATACTCAGTCGGTTTATGCCCAATGATTTCCATTTATTAAGACGTTCCAAGTTAATATCATCTGGATTTGCCTCTAAGGTAACCTCTGCGATTTCAGTTAAATCATAGTTTGTTTTTACAGAATTTATTATTTTTTCGAGATAGTTAAATTCAAGATAGGAGGGAGTGCCTCCCCCAAAATAAATTGTATTTATAGGTTCTGAAATTTCATTTTTGCGTAATTCTATTTCTTTAATAAGGGCATCTGCCAAAAGCGATTGGTTTTTTTTGCCTTTTTCAAAGTAAAAATTACAATAAATGCACGCTTGTTTACAAAAGGGGATGTGAATATAAATGCCTGCCATTTTAAAAGGCAAAGTAAAGGCAATTAAATCACATTTTGACTGAATATGAGGACTTAAATCTTAATTTCATTAAAATAAAATTAAGATTTATTTGGGTTTTAAGTGAAAAATATGCTTAATTTGTTAAAAATAAATTAAATAGTATGGCTACAATCAACAAAATTCTCGTGCCATTTGCCAATTCTCCATCCGCAATTGGTGCTCTAAAAACTGCAATCTCAATTTCAAAGCTTTTGAACTCTAAATTGTACATTATTCATGTCGTAACGTCTTTGTCTGAGTCAAATATTATTGACCAAATTCGAGATATATGCAATGTCGAAAATGCGCAGTTTACATTTATTGAAAGAAGTGGGCAAATCCACAAAGAAATAATTAAAACCGAAATTGAATTAAGTATCGATCTAATTGTGATGGGCGCTTATGGCGTTTCTGGGTGGCAACAATTGTGGGTAGGTAGCAATGCTTTTAAAGTAGTAAGTACATCACATTGTCCCGTTTTAACATTACAAGGTGATGTATCCTCTTTTGCTGGGTTCACTAAAATTATGTTGCCATTGGATGATAGTGGTGAAACCAGACAAAAAATCAATCACGTTAAACTATTTGCAAAAGCATTCGATGCAGATGTTTTAATTTTTAACGTTTCCAAAGTAATGAAAGAAGAGTCTAGGGTTAAGTTAGCTAGATATGCACATCAGGTAGAAGAATTGTTAAGCAAAGAGGGTGTTAAAACCACCTTTGATGAAAGTTATGGAAATAATGTTGCCGAGGATTGTATCAAATTTGCCCAAATGCATAAATGTGATTTGATTACAATAATGACGGAAACTGAAAATACCAATAGTTTTTTTATGGGCACTTATGCACAGCAATTGGTAAGTACTTCTACAATACCTGTTTTAACGATTCACTCTCGTTCGGTTGCTAAATTACAAAGTTTAGCATAAATTATCTTTTATTAAACAGTTGAATAACATTACTGTCGGTAATGTTGGGCGATAATTGTTGCAGTTTTTTAGGCTATTTTTTTTATTTTTCGTAACATTGCAACTCCAATTTAATAATGGTTACAAAAGAGATTTTACTTAAGGCTTATTTATTAATGTCTAAAGCCAGATGCATGGCTGCGATTTATGATGAGAATAGACCAATCACAAAATATGTTCATTCCACAAGCAAAGGTCACGAAGCAATTCAAATAGCAGCTGGTTTTTTGTTGAAATCTATAGATTATGCAGCCCCTTATTACCGAGATGAAAGTTTGCTTTTGGCTATAGGAATGCAGCCCTACGAGTTGATGTTGCAATTATTAGCTAAGGCAGATGATCCCTTTTCGGGGGGTAGAACCTATTACTCTCATCCATCGTTAAAAAGAGAAGGAATGCCAACCATTCCGCATCAAAGTAGTGCTACAGGTATGCAAGCTATTCCAGCAACTGGGATGGCACATGGTTTAAAATATAAAGAAAGTCAGGGTATGTTAGATACTATAGAGCCCCCAATTGTATTGTGTAGTATTGGCGACGGAAGTATGACAGAAGGTGAAGTTAGCGAAGCGCTTCAAATGGCGGTTTTAAAGGAATTACCAATTTTGTATTTAGTTCAAGATAATGATTGGGGTATTTCTGCAAGTGGTGATGAAATGAGGGCTATGGATGCTTATGAATTTGCGGCAGGATTCAAAGGACTTAAAAGAGCAAGAACTGATGGAAGTGATTTTGTAACGTGCTATGAAGATCTTCAAACGGCTGTTTCTTGGGTAAGAAAAAATCGCAAACCAATGTTGTTGCATGCCAAAGTCCCTTTATTAGGTCACCATACTAGTGGTGTAAGAAGCGAATGGTATAGAGATGATTTAGAACAAGATATTGCGGACGATCCCTTTCCAAAATTAAAAAAGGTATTGTCTGATTTAGGGGTGTCTATCCAACAATTAGATGAAATTTACAAAGAAGCGGAATTAGAAATCAAAGAAAGTTTTGAAAGAGCCATTAATGCGCCACAACCTTTACCTGAAACATTATACCTCCATGAATTTGCAGAGACTCCAATAAAAGAAGAGGCGGGCGAACGTTGTCCTTTAGGAAAGGAACCTATTGTTATGGTTGATGCAGCATTGTTTGCTTGCGACGAAATACTCAAGAAACATCCAGAAGCACTTCTATATGGACAAGATGTAGGAATGAGGTTAGGAGGTGTATTTCGTGAAGCAGCAACATTGGCCAAAAAGTATGGAAAAGACAGGGTTTTTAATACCCCGATTCAAGAGGCTTATATCGTTGGTTCAACTGCTGGAATGAGTGCTGTAGGTTGTAAGCCAATTGTTGAAATTCAGTTTGCAGATTATATTTGGCCAGGTATCAATCAATTGGTCGAGGAATTGTCAAAAAGTTGTTTTCTTTCTAACGGTCAATTTCCAATTCAATCCTTGATTAGAATCCCTACTGGTGCATATGGTGGTGGAGGTCCTTACCATTCAGGTACTGTAGAAAGTAGTATTCTTCAGATTAAAGGTATTAAAGTAGTTTACCCAAGTAATGCCGCCGACATGAAAGGGTTATTAAAAGCTGCTTTTTATGATCCTAATCCAGTAGTAATGTTTGAGCACAAAGGGCTCTATTGGAGTAAAGTGCCCGGAACTGAGTTGGCCAAAATGCCAGAACCATCTGAAGATTATGTAATTCCGCTTGGTAAAGCTAATATTGTTCAAACCGCAAGTGAAGATGCTGTGAAATATGGAGAATCTATAGCCGTAATTACTTATGGAATGGGTGTGTATTGGTCTTTAAATGCTTCTAAATCTATGAGTGAAAATGTTGAGATTGTGGATTTAAGAACACTAAATCCTTGCGACGATGAAACTATTTTTAACGTTGTTAAAAAACATGGTAAAGCCATTGTTTTGACCGAAGAAACTTTAAAGAATTCATTTGCCGAAGCTATAGCAGGAAGAATTCAAAAAAATTGTTTCCAATATTTGGATGCGCCAATTGAAATTGTAGGATCTGCTAATTTACCTGCTATCCCTCTTAATATTGAACTGGAAAAAGAAATGCTTCCTAGTGCTGAAAAGCTGAAAAAAATAATGGAACATCTTTTGGAAAACTAAATTGGATTTGTTTTTTTACTGTTTTTTGATTTAATTTGAATTATAGTAGAGAATAATGAGCAAACTTTACATTCCTTTTTTTCGTTTTTTTTTCATATTTATTCCGGTAGTAATGGTCGTGTCTTGTTCAAAAAAAGATGCCATTGTTGTTCCTAACAATAAACCAAAATCTTATGAAGATGTCTCAACGGTTAAGGTTGAAAATTATATCAACCGAATATATATTGATTTATTGGGGAGAGAACCTTTGGATGCTGAATCATTTAGAGATTTAGAATTACTTAGAAAAGGGAATTTGTCAATCCAAAGTAGGCAGGATTTAATAATGAGATTAATGACTGATTCCATTTTTGTGCCTGGAGATTCATCTTACAGAAGAGCCTACTATCAAAGAATTTATGATTTAACTAAAGCAAGATTGCTTGAAGGAGCCTCTGAAGAGGAAATAAGTCAACCTATAGGAATTGCTCAGTTTTCACTGTTAACATCAAGGTTACTAGGCGATTCAATTGGTGTTTTTTCAGCAATGGCAACTATAGATAGATGTAAAAATGTTCTCAAATCCAGAAGAGCATACCAAGTTGGCCAAATCCAAATAGGAGACATGTATGCTTATATGTTAGACAACCCAATTTATGATGTAATTAATATGAATTCTTTCAATTTTGTGAATGCTTCTTTTGATGATTTGTTTTTTAGATTCCCAACCAGAGATGAGTTTAATATTGGTTTCGAAATTATTGAAAAAGGCAAAGGAGGGTCGCTTTTTGGAGGTTATGCTGATAATAAGTATGCCTTCTGTCAAATGTTAGTTAAGTCAAGGGAATTCAGCGAAGGGTTAATTAAATGGTGTTATCTTACATTGGTGGGAAGAGAACCTACCACCCAAGAAACAGTAAACCTAATGGATGATTTTTATAAAACAAAGAATTTACAAAAAGTTCAACTTTTAATAATGAGTACAGATGAATATGCACAGTTTTAAACTAATCTTAATCTTTTTTGGCCTACTATTTATTGTTTCATGTCAAAAAAAAACTGATTATCAAGTAGTTAATACAGATTCTTATGGAGACAATCTTAATAAGAACAAGGCTAAATCAAATATTGAATATCACAGTATTTTAACAACTAATTTATTTCAAAAACCTTCTTCAGTAAATGAATTGAGTCGCACTGATAGGGTCATTCAAAGTTGTGGTGACAAATCTTTAATCAATGAGGTTATTATTAGTAACTATATGAACTCTAGTCAAGTAAAATTGCCTACTAGAAAATTTATGGTTGACAGTACTGAACGTTTTATTGAAGAGACTTATGTTAGGTTTTTTATCAGAAGACCAACTGAAGCAGAAAGAACATGGTTTAGAAATTATATAAACGCAAACAAAAGTAATCCTAATTTTTCTCCTGAATTAGTTTACACCGCTTTTGCAGCCTCAGATGAATATTTTTTCTATTAAATATTAAATCACAAATAATGAAAAGAAGAGATTTTGTAAAACAAACGGCTAAAGTAGCAACAGCAGGACTGGTATTACCTTATCTACTACCCAGTGGAAGGTTGTTTGCAAGAACCAATGAACCCAAAGCGGAGCATGTGGTTTATGTTTTATTTGGAGGTGGATTAAGGCAACAAGATTCTATTTTGCAACGTTATTTGTCTGACAGTCAGGGTTACAATGTTGAAGGTAATATTATGTATAATATTTTAGAAGGCGCGGCGCCCTCTACTAAAATTGCCTATGGAACTACACCCTCTGGACAACCAAATGGAAGTCAACCAATTCCTAAAATTTTATCACAATCTATCCAAAAGCAAGGAACAATATTTGCCGAAATGAGAGCCATATCAGGTGGGCATTATGGTGGATTGAATTCTTTGGTTACAGGAAGTGGTGTTCAAGGTCAAGGTTTAAAAGTAAGACCCGTAAATCCTACTATTTTTGAGTATGCCCGTAGATTTGGAGGTTTTAAAGCTACCGATGTTTGGTTTATCGGAAATACAATATCAAACTCTACTCCATTACTCAACTCAAGTCGTCATCCCGACTTTGGATTGCAATATGGAGCTAATTTTTTTGCGCCAGGAATAACATTCGGTGGTGACGGTAGAGCAACTCTTTCAAATGCAAAAATTTACCATCCACAAGAGGAGCTTGAACCTATGTATAAAATGAAGAACTTCTTAGACAATTCATTTAATATAAGACAAGGAGATATCCCCGGAATAAAAAATACGGATGAAGAAAAAACGCGCATTAAAACGTTTATTGAAGAGACCTTTAATAGACAAAATGCAGGATTACTCTCTATGCCCCCTGTTTCAGGAGGAGATGGTTCAACAATAGGTTATGCAGCAGAAGTGTTAAGGGTTTTTAAACCCAAATTATTGGTCGTGAATATGAGCAATATCGATGGATGTCACAGTAACTTTACAGGGTACCTTCAAGCAATGCACAAAGCAGACCATGCTCTTGGCTTTTTATGGAATTATATTCAAACACAAATTCCTGAAATGAGTGGCAAAACGATTATGACTTTTGTGCCTGAATGTGGTAGAAATTTAAACCATAATCCCATTTTAGATGAAAATGATTGGTATGGATACGACCATGGTGATGCCAACTCTTTGAGGGTTTTCGGTGGAATGGTTGGTAAAAATGTTCCTTCCAATTTAATGATTGGTTCAGAATTTAATCCAATTGGTAAAGTAACTGATTTTACATTGACAATTGCAGATATTTTAGGCTTTAAAGATCGAGTAAAATCCGCCGGAATTATTGATCCCGATGCACGAAGTTTGTTTGATAGAATTTAATTTTAAGCCTATGATTACTAGAAATACAAGATTATTTATTTTCACTATTTTGATTATTCTGTTTTTGGGGGCTTGTTCCAAAAATAAAAATGATAATCCTTATGACAATTGGAAAGATGATGTTAAAGAATCTCCAATTGACAATATTGACATTGATCCTAATTCAATTCAAGGATTACATAAGAATATTTTTAAACCTACTTGCTCTAACAGCGGATGTCACGATGGGAATTTTGAACCTGATTTTAGAACAATAGAAAGTACATATAACTCATTAATAAATCGTTTGAGTACCAATACTGACCCTAATCAACCACAGTTTTCAAAAAGGGTAGTGCCAGGGAAGGCTTCTCAAAGTATGCTTTTACACAGAATTTTAGAGTTTATCCCCGGAAGTCAAGGAAAAATGCCATTGACTACTGACCCCGGTAGTGATTGGCCTCAAAAGAAAGAGACTTATATAGAAAATATAAGTACATGGATTAATAATGGTGCAAAAGATCAATTTGGAAATAGTCCAAATAATATTGATTTTACACCGCAAATGGGTGGTTTACTGGTTTTTGTTAATGGTTCAACAACCCCTTTGCCTCATGTAGGTTACCAGCCAGTTTTATTGCCTTCTAATGCTAGTCAAGTTAAAATAATGATTTCTATACTCGATGATAAAACCCCTTTGTCCCAGTTGGGACCTAATACAATTAATTTTTCGCTGAATCCATACGAGTTTAAAGGTGCTGAACAAACTTTGGTAAAAGAAAGTTCTCCATTTTTAGGCATAGGTGTATCAGGAGAAACGGTAGAATATTGGTATAGTATAACTATGCCACTTTCTTCAATAGGAGTTACTAGTGATGTGGTATGGTGCAGAATAAATACAACAGATAATGTTAATCCAAGTCTGTTTATTCCCTCTAACGAAACTTCTTTTAATTTTAAAAAATACTTCGCAGTAAAGATTAATTAATGAGACGAATTTTTATCTATAGCTTGTTGTTATTACTTTTACAAAATTGTAAAAAAGACACATCAAATGCGGTCCCAAATATTAAGTTTATTTCTATAAGTACAACAGAAGTTGTTCAGTACAAGGACAGTTTGGAAATTAAGTTTGAATATTCTGATGCCAATGGAGATTTAGGAGAAATAAATCCTGACCAAAATGCTATTTTTGTTAAAGATAGACGTTTGTCAAAACCTGATTATTATTTTATTCCACCTCTTGCACCTCCCACAAGTTCAATTTTTATTAAAGGTGAATTAATTGTGAAAATTAAAAATACATTTTTGCTTGGTACTGCTCTTCAGGAAACAACTAATTTTGAAGTTAAATTAAAAGATAGAGCAGGAAATTGGAGTAACATTATCGTTACACCTGAAATAATAATTAAAAAAAGTAAATGAGATATTTGTTTACATATTTAAATGGTTTTAAAAGCTATAAAGTTGTTTTATTTGGTTTTTTATTGACTTTGTTAAATGTAAAGGGCCAAACGGAATATAAAATGTCTAATGCAAAGATCTATGCTTGCAAAGGCTCATTAAAAGACAGTGAAGCAAATCAACAATCTACTACAAAATATGCAAATAATGAAGATTTGATTTTTACAATAATAGTAAAAGGGGCTAGCTCTATTTCTATCAAGTTCAAAGGGAGTTTCTGTACAGAAACAGGCTCTGATTATTTAAAGGCTTACAGAGGAAAAGATACAACAGGTACTCTAATTCGAACCTATACTGGAACAATAAATAATCCAACTAATATCACTTCAAACGATTCTGCTATTACTTTTTATTTTCATTCTGATAAAAATATCGTTTGTGATGGATGGGAACTTACTTGGGAAGGTAAAATTACAAAAGTGCCTCAACCCAAATTTAGTCCTATCTCTAATCCAACATGTAATTCAACTAAAATTAGAGTTACTCTAGACCAACCTTTCAATTGTGATTCTGTGAAAGCATCTAGTTTTAAATTATCGGGAACACTTTCAACTGCTATAACTTCAGTTACACCCATTTCATGTAATTCCAAAAATGAAACCAATACCTTCGATGTTTCTTTTGCAAGTGGATTGAATAGAAGTGGAAATTATTCCTTGCAACTGACATCTTCTTTTAAAGATGCTTGTGACAGTGTTTGGGTAATTAAATCAACTCTTAATTTTAAAATTACAGATTGTCCAATACAAGTGGATT